>CAZLDG010000005.1:22389-53443 GCA_964558405.1 uncultured Candidatus Thioglobus sp. | reverse complement strand
GATGTCATCATTGGTTACCAGGGTGATGCGGAAGACTTCGAAGAGAAAAAAGCTGCCTTTGATGCAGGCGAGTTCGATGACGACGAAGAGTACGAAGAAATGGAAGAGATGGAGTACACTGGTCCGGATGAGGCACAAGTCTACGATAGATTTGAAACCGTACTACATTGTTCTCAAGCTTATGATGAAGTGCGTGAAAAGCACGGCTTTAGAGACAGTAAAACCGTCGAAGCACGTGAGAAGCTTTCAAAGAGTTTATCTGACTTGCGTCTAGCACCGAAACTGGTTAACACCATGATGGAGGTTATCTGCGCCCGTGTTGAGCAGGTTAAAGAACAAGAAAAAGCCATTCAAAGTGCTTGTTTATACGCCGGCATGGAGCGTGAGCAATTCTTTGAACTATTCCCAGGCAATGAAACCAATTTTGATTGGTTGGACGGCGTCAAGCTAGAGGCTAAAGTTAAGGCCAAACTTGATGAAGCCAAAGATGAAATCTACTACGCGCAGAAGAACATGCACGAGTACGAAGAGGAAATGCAGCTGACCATCGCTGAGCTTAAAGCCCTAAACAAATTATATCGTCGTGGTGATCGTCGTGCCAAGAAGGCCAAATCACAAATGATTGAGGCCAATCTACGCCTGGTAATCTCTATTGCGAAAAAATACGCCAACCGCGGTCTACAATTCCTAGATCTAATTCAAGAAGGTAACGTTGGTCTAATGAAGGCAGTAGATAAGTTTGAATATCGTCGTGGTTATAAATTCTCAACCTATGCAACTTGGTGGATTCGTCAAGCCATTACTCGTTCAATTGCTGATCAGGCGCGCACCATTCGTATTCCGGTACACATGATTGAAACCATTAATAAGCTCAATCGTGTACGTCGACAACTATTGCAAAAATTTGGCCGTGAAGCCACGCCTGAAGAATTGGCGGTAGAGATGGAGCTGCCTGAAAATAAGATTGTGAAAATCTTAAAGATTGCCAAAGAACCATTGTCAATGGAAACGCCAGTAGGCGATGATGAAGATTCAAACATTGGTGATTTTATTGAAGATACCAACCTATCTTCACCGGTAGAAACCACCACCAAGGAAAGCTTAAGAGAAACCACCTCTGATCTACTGGCCAACCTATCGCCACGTGAAGCTAAGGTATTGAAGATGCGTTTTGGTATTGATATGAATACCGACCACACCTTGGAAGAAGTTGGTCGTCAGTTTGATGTAACGCGTGAGCGTATTCGTCAAATTGAAGCCAAGGCTCTGCGCAAACTTAGACACCCATCGCGCGCGCACAAGCTCTCAAGCTTCTTAGAGTAATCACGCTTTTTGGGCCTATAGCTCAGTTGGTTAGAGCAGTCGACTCATAATCGATTGGTCCCAGGTTCAAGTCCTGGTGGGCCCACCACTTTTAATGTCGACCTACTTTGCCAATGGTATGATAACAAGCCTATGTTTAATGCTATTGTTCCGCAGTTAACTCAACTTTGCAGCGAAGTCGGTGAGCTCATTATGGGCTGCTATAGTGAGGATATGTGCTCGCAAACCAAGGCAGACAACACACCGGTTACCATTGCCGATCATAAGGCACATCAAATGATTGTTAAGGCACTATCGGAGATAACGCCGGACATCCCTATTCTCAGCGAAGAAAGCGAACATATTGATTATACTCAGCGCCAACAATGGTCCGAATATTGGCTGGTCGATCCACTGGATGGCACCCGTGATTTTCTCGACAGAACCGGCGAATTTTGCATCTGCATTGCTTATATTAAAAATCACAAATCGGTGTTTGGTATGGTGTACGCACCCAGCACAAAAACGCATTATTACACCACCGATGAACAAACCACCTATAAGCATCAAGGCCAACAACTAACCCAGCTGAAAACCCAGGCCGATCACTCACCTAGAGAAGTGGTTATTGGCCATCATTCGATTGGCAATCCACAGCTCAAACAACATCTGGACTCTCTGAGTAATCATCGCGTCTCCAAACTGGGCAGTGCGATTAAGTTTTGCCAGATTGCCGAAGGAATTTATGACTATTATCCAAGATTTGGGCCTTGTTCAGAATGGGATACGGCAGCTGGTACTTGTATCTTACGCTGCGCTGGTGGTGTGGTGATGGATGAAAACAACCAGGAGTTACGCTACAACACCAAGGCCGATCTCACCTCGCCAATCTTTTTTGCACTAAACAAAGCGCAATGAGAAATCAATGGCGCGAATGTCCTTGGTAATACTGCCTGTGGAAATATAGTCCACACCAGTTTGCGCCACCTCAACAATATTATCATCAGTAATATTGCCACTGGCCTCTAATGGGTAAACACCCTTGGCCATCTCAACTGCACGGCTTAATTGCTCAATTGAAAAATTATCACATAAAATGCGTTCAACACCGCTAAGCGCTAACACCTGAGTCAGTTGCGCCAAATCCTCCACCTCAACAATCAGCGGTAATTGAGCGTATTGCGCTTTGGCATTTGCCACCGCCGCTTCAATAGAGCCTGCAGCAATAATATGGTTCTCTTTAAGCATCACCGCATCATACAAACCCAGACGATGGTTAACACCGCCGCCACAGGTAACTGCGTATTTTTGCGCTAAACGCAAGTTGGGAATGGTTTTACGTGTGTCCAATAATCGGGTATTAGTATGTGCTATCTTTGCCACCAAATGCTGAGTTTGGGTGGCCGTCGCACTTAGAGTTTGCAAAAAATTCAACGCCACACGCTCGGCACTAATAATTGCGCGCGCATTGCCACTGATTGTGCAGATAATCTGATTGGGTTCAACCCGCTGCGAATCCTCAAACGCCCACTGAATACTGATTTGCTTATCCAATTGCGCAAAAGCTTCAGTAACATAAGCAATGCCGCATAGCACCGCCTGCTCACGACAAACAATATGGGCCTTAACCGGCATATCATCTAATAGCGCAGCAGAGACATCACCATCACCCATGTCTTCCAATAAGGCCTGTGAGACCAATTGTTGAATGCCAGGCTCAGCCACGAGCCACCTCAAGGATTGCTTGTGCTGCTTGCTCAGCAGAATCCCGATATAACGATGCGTGAATTTGAGAAAATTCTTGGACCAACTGAGTATGGTCCTGCTCCAGCAGTGCCAATGCCTGCTGAGCAATTTGATCGTCTCTTGCCTGGTCTTGAATTAACTCTGGCACCAAGGCCTTGCCCGCCAAGATGTTTGGCAAGGAAACATACGGGGTTTTGAGTAGTCTAGAGGCGATTTGATAGCTAATCGATGATAGGCGATAAATCACCACCATGGGCACGCCAATCAAGGCCACCTCTAGAGCAGCCGTACCTGAGGCCACCAAGACCAAATCGGCTTGTCGAATCTGCGTGTGTGCATCACCTACTGAGACTTGAATATTACTCTCAGTCAACATCGGCGCCACTTCTTCCAGCTGTTGTTGACTGGCTAATACCAATTGATATTGCATTTGTGGGTGTTGCTTGCTAATGTGTTGAGCAGCACCCAACATCTCGGGCAACAGTTGTTTGATTTCTGCGCCTCTTGAGCCCGGCATAAGCACGATTTTATGACTGGGCTGATGCTCGCCTCTGGGTTTTAATTGTTGTGCTAGAGGATGACCAATAAAACGCGCTGGCTGACCATGCTGCTCATAAAAAGCCACCTCAAATGGAAATAGGCAAAGCACCAAATCGCAGGATTGTTTGATTTTTTCAACGCGTTTTTGTCGCCAAGCCCAAACCGAAGGTGAGACCAGGTGTATGGTTTTTATCCCTTGTTCCTGAAGTTGATGTTCCAGCTTTAAATTAAAATCCGGCGCATCCACACCCACAAATACATCAGGTCGATGTTCAATAAAGCGCTTCAACATTTGGGCTCTAAGCTGCAAAATGCCAGGTAGCTTCTTTAGCACTTCGGTAAAGCCCATCACATTCACTCTATCCAGTGACCACAGCATCTGCGCCCCTTGGGCCTGCATCTGCTCACCTAATAAACCTTGGATTTGACTATTGGGATCTTGCGCCTTAAGTGCAGCCACCACCGGTGCAGCAATCACATCACCCGAGGTTTCGGCCGCACTAATGGCTATGTTCATTTTCTTGGCAGAATGATTTGCGGCTCTTCATCAAAGGCGCGATAAATAACAATCACATTGCCAATCACTTGTACCAAGTGTGACTGTGAAAACTTGATAATCTGATCGATCATCTGTTGTTTCTGCTCTCGATCATCGGTACGAATTTTAATCTTAAGCAGCTCGTGCTTGGTCATGGTAGATTCAAGTTCGGCCAATACATTTTCACTCAGACCGTGTTGACCTATCATCACAATGGGCTTGAGACTATGGCCCATAGAGCGTAAGAATTTCTTTTGATTGTTACTTAGTTTAGTCATTGACGATGTGCTCCTTGTCAAATAGATCAGCAATGGTTTCACGCTCACGAATAAGGTGATGCGCCTCGCCGGCAACCATTACCTCGGCCACACGCGGTCTGGAATTATAATTTGAACTCATGGTAAAACCATAAGCACCTGATGACATAATCGCCAGATAATCGCCAGCCTCCAGGGTTAGTTCTCGATCTTTGGCTAGGAAATCACCGGTTTCACAAATCGGGCCCACCAGATCCCATTGCGCATGGATACCCTGATCCTTTTGCACCACTGGCAATACTTGGTGATAAGCATTATAAAATGCAGGACGCAACAAATCATTCATAGCGCCATCAATAATGGCAAAAGACTTATGGGGGTTTTGTTTTAAAAACTCGACCTTAGTGATAAAAGCACCCGCATTACCCACAATCGCTCGGCCTGGCTCGATGATAATTTTCATATCGCCAGTTTTAGCCAATACAGACTGAATATAGGCTTGGATATCAATGGTCTGTTCGTCATCATAACGAATGCCTACACCGCCACCTAAATCCAAATGTGCAATTTCAATGCCCAAATCCTGTAGTTTTGATACCAAGTCTAGAACCTTATCCAGCGCATCAATAAAGGGCGAGACCTCAGTCAGCTGTGAACCAATATGACAATCCACGCCTTTGATTTGTATATGACTTAGGCTTTGCGCTGTTACGTACAGAGCAATGGCATCATCAATATCTACGCCAAACTTATTTTCTTTGAGACCGGTAGAGATATACGGATGGGTTTTGGCATCCACATTGGGATTAACACGAATGGAAACAGGTGCCTGGGTGTTTATCTCGGCAGCCACCACCTCGATACGCTCAAGCTCCGCGGCTGACTCGACATTAAAGCAATACACCCCCACCTCAAGCGCACGCTTGATTTCTTCGGCTGTTTTGGCCACGCCAGAAAATACGCATTTATTGGCGTCACCGCCCGCAGCCAAGACACGCTCCAGCTCACCTATGGAAACAATATCAAAACCTGCGCCCAGTTTGGCCAACACATTAAGTACGGCCAAATTAGAATTGGCCTTAACTGCATAACACACTAGGTGATCGCGCGCACCAAAGGCTTGGTCAAACTCACGCCAATTGTCTTCAATGGCTGAGCGTGAATACACATAAAGTGGCGAGCCATAACGCGCCATCAGCTCGCCTATCTCAACCGATTCTGCCTGAAGTTGTTGCTGATTGTAAAAAAAGTGCTGCAAATGTGTTACTTAGAGTTATGCGGCATAATCTGCATCTCAGGTGCAGGTGCAACTTGCTGTGTAGTTTGCTTATCAATGGCTTGAGTTTTAACGCTCTCTAGCTCGCCCATTTTGCCGCAAGCGCCTAATACCAATGCTGTGATTACTAGGGTTAATACTTTGATTGATTGTTTCATCTGTTTACTCCGAAAATTAAAAAAAACTTAAGCGCTATTTTACAGCAATTCCCCCAAGGTTTTAATAAAGGCAGAACGCCCGATATTATAGGCGCCAAGGCTTTTGAGGTGCGAACTTTCCACCTGACAATCAATCAGCTGATAATCCATATTTTGCACCAGGTGCACCAAGGCCACTTTTGAAGCGTCACGCGTGCGTGAAAACATTGATTCACCAAAGAAAACCTTGCCCAGTGACACGCCGTACAAACCGCCTACTAGCGCCTGGTCTTGATAGACCTCGACCGAGCGCGCATAACCTTGTTGGTACAGTTGTGTATAGGCTCTGAGCATATCATTATCAATCCAAGTGCCGTCCTGATCTTTGCGCTCAATAGTTTGACATTGCTTAATAACCGCAGAGAAGTCCTGATCGATGCGCACCTCAAAACGCGCTGATTTCAGGGTTTTGGCCAAACTTTTAGAAATATGGAGTCGATTTGGGGTCATGACCAAGCGTGGATCAGGACTATACCAAATAACCGGCTCACCCTGACTATACCAAGGAAATATGCCACTTTGATAGGCTGATAATAAGCGTTCAGTACTGAGCTCCCCACCAATAGCAATCAAGCCGTTAGGCTCTTTAAGTGCCAATTCAACATCGGGAAAAGGTGTTTGTGCGCTAGTTAGAATAAACTCAGCAGGGATGTCAATCACTTTGCTGTTTGATCATCTCTTTGGCCATATACAAAGCAGCAATACTACGAGCCTCGGTCAAATCTTGATCATAAACCAACTGCTCTAGATTAGAGAGCTTATGCTCAACCACGGTTAGTGGCTCAGGCTCGTCACCTTCAGCCTCAGCCGGATAAAGATCTTGTGCCAATACAATGTGAGTAATATTAGATTGATAGCCTGGGGCAATACTCATGCTTTTGATAAATTGCAAACGCTTGGCGCCATAACCAATCTCTTCAATCAACTCGCGATTGGCCGCTTCAATCGGGGTTTCTCCGGCATCAATCTTACCTTTGGTTAAGGCCAGTTCATAACGATCAGTACCGCCCGAATATTCATAAATCATCAGTACTGTATCATCATCTAACATCGGCACCACCAATACCGCTCCCTCGCCTGGCGGCTTGAGGCGTTCGTATTGGCGCTTCTGTCCGTTAGAAAACTCCACATCCATCGACTGAATATTAAATAGTCGCGTGGTGGCAATGTCCTTAATATTGGTGACAACTGGCTTTTTCTGCATGATTTGGATTATATCATTTGGTACAATGATGCATTGTTTTTTGGGAGAGAGTTATGAAAAAAAGTCTATTAGCCATCGCGCTAAGTGCCACACTATCGGCCAATGCTTGGGTTATCGATAACGTCGGTGAATATCAATTTGAAGCACTAAACCCACAGGTGCAAATTATGCATGGCCCTTTGGGTGTGCCTAATGTCGAGAACGAAGGTTTTATGAACAATCCGGGTATTATTATTGCCGATAAAGGGGTGATTGTGGTGGATCCAGGCAGCGCGTTAAATGTCGGTCGCAAGGTTATTGAAGAGATTGAAAAAGTCACTAATAAGCCAATTGTCGGTGTGTTCAACACCCACGTCCATGGTGATCACTGGCTGGGAAATCATGCCATTATTGAGAAGTACCCCAATGCCAAAATCTACGCGCATCCACAGATGATTGCACAAGCCAAAAACGGCGCGGGCGAAAATTGGGTGAAGTTGATGAGCGATTACACCGGTGGCGCGACCGATGGTACGATTGCCACCTATCCAACCGATGGCACCACACACTTGCAAGAAATTAGTATGGCGGGAGAAACCTTTAGAATTCACTACAATGTGGACAATAAGGCGCATACCGATACCGACATCATGATTGAACATGTGGCCTCTAGCACACTATTTTTGGGTGATAATGGTGTGAACAAACGCTTTGGTGGATTTGGCGGCACTTCTGATATGCACGAGAACATCATCACCTTGGAATACGCCAAAGACCTGCAACTCTCACACTACGTACCTGGTCACGGTCCATCGGGCAACGCAGATCAAGCACTGGTGCCTTATCTTACTTATTTAAAGGTACTGAAAGAAGAAGCGCTCCGTGGTTATGATGAAGATTTGGCCGACTACGAAATCAAACCAGGTGCCCACGCACGACTAGGCGAATATCACGACTGGGTGAGCTATGAAGAACAAATGGGTAAACACCTCAACCGCATGTTATTAGAGGTTGAGGCAAAAGACTTATAGTAGCGAGACCTTACCGGTTTCCACTTCGTAATAAGCTGGCACAACCGTCAGCTTATTATCAGCCACTAAATCCGCAAATTGATTGCCAGTTTGTTTTAATTGCTCGCTGACTTGGCGGGCATTCTCGAATGTCACATTTTGTACCAGATCACCTGGCTGATCTTTAACGCTTTGGAACGGGCCTTCTAGCGCTGTCATTAAACTTGGAATATGGCCATCAAACTCGCCGCGAGAACAGGCCGCGCCAACCGCGCCACATTGCGAGTGCCCCATCACCATAATCAATGACACGTCCAGGTGTAGAACCGCGTATTCAATTGACGCCATCACCACCGGATCAGCCACATTGCCAGCCACACGTACCACAAATAGATCACCCAAACCTTGGTCAAATACCACCTCAGGTGGCACACGAGAATCGGCACAACTCAAAATAATGGCAAACGGGTGTTGGCCTTGAGACAATTCATCACGACGCTCAGCGGATTGGTTAGGGTGAGTTAGGCTTGAGGCAACATAACGTGCATTACCCGCTAATAATTTTTGTAAATCTGGATTGTTAACCGCATCGGTCATCTTCTACTCCTTGAATCGAAATTTTGGCAAGCCTAAATTATACTTTAGCGCCAACAGCCTCGCAATAAAGATCAACAAACCCGAGGCAATGGCTGCCACACTTGGGTGAATCGAAAACGACAACAAGGCAATAAATAATAGTGATCCGCCCCAGGCTGCTGTGGCGTACAACGGGCTTTTAAATACCAGTGGCGTCTCATTACACAATACGTCTCTGAAAATACCGCCCATAATTCCGGTAACCACCCCCATAAAACTGGCCAATAACCATGGTGCACCTGCCATTAGCGAGCTTAGGGTTCCAGCAATGGAAAAGGCTGCCAAACCGGCTGCATCTGGCAATAAAAACAGACGATCAGACACCTTAATCGTGCGAGCTAAAACAAAGATAATCAGTGCACTCGAGAACGAGGCAATGAAATAGATTTGATCTTTAATCCAGAAAACCTCTTGACCCAGCAGCATGTCGCGTAGCGAACCGCCGCCCAGACCTGTGGTAATGGCAATAATGACCACACCAAATAAGTCAAATTGACGAAAACCGGCTTTTAAAACACCTGAGGCTGAGGACACCACCACCGCAACCAAAGCAATCCAATGCAGGTTGGTTAGCAGCTCAGGGGTAATATCTAACATGACGGGATCGCCTTAATTCAGGACAATATCAATCGAAAAAGCCGTCCATGTGCAACTCGGTTAAGTCGCTAAAACCCCCAATATGCTTACCATTAATGACAATTTGCGGCACCATACGCGCCCCATCTGTCACCTTAGAAAACTCCGCCAATAGCGCACGGTCTTCATCGATCATTTTTTGCTCGAATGGCAGGCCCCACTTATTTAGCAGGTCTTTGGTTTTGACACAAATTGGGCAGCTATTGGTTGAGTAAACGATAATTTCCATCTTTAACCCTTTAGTGCTGCTACCACCAAATCACCCATTTGTGAGGTGCCAACCACGCTGTCACCTTCAGCGGCAATATCACGAGTACGATAACCCTGGTCTAAAACAGTATTAACCGCCTGGTCAATACGATCAGCCAGCTCAGCCTGATCCAGTGAGTATCGAAGCATCATCGAAACCGATAGAATCGTGGCCAGTGGATTGGCCAGATCTTGGCCAGCAATATCTGGTGCAGAGCCGTGAATTGGCTCGTACATACCATAACCATCCTTGTTTAAAGAAGCCGAAGGCAGCATGCCAATAGAGCCGGTGAGCATCGCCGCACAATCAGATAACACATCGCCAAATAGATTTGAAGTCACCATCACATCAAATTGTTTTGGTGCGCGTACCAATTGCATGGCGGCATTATCCACATACATGTGTGAGAGTTCTACATCTGGATAGTCCTTGGCAACACGCTCCATGGTGTCGCGCCACAGCTCACAAACCTCAAGCACATTGGCCTTATCCACTGAACAAACACGCTTGTCACGTTTTTGTGCAATTTCAAATGCACTACGACCAATACGCTCAATCTCAGACTCATAATAAGTCGCGGTATTAAAACCGTATTTTTGACCATCGCGCTGTTCTACACCGCGTGGCTGACCAAAGTAAATACCGGCCACCAACTCACGTACAATCATTAGATCCAAGCCTGAAACCACTTCTTCTTTTAGGGTTGAAGCACCGGCCAGTTGTGGATACAAGATTGCTGGACGCAAATTTGAAAATAAATCCATCTCCGCGCGTAAACCCAATAGACCACGCTCAGGTCGAAGATCACGCTCTAGAGCTTCCCATTCATAACCGCCAACAGCGCCAAGCAAAATTGAATCGCAATCATGTGCAGCGTCTAGGGTTGCTTGTGGCAATGGAGAGCCGGTTTCGTCATAAGCCGTACCGCCAATTAAACCGTGTACCAACTCCATATTAAGCTCGGCATTATCATTAAGATAATCGATCACTTTAAGTGCTTGCGCAACAATTTCTTGGCCAATACCATCACCTGGCAATACGAGTACTTTTGACATGAGACTTCCTTGAGTAAAACTTAAAAAATCAATATTTTACTCGATTTCCACCATCTCGAACTGGTCCTTGCCTACGCCACAAACCGGGCAAACCCAGTCTGCTGGAATGTCGTCCCATTTGGTGCCTGGCTCCAAACCTTCCGCCGGTGCGCCCAAGGCCTCATCGTATACCCAGTCACAAACCAAACATTTTAATTTTTTATAATCCATTTTTATCTCCCATATAAGTAAAAAGAGGGGCGAACCCCTCTTTTTGTTTGTTGTTTATTGGTCTTTGTTTAGAAGAAAATCTTCCAGATTAAAGTACCAACCAAAGCCGACATTGACAGTGTAATTAGCCAAAAAGCAAACGCACTGATGCTGTCGAGATTTTTATAAATATCCACCTGTTCTCTCCCTATGTGAATTTATAAAGCCAAAGATGAGTTAGAGTTCTTCTGCGTGCTTGGTTAGATACGCAGCCACACCCTCAGGCGTGTCTTTCATGCCCTCATCGCCTTTATTCCAACCCGCTGGACATACATCGCCAAACTCAGTGTGGAAATCTAGTGCATCTACCATACGTAACATCTCATCAACGTTACGACCCAAAGGCAGATCATTCACCACTTGGTGACGTACTTCAAAGTTCTCGTCGATTAAGAATGAAGCGCGTAGCGCCACACCCGCTGGATGCATAATGCCATAAGCCTCACCAATCGCGTGATTTACATCAGCGACCAATGGGAAGTCAATCGCACCCAAGCCACCGTCATCGGTTGAGGTATTACGCCAAGCGTTATGAGTAAATTGCGAGTCAATTGAAACACCAACCACTTCTACGCCTTTTTCTGCGAATTGTGCCACGCGGTGGTGGTGCGCTAGGATCTCTGATGGACAAACAAAGGTAAAGTCCAGTGGGTAGAAGAAAATAACGATCTTTTTGCCTTTTAAGCTAGACAGCTGAAAATCTTCAACAATCGTGCCATCGGCCAATACCGCAGCAGCTGTGAAATCAGGGGCTTGTTGTGTGACTAAAACGCTCATAGACTTACTCCAATAAAATCAATAAAAACAACCATTATACAACTTGACTTAGGCGGATAACCTATAAAAAATAGGGTTTTAGTCAAGTTTTATTTAGACCAATAATTCACCTGTGCAAAGCACCACCTGATTAGCAATTTGCGTAAAATAGCCCCATGCTTAAAATTTACAACACCTTAACGCGACAAAAAGAAGTCTTTCACCCCATTAATCCAGAGCAGGTTGGTATCTATGTCTGCGGTATGACGGTGTATGACTATTGTCATATGGGACATGCCCGCGTGCTGGTGATGTTTGATGTCATTACTCGCCATCTGCGTCGGCGTTTTCCCAAGGTGGAATATGTGCGCAATATCACCGATATTGACGACAAGATTATTGCTCGCGCTTTGGAAAACCAAGAAGACATCTACGCTCTGACCAATCGCTTCATTGAAGCCATGCATGAAGATGAGCGTGCCTTGGGTGTATTGCCACCTGATGTGGAGCCACGCGCTACCGATGCCATTGATCAGATGTTTTATATGATTGAATCTTTAGTAGAAAAAGGCATGGCTTATCAGGGCAAGAATGGCGATGTGTATTATTCGGTACGTGATTTTCCTGAATACGGCAAACTCAGCGGCAAGAATCTAGATGAGCTAGAGGCTGGCGCCCGTGTTGATGTGGAAAGCGACAAAAAAGATCCACTGGATTTTGTCTTATGGAAAATGGCCAAACCTTCTGAGCCGAGCTGGTCTTCACCTTGGGGCGAGGGACGTCCAGGCTGGCATATTGAATGTTCGGCCATGTCTAATCATCACCTGGGTAATCATTTTGATATTCACGGTGGCGGCATGGATCTCACCTTCCCGCACCATGAAAACGAAATTGCTCAGTCCGAAGGCGCCAATGGCTGCACTTTTGTTAATACCTGGATGCACGTAGGCTTTGTCAATATTAATGATGAGAAGATGTCGAAGTCACTGAATAACTTCTTTACCATCCGCGGGGTGTTAGAGAGCTATGATGGCGAAACGCTGCGCTACTTTATCATGAGCTCGCATTATCGTTCACCACTGAATTTCTCTGATGAGAATCTGAATAATGCCAAAGCCTCACTAACGCGTTTATACACCGCTATTCGCGGTCTGGGTGCCAGCGATATAGCCATGAATGAAATCTCACAACGTTTTGATTTTGAAACACGCTTTAACGCTGCACTGGATGATGACTTTAACACGCCGATCGCACTGAGCATCTTGTTCGAACTGGCCAAGGCGGTAAACTCAGCGCGCGATGAGGATGCTGATCTGGCCAACGCCCTAGCGCAGCTTTTGATTAAGCTCGGTGGTTATATTGGCATCTTACAAACCGATGCACAGGCTTTCTTAACCCAGGGTGTGGCACTCTCAGACGCAGAAATTAATGAAAAAATCGCCAGCAGAGACCAGGCCAGAGCCGATAAGGACTTTGCCCTATCAGATCAAATCAGAGATGAGCTAACTGAACTGGGTATTGTCTTAGAAGATAGTGCAACTGGCACTACTTGGCGACGCAAATAAACCCATAGTTATGAGTCAGGTCATCGACTGGGAACGTATTGACACCATCTTATTAGACATGGATGGTACGCTGCTGGATTTGCACTTTGATTTGCATTTTTGGATGGAATACCTGCCTTTGGTTTTTGCCAATAAACACGACCTTACTCACGACCAGGCCAAGGATCATATCTACCCCATTTTGCGCGCCGAAGAAGGCAAGCTCAATTGGTATTGTTTGGACTATTGGCAAAAAGTCTTTAAGCTTGATATCGCCAAACTCAAAGAAGACATCTCCCATCTGATTCAAGTTCACCCCTTTGTTTTAGAGTTCTTAGAGCAAGCCAAGGTGCATAACAAACGCATCTTCTTGGTCACCAATGCACATCGCAAAACCTTAGAAATCAAGATGCGCGTTACCAATCTAAGTGATTATTTTGATGAGATTATTTCCTCACATGATTATGGCGTCCCTAAAGAGCAGCAAGATTTTTGGCATAAACTCGATGCAGCCATTGGCCTAGATAAAAGCAAAAGCGTCTTCTTTGACGATTCCTTAGCCGTTCTTAATTCTGCCAAAGATTATGGTATTGGCACGGTGGTGGCCATTAGCAAACCCAGCTCTCAAGCAGAGAATAAAGCGGTTGATGGGTTTATCAATATTGAAAACTTTGGGGTAACCGTACCGGTCAAACCCCATTAAAAAAGCCCGCATATCGCGGGCTTTTTTAATCAAATGGCTTGTAGATTACTCGCCACCAATAGCACTCATTAGTGCAAAACTTTTCACAAATGGGTTGGCCATTCTTGGGTCTTTAATCATCGCCGCAAAATCGCCTTTCTCAAATTTTAATTTACCCATGGTTACTGCCATGCCCATTGAACCCATGCCCAGTGGTTTATCAATCCATTTCATCCAGTTCTTCTTGTCAGCGCGCATATCCCAATCCACGTCACTGCCATCGTAATCACCTGCATGAGTACACTCCCCATTTTCCACCACGAAAATACCCGTTGGTTGGCCGTCCTCTTTAAAGCCACAAGCAATTTTTGAAGAAAAGTTAATCTCGGCTAATTTGCCGCGAACATCATCTGATTCATTCCAAGCGTCTTTAAGTTGATTCATCCACTCGTCTGAAAACAATACTGCCATATTTATCTCCTATAAATGTAGTATTTATCACAAGAAAACCGAAGCCGTCTTGCGCATTCTCCTCAAATTTGTTCATCCAATGAACGTCAATATTATGCCCATTAAAATTGGGATAAATTTGGCTTTTTCTGATAAAAAATCTGGCAAATCTTTAAGTGCTTGTCAGTACTGATAAAATACAAAATCACAAAGGCAAATCACGTAAAAACTTGCAGATGCGGTATAATAGTGCGCTTTATTAATACCGATACTTGTTCGTGACCAAACTCTGCGTTTTATCTGATTCCCACGGCTTTATTCATCCCGACATTGTGGCGCTTGCCAATGATTGTGATATTGCCATTCACGTGGGTGATATTATCGATGAATCTACCTTGGAACAACTACAGCCCAAGCAAAAGCTTGTGGCGGTTAAAGGCAATAATGACGAGCATATCCACTGGCTAAATGCCGTTGAAACCCTAGAGTTTGACAGTGGCTCTATTGCCATTGAACACGGGCATCATCACGGGCATCAGCAACCTTCACACGATTCATTGCGCCAAACCTATCCACAGGCAAAAATGGTGATTTATGGCCATACCCACAAACAAGTGATTGATATCAATAAAACCCCTTGGGTGATCAATCCGGGCGCTTGCGGTAATATTCGCAATCATGGTGGTGCCAAATGCTTAACCATTGAAATCGATACAAGCCAAGCCTGGCGCATTACCACCCACATTTTCGAGCAGTAATATACCCCTTTAGGCATAGAGATTTTTTTTATCCGCTGTGTATAATTGGTGGTTTTTTAAGCAAAAAGGAAAGAGAATGAAAAACGCTTTTTATGCTCAATCAGGCGGTGTTACTGCGGTAATTAACGCTTCAGCTTGCGGTGTAATCGAAACTGCTCGCAAACATTCAGACAAGATCGGCACAGTCTACGCAGGTCAAAACGGCATCATCGGTGCACTAACTGAAAATCTAATTGACACTTCAAAAGAAACAGACGCTGACATTGCAGCGCTAAAGCACACACCTTCAGGTGGTTTTGGCTCTTGTCGTTACAAGATGAAGTCTTTAGAAGACAACAAGGCAGAATACGAAAGACTAATCGAAGTATTTAAAGCACATGACATCGGTTATTTCTTCTACAACGGTGGCGGTGATTCAGCGGATACTTGCCTAAAAGTATCACAACTCTCAGAATCAATGGGTTACCCAATTCAGGCGATTCACGTACCAAAAACCGTGGATAACGATCTACCAATTACCGACAACTGCCCAGGTTTTGGCTCAGTGGCCAAGTACATTGCGGTTTCTACCATGGAGGCCAGTTTTGACGTGGCTTCAATGGCCGCGACTTCAACCAAGATTTTCGTACTAGAAGTGATGGGTCGTCACGCGGGTTGGATTGCTGCAGCCGGCGGTTTGGTTGACGCTTCAATTCCAGTGGTTATCTTATTCCCAGAAGTGGACTTTGACCAGGAGAAATTCCTAGCCAAGGTTGACGCCAACGTGAAAGAATTTGGCTACTGTACAGTGGTGGTATCAGAAGGCACCAAGTGGGCCGATGGTCGCTTCCTAGCAGAGCAAGGCACACGTGATGACTTTGGTCATGCACAACTCGGTGGTGCAGCACCTGTGGTTGCCAATCTAATTAAAGACGCCCTAGGTTACAAATACCACTGGGCAGTTGCTGACTACCTACAGCGTGCAGCACGCCACTTGGCTTCTAACTCAGACGTTGAGCAAGCTTATGCACTAGGTGAGGCTGCGGTTGAAATGGCACTAGCGGGTAAAAACTCAGTAATGCCAGCTGTGGTTCGTACTTCGAACAACCCATACACTTGGGAAATTGGTTCAGGTGAGCTAAAAGACATTGCGAACGTTGAGAAGATGATGCCAATGGACTACATCTCTGATGATGGTTTTGGCATTACCCAGGCTTGTCGCGAGTACTTACAGCCACTAATCGAAGGTGAAAACTACCCTCCATATAAGAATGGCTTGCCGGATTACGTGGTAATGAAAAAAGCAATGGTAGAGAAAAAACTACCTTCATTTGAAGTTTAATCAGAGGTTGTTATGAACGTTATTCTATTAGGTCCTCCGGGCGCAGGTAAAGGCACACAGGCAACCAATATTTGTCAAAAATACGACATCCCACAAATCTCAACAGGCGATATGCTACGTGCTGCAGTTAAAGCGGGCACGCCACTAGGTGTTGAAGCTAAAAAAGTGATGGATGCAGGTGGTTTGGTTTCTGATGATATTATCATCGGCCTGGTTAAAGAAAGAATCCAAGAGGCCGATTGCGCCAATGGTTTTTTATTTGACGGCTTTCCACGTACGATTGCTCAAGCAGAAGCGCTAAAAAATGACGGCGTTAAGGTTGATTACGTGGTTGAGATTCAAGTGCCAGACGAGGACATCGTTACTCGTATGTCAGGTCGTCGTGCACATCTAGCCTCTGGCCGTACGTATCACATTGTTTACAACCCACCAAAGGTTGAAGGCAAAGATGATGTGACTGGCGAGGACCTAGTTCAACGTGCTGATGACAATGAAGAAACCGTACGTTCGCGTCTAGATGTTTATCATGAGCAAACTCAGCCATTGGTTGATTACTACCAAAGCTGGATGAATGCTGATGACAACGCACCCAAATACGGCGCTGCTAACGGTGTTGGCACGCTAGATGAGGTAAGAGATCGCGTTTACGCACAACTAGGCTAAACAACTTAGCCTTAAAAACAAAAAGGGTCTGTGTTGCCAAGCTAACATGGGCCCTTTTTATTAACCGAATAGACAAAATATTATGGCAATAGGTCCTAGAGAAATTACCACCCCTTTTCGTCCCATCCCATTGGACGTACCTGAGGGCATGAAGCCCAATGAGTTCTTTAACTCGCCTGAAAACCTAAAAGACTTAACTGAGAACAACGGCCTGCTAACCAATGCGGAAGACTTGTTGTTATATCGTAAAGCACTGGGACACTCAAACGAGTTTGATTGCTCAATTATCTATAACACCTCGCAAAGTATCCTCAACCCATTGGGCAGACCGGTGCGTCGTACGCAGCTACCTGATAATGTGCGTGAAGTGTGGAATCGCATGAACCAAATCATTATTGGCTTTATGCTCGAGCAATATCCAGATCCAGAGAAGCACTTAGTACTTGCTGGTGAGGCTTCGCTAGATTCAACCTGGCCAATTACCTCAGCCGGTGTACCGAGTATTCGTATGCTGCACAACCACTTTATTGTGTTTGACAAATCAGAGTTAAAACAAGCCAAATTGGCTGATGTCAACAACCCTAATCTTACCGATGGTGGCCAGCATTCGCTATTTGCCGCCTATATGCAAGATGTGTATGTTGAGTTTTTGTCTTCATTAGATCTAGAAATCCTCAGACCAGTTGCCGGTAAAGCTTCTTCTCTAGGCTTGACCGGTTATCCACAAGGCTTGCCAAGCTGGGAGATTTTGGGTGGTATTGACAGTCTTAAAAACATCGACTTTTGGAAAGAATACGATTTGGTACTCAAAGGCTTCTTAGATTTTTATCGCACCTTTTTCAACCAAGTCTCCAGTCGTAACTCAGGTGTACCTAACAATGCGTATTTCCCTAAAGAGATTGAACGCACTTTGTTGTTTAACAACTGCTTTTTATCAGCGGCTAAGAAAGTCCGTGATAAATGTATTGAAGACGCCAAATACGCTTCTTCTATTCGCTGGCAACCAGCCTTTAAACAACTGATTTATCGCAACGATGAAGGCAAGTTAATTGTCACCATTTCTCAAAACTCAATTGGTAATGCCATTACTGAGCTCTTAGGTGTGGTGGTTAATCGTACACCAGATGCCGATGCCTATGCTCAGCGTGAAGGCGCTCTGATTGAAAAATTATTAAAGCTACGCGCCAGACTGATTGACGCCGACCTAGGACACGGCATTAAGACCGAACACTGGGACGCCGATTAACGGCCAAAAACCGCGCCATAAATAGCTTTCTAGCAAACTATCACTACCCTTAGTGGGTATATACACCCTCGTTGGCTTCACTATAATTAAGCCAACGAAATGTATATCAATTAAGGAGGAAAAATGGATACATTGCTCGTGCTTGCCATTGGGGCATCACTCATCGCCGTTGTCTACGGCATTATTTCAATTAACTGGATTAACAAACAAGATCCGGGCTCTGACAAGATGAAAGAGATCTCCGATGCGGTTGCCGAAGGCGCAAAGGCCTATCTTAATCGTCAGTACACCACCATTGGCATGGTAGGTGTTGTACTATTGGTCATTATTACTTTTTTCTTAGGTATAGAAGTTGGACTAGGATTTCTAATTGGTGCGGTGCTCTCAGGGGCAGCTGGCTTTATCGGTATGAATGTATCGGTTAAATCCAACTCGCGTACCGCGCAAGCGGCCAATCACGGCATGAACGCTGCTTTCCAAGTGGCCTTTCGTGGTGGTGCCGTAACTGGTATGTTGGTTGTAGGTCTGGCACTACTAGGTGTAGCAGGCTTTTATGCCGGCATGCTTAGCGCTGGTGTGGCAACCGACAAGGCCTTACACGCACTGATTGGTCTGGCCTTTGGTGGCTCACTAATCTCTATCTTTGCGCGTTTGGGTGGCGGTATTTTCACCAAGGGTGCTGACGTGGGTGCTGACATTGTCGGTAAGGTAGAAGCCGGCATTCCCGAGGATGATCCACGTAACCCAGCAGTAATTGCTGATAATGTGGGTGATAACGTGGGCGACTGCGCGGGTATGGCAGCGGACTTGTTTGAGACCTATGCGGTAACCATTGTAGCGACGATGATGTTAGCCGGCGTACTGGCGCTAGGCAATGATGCAATTTTGTATCCTCTAGCTTTGGGCGCGGTTTCTATTATTGCCTCAATCATTGGCACCTTCTTTGTGAAGGTTTCAGAAGGCGGTTCAATCATGGGTGCGCTCTACAAAGGTTTGATTGTTTCAGGCGTTCTGGCGGCGATTGCTTTTTACTTTGTCACCACCAACATGGGCATGGATATTAACTTATTCTACGCTGGCTTGATTGGTTTGGCACTCACCGCAGTGATGGTAGTAGTTACTGAATACTACACCTCAACCGAATATAATCCGGTGCAACACGTGGCTAGAGCTTCAGAAACGGGTGATGGTACTAACGTAATTGCCGGTCTAGGCCTGTCAATGAAATCAACCGCGCTACCGGTATTGGCGGTTTGTGCCAGTATCTGGGGTGCATACGAGCTAGGCGGTCTATATTCAATCGCGATTGCAGCCACAGCAATGCTGTCAATGACCGGTGTGATTGTGGCACTGGATGCCTATGGTCCAATTACTGATAATGCTGGTGGTATCGCCGAGATGGCGGAATTGCCTGATGAGATTCGTAACATTACCGATCCATTGGATGCAGTAGGTAACACCACTAAAGCAGTAACCAAGGGTTATGCAATTGGTTCAGCTGGTCTAGCGGCGTTGGTGCTGTTTGCCGACTTTACCAACTCTTTGGGTGGCGACACCAAGACCTTGTTTGACCTATCAGATCACCGCGTGATTATTGGTTTGTTCTTGGGTGGCTTGGTACCGTATCTATTTGGCGCAATGGCCATGGAAGCGGTAGGTCGTGCTGCAGGTGGTATTGTGACTGAGGTACGTCGTCAGTTCAAGGAAATGCCAGGCATTATGGATTACTCGCAAAAGCCAGATTATTCTAAAGCGGTAGACATGCTAACGCGTAGCGCCATTAAAGAGATGGTACTGCCGTCTATCCTGCCAATCATCTTCCCAGTTGTAGTAGGCCTATGGCTAGGTGCAGAAGCACTGGGCGGCCTACTGATTGGTTCGATTGCTACCGGTATCTTTGTGGCAATCTCTATGACCACCGGTGGTGGTGCCTGGGATAACGCCAAGAAGTACATCGAAGATGGCAACTTTGGCGGCAAGGGTTCAGACGCGCACAAAGCCGCGGTTACTGGCGATACTGTCGGCGATCCGTACAAGGATACTGCAGGTCCAGCGATTAACCCACTGATTAAGATCATCAACATTGTAGCGATCCTAATCATTCCACTCATCTAAAAATAATTTTAGATTGAATTAAAAGGCGCGAATCTCGCGCCTTTTTTTATGGCTTGTAAAAACGACCCTGTTGTAAGAAATTAATGGCTTGTTGCGCTACCTCGTCGTTATAACGCATCATCGAATGTCCGCTGCTAATCTCAATAAAATCACGCATACCTTCTAACTTGGTTGACTCCACTGACACCATACCATCATCACGTCCTGGCAGGTAATTCTCATTATCCCTATCCACCACACCAGCAATAACCCCAACTGGATAATACGGCAAAGGCAGTCGGTTAGGAAAGCTATCCTGGTGCGTACTGAGTTCAACAGCAATCGGTGTTAAGAGTTTCACCGCGGGATTATCACCCAACCAATTGGCAATCTCTGTGCCCTTGTTTGGCGTACCAATCAGCACAACCCTGCCTAGATTTAAAAGTTGATTATCTTGCAAATAAGCGCGAATCAGTAGCCCGCCCAACGAGTGGCCAACCAAGTGGATTTTGCGCTGATCTTTGGCGCAACACTGATTGATTTGCCCAGTAATATCTGTCAAGACTTCCGCCAACGTTGTGCCAATTGAATGATAACCAATGCGCTGCACTTCATAATTCGCATCCTCCAGCCTATCAGCCAAACGCCACATGGCGATATTACTACGCCCCAAGCCATGAAGTAACAATACCAACTCTTGCGTATCTGGCTGTAGTGAATCTGAATGATGTTCACTCGCATAAGCCACAGAGACCATGCTCAAATAAAACCAGAGCAGGGTCATTGTTAGGCCAGTTTGCATCGTTCTTGTTATGGACATAAACATCATCATAATCGTTTCCACAAAAAAGGCGCGAAAATCGCGCCTTTTTTTATTTGTTAGAGTCTGGGTTTTAATCTTTGTTGATTTCTACCTTAAGACCCTTGGTACTCTTAGAAAGAATAAAGTCCGCTTGTGACTTTAATAGTACGTCTACACATTCATTCAGATCATTGTACTCATCCACACCGGTATCAAAACGCTTGTCCATACCAAAATAGAAAAAACTCTTATAAGAGAATGCGCCCAATTTTAGAACCACAAACGTGCTGCTTTTATCTTCCCAAACCAGGGCTGGATAAGCGGTTGCCTGCTCTTCGTCTTTTTTGGTGAATTCTATATCAGCCAAGTGAATGTCTTTTTTGTCTTCTCTCCAGCGATTATCAACCAGCTCACGGGCAATTTGAATCTCTGACTCAGTAAAATCAATCGGCATATTGGCTCCTTTTAGTGCAACAACTCGTTTAAATCTGGCTCAGCATCCACTGGACCACCAGCCTCGATCTCTTCCTCAGTCGCATCACGCACAGAAAGCACTTCTAGCTTAAAGACCACATGGCGACCACACAAAGGATTGTTGCCATCAATGGTGACTGATTTTTCATCCACACGTGTTACCAGGAAATCTCTAGGTTCGCCTTTGTCATTTTCCATGGTAATGGTCAAACCGACTTCGCGGTATTCTTCAGGCACATTGTCAATAAAATCGGTAAATACCAAGTTTTCATCGCGCTCACCATAGAGAATATTACAATCGATTGGCACTTCAATCACATCGCCTACCACACAGTTATTTAACTCTTTCATCACCGGCTCAGAAAGAATGTCGTTCACACCATGTACATAGCCAATGGGATATTCCACTTGGATCAACACTTCTTCGGTTTTCTGATCAATGACCTGATAGGTCAACTCAACCAGTTTTCCGTCTGCTACTTTCTCAGCCATGACTTAAAAGATGGTTGCGCCAAAAATCTTCACAATCTCGTCTTGATAACCCAGTACCAAACGACCCAGCCACTCACCGTCCTGCTTCTTGTGCTTTTGTCTGAACAAAACGGTCACATACTCACCACGACGAATGGTGCCTAAAAAATCAAACTCAGTTGATAGGTTTTTGGTTAGCTCACTGCGTGCAAACTGTTTGCCCATTTCTACTTCATTCGCACCGCGCAACATATCATCAGAAAAATGCTTGGTAAATAGTCCGTAGTTCTGGTTGTTAGAATACTTCACCAAATCGGCCCACATCGGCTGCGCAATGGCTAATAATTCCTCATCAGATTTGTCTGTAATGTTCATAGTTTTACCTCGGTCATCAATAGTGTTTTTTATCTATAGTAAGTCTAATACTAAACCTACTATAGATAAAAAAGACCAACAGAGTTGGTCTTTTTTACAACCTTAGAGACCTGAGTCAGCGTCTCTAATATGGGTTAGGCTTACTTCTTAGCGTTTAGTTCCGCTAGAGCCTTGTCCTCGATATCACCTACTAGGTGGTAAAGAGGTGCCTTCTCCATTGTGTACTCACCTGTGTTAGGATCACGGCGAGACACAGTTAGTACGTGCCAGTTGTCATCATCTACTTTCATGGCATCACCACGGTAGTAGTAACCAGGCCAGCGAGTTTCCTTACGGAATAAAGTATGCTGCATTACACACTCAGAAGTACGGTGACGGTGCTTAAGCTCCCATGCACGCATTAACTGGTGAATATCTTCTGCACCAACTTTCTCTAGATCTTCTTCTAGAATCGCTAGTTTTTGCAAGCCCATGTTTAGTAGCTTGTCGTTAGTCATGTAAGACACTGTTACACCACCACAGTACTCATCCATAATCTTCTGCAGACGCTGTAGGCCTGGCATAGGAAGGATGTAGCTTGGAGATACAGTACCCGCAACGATTTCGTTACGACCAATTCTGTAAGTCTCAAGTGGCTTGAAGATTTCTTCACGACGATCGTTGATTTGCTTATCAGAAACCACGATGCCTTCAGCTTTACCGTCATCGATGTACTTACAAGCAGCCTTCGCTGATAGACGACCTTCAGTGAATGAACCTGATGAGAATGCGTGTGGTGTACCACCAACCGCGTCACCCGCACCAAATAGACCTTCAACAGTCATCATACGGTTATAACCCCAGTGATACTCATCTGGAGAGATATCCTCTGGACCTGAACACCATGCGCCACAACCTGTTGCGTGTGAACCCATTACATACGGCTCAGAAGTTGTTAGCTCAGGGTTGATGTACTTAGGATCGATGTCAGTCGCAGCCCATAGTACCGCTTGACCAACTGTCATACCTAGGAAGTTCTCCCAACCAACCTCTTCTAAGTGAGGGTCTTGGAATGCTTCCATTGTAATCATGTGAATTGGACCACGACCCGCGTTTACTTCAGAGATGAACGCATGGTTACGTAGACAAGTCGGGATAGGTCTGTGCGTTGCGTGAGATACTTCAACGTCTAGGTAGCCTTTACCAACCATCTTTTCTAATTCTGGGAACCACTTTGACTCATACTCTTCACCATAACCGTTTTGAGTGTAAGTCTTAAGGTGTAGGAAGTATGCACCTACTGGACCATAACCGTCTTTGAATCGAGCCAAAACGATACGGTTTTCCATTTGTGTCATCTTCGCACCAGCGTTAATCATTAACGCATATGCAGAACCTGAAGACCATGGTGCGTACCATACACGACCTGCACCTTCACCCACTGAACGTGGCTTAAAGATGTTAGACGCACCACCGGCACCTACAACAACAGTCTTAGACTTAAATACGTGACAGTTACCAGTACGTACGTTGAAACCAATCGCACCACCAACACGGTTACGACCTGACTCATCCATTAGTAGGTGAGTAATCATTACACGGTTGTAAGTCTTGTCAGCGTTCTTAGTTGCTGCTTCAGCAACGATAGGCTTATAAGATTCACCGTGAATCATGATCTGCCAACGACCTTCACGCTGGTAAGCATTAGTCTTAGCGTTTCTCATTAGTGGAAGACCCCACTCTTCAAACTTGTGTACTGCAGAGTCTACGTGACGAGCCATGTCGAACATTAGATCTTCACGAACCATACCCATCAAGTCAATACGTGCATAACGTACGTGATCTTCAGGGTTGTTCTCACCCCAACGAGTACCCATGTAACAGTTAATCGCGTATAGACCTTGCGCAACAGCACCTGAACGGTTGATGTTTGCTTTCTCAGCGATTACGATTTTCTTATCTTGACCCCAATATCTAGCTTCGTATGCAGCACCTGTACCACCAAGGCCAGCACCGGCTACTAGAACGTCGATGTCGTTTTCATAAATAGTCTTGATACCCATTAGTAGTAAACTCCTTCTTTCATTTCTAAACCGTTAGATTCTAACGTGTGTAACTCTTTGTGCTCAGTTACGTGATCATCTTCAGAGCTGCTGAAAATTGCTTCAGGCTCAAATGATAGTAATTGAGAGTCACGCTGCTCTTGAGTTGGCGCAGGCTCATTTCTAAAGTCAGGAATGTTCTGGCCCCAAGGCTTAGTTGTAATTGGTGATAGGAAGTTCTTCACACGACCGTCACGGAAAGTTACTCTCCATGCAATCGTACCTTTCTCTTCATCACGGATTGTACGAACACTGTGACCTAGTGGTGCAAAGTCTGCATAACCACGTACGTCAATTGCTTGGTGTGGACATGCTTTCACACATGAGTAGCACTCCCAGCACATGTTTGGTTCAATGTTATAGGCACGACGATATTTGTCATCGATGTGCATAATGTCAGATGGGCAGATATCAACACAATGTCCACAGCCATCACAACGAGTCATATATACAAAAGTTGGCATATTATTTCCTCTCTTCTTAAGTTAATTAGTTAATTATTAGTAATGCTTAGGCTCTTCGCGCTTGATACCAAGACCCATATTCATTGGTGCATTCTTAAGAAGCTCCATTGAATGTCTGTTTTGCTGCCACTCAGAATCTCTTGTTTCGTGTGGTAGGTTTTCGTTAGTACCATTAAGCGTAATGATGCGTTTGTTGTACGCAGCTGCCGGCTTAAAGAACATGTGAGAGAACTTAGACCAGTAAACACCGCCAAATAGAGCAGCAGTTGAAGCAATTACTAGTGCGAACCAAACGCCAGTACCACCGCCAGTCATTGACCAACCTAGTGCGCTTAGAGATGTCGCCATTAGTGCAAGACTAAAGCTGTCTTTTCTGATTTCAATGTTAGTCCATGAGTTACCTTCAGCACGAACGTCAACTTTAAATGCAAACCAGAACCAGAAAGAACCAACAAATAGCATAATTGCGCCTAGGTTCCAAACAGTTGCCAATGTTGCAGTTTCAGCTTCGCCGAAAATGATCATTGCTGTTGCAGCGTTGAAGAAAATAAAACCCCACATAGTTAGGATGTGTACCAAACGACGTACTGGGTTATGGAATTCACCTGCAGTTGCAACGTCTGAAACTACTGTACCTACTAGAGCGCCCATTTTGTCGCCAGCAGTTAGCTCCTTGAAACGGCCTTCGTTTGTACCGATTGTGCAGTTTGAGTTACCATCAGCCAAACCTTGTTTCAAAGCGGCTTCTGCTTTCTCTGCATTTTTAAAGAAGTAAGTTGCACTTCCTTTGTGAATTAGATCTAGCACAGTCATAACAACAACTAGCGCGATCATAACGATTACATACATTTGCATATCTGCCCATGTAATTGCCGTGTTAGCCGCTAGTGCAGCAATTGGCGTTGTAGTGATATCCATATTTTATTCCTCCTTAGGTTAAATCAATCACATTTAAAAAATTATCAATTTTTTAAACACCCCTAAGCTCCATGATGGATATTAAGGGTCTCAAAAACTGAATAATTATATACTAATATAGTTTTCTATTACTATTTTTTTCACTTAGTGAACTACTTCGCTGAATGGCCACTTAGTTTAATTTCTACTTTGTCTTCATCCTTGATGCCGGCATAGTAGGCTTGTAGTACTTTCGCCACTTCAGGACGTGAGAAAGTCTCAGGTAGATCTTCACCGTCTGAAAGCATCTTACGTACCTTAGTACCTGATAGCAATACGCGATCTTCAGCGCTGTGTGGACAAGTCTTCATTGACGACATGCCGCCACACTTATGACACCAGAATGTCCAGTCGATCTTCAGTGGCTGTGTAATCAGTGCATCGTCAGCAATCTCATCAAAGATGTTGTGTGCATCAAATGGACCATAATAGTCATCAACACCAGCGTGGTCACGACCAACGATTAGATGTGAACAGCCATAGTTTTGTCTAAATAGTGCGTGTAGTAGTGCCTCACGTGGACCTGCATAACGCATGTCTAGTGGGTAACCTGATTGTAGTACTGTGTTGTCTACAAAGTAGTTTTCAATCAGTTTAGAGATCGCCTCTGAACGTACCTCTGCTGGAATGTCACCTGGCTTAAGGCCGCCCAGTACTGAGTGAATCATCACACCATCACAAATCTCAACCGCAATCTTGGCTAGGTATTCGTGTGAACGGTGCATTGGGTTACGTGTTTGGAAAGCCGCAATGGTTGACCAACCTTTGTCGTCAAAATAAGCGCGCGTCTCAGCTGGTGTCATATATAGCTCACCATATTTAGCTGGGAAGCCACCATCTGATAATACCTTGATTGGACCTGCTAGATTGTACTTGCCTTGATCCATAACCATGACCACACCTGGGTGTGCCATCTCAGTCGTCTTATAAACCGTTTCGCACTCGTGTGCTTTGTCAATTTCGTACTTCTCGCTAACTTGCATAGTAGCCACGATATCGCCAGTCTTAGAACTAACTAGCGCTACTTCATCGCCGGCCTTAACCGCTTCATCGTCGGTTGAAAGTGTCACTGGAATTGGCCAAAATACGCCGCTTTCCATCGTCATATTGTCACATACACCCTGCCAGTCTGCTTTATTCATAAAGCCATCAAGCGGAGTGAAGCCACCGATACCCATCATAACGATGTCGCCTTCCTCGCGAGAAGAACAAGTTATTTGTGGTAGAGATTTAGCTCTTTCTAGCTCTGCTGCTAGCGCGTCGCCTGCTAGGGCTAATGGTTTTAGTGTATCACTACCATGCGGTGGTACTAATTTTGACATATCACTTTCCTGTACTTAATAAAAAGCTACGATTATACCGAGGCGCTTTTTTGCACACCTCATTTTGTGGTGATATGTAAGAATATCCCCAAGGGGATATGTGTGAAATTAGGCAGTCATGCAGGCTTTGAAAATAGCTCGGTGCACATCACCAATACTAACAATGCCAACCAATTTGCCGTTCTCGGTGACTGGAATTCGTCTGAACTTTCGAAGCCACATGGTAGAGGCCGCTTTCAAACAAGGCATGCCAATATCAATACTGGCCACGTCCTTGGTCATCAGATCGCCAATTTTGACATTCATGGTGCTTTTGTAGTTGTTCTCCATGTTTTCAAAATCAAAATGATTATCACTCATCACTTCGTCTAACTCAGGAAACATGTGCTGCAAAATATCCTTTTCAGAGATAATACCTAATAGGTTGTTATCCTCATCCACCACGGGCGCACCACTAATATGATCCATCACCATCATAATGGCAATATCTTTCACTGGTTGATCGGGTGTGACGGTTTTCACATCGACTGACATAATATCTTGTACTAGCATAATCTTGAGTTAATTGTTTGGATAAAAAATCATCATTCTACCGCAAAAATCTGCGCACTCCCTAAAAATTACTAGAGCTTGATTTTAAAGCGCACGCGCTGCGTGCCATCTTTGGATTTGCTGGCAATGACCTTGTCATTTTTAATGTCATAATCCAGCACGCCGCCGCTGAATGAATCAAAGCCCTGTACCAGGTGCGCGTCACCCTTGAGATGCACCCATTGCTTATTGATTAAATAGGTAATGTTTTGAGCATCAGCCTGAATAAAACGCGCTTGATTGGGTTGTGCCTGTTGATAATGTGCACGTTGTTTGCTATTGCCTTTGGCCAGAACCTTATCAACTGTGCGCTGCGTATGAAAAACATGCACCTCTTCTGCACTGAGTAATAAACTCCCTTGCACAACCTTGGCAGCGCCCAAATAATGACTCACCCCATTTTTCTCATCAATGGTAACCGCATGAGCCTCAACTTCAATCGGCTGATTGCGATCTGCCAATAAGGCTTGAGAGGCCAGTGGCAACAAACCAAGTAGTAACAAAAACAGCTTATTCATATTTGCCACTGACTCCACCGGTGAGTTTAATTTTTTGCGCTTGAGCATCGTAATTCATCCCCAAGGCCTTAATATCAGCGACCTCAGACAGATAATGAATTTTGTCTTTGGTGTGGTAGAGCTCTTGTCCTTTTGACTGATTAATAATCAGGTTTTTGGTGTTAATCACCGAACCGCTGTCCTGGGTAATTTTGGCCTTGCCCAAAAGCTGCAATATTTGTTGCTGGGCATCCATATCAATACCGCCAGCATCAATCTTATTATGCTCAGAGAGATAGGTGGTGTCATGCTCAGCATAATAGCGCTCTTGATTATTTGACTGATCAATATACAAGTCTTGCGTGAGGATTTTCTGCCCATTGTCTTGATTAATACGGGTTTTTCCGGTTAGCTTCATGGTGTCAGCCTGGGTGCGCATATGCATACCCTGGGCATGCATAGTGGCATTCGTGCCCAAATAAGTCACAGGCTTGTGGCCAATCAGGTCATTGGTTTGGCTATTAACCAAGAGTTCGTCGGTTTGCATTTGGTGGGTCATGCCATTGGCTGAACGAATATCCACTCGACCTTGGAACTTCACCTCGCCACTATTAAGATAATTAGCCTGACTAGAGCTCAGTACATAATCTGGTACGCCCGTCAAATCATAGGTTGTCACCTGAGGATCTAACAACAAGGCAGGCGCATCCTCAAAATTAAAATATTGTCGCGCTTGTACGAAATGCGACAAGCGCTGGTTGGCGTCAAACTCTTGTAAGGCAAATTGCTCAATCTTTTCAATATAAGCCAGCTCTTCAGTAGCTGATTGCTGATTAGCCGCTGTTAACTCAGTGGCCTCGCCAGCAAATGAATAAGACAGCAGGCGGATCAAACCCCACATTAGCGCAACTAGCACTATAATGAAAGTGATGATTAGTGCATTGTGTCTTAGTTGAAAATTTACCATTGTGAAAGGTCTTTACGCCATAACCCCAAATCAAATTCTAAATGTGTTGCTTATTCAGCAGATGCTTGAGCGCCATCAGCCGTATGCACTGCAATATCGTCATAAAACCGACGACGCACAACTCAAACTCTCTGAAGCCAATGAGCTTAAGCAATTGTGTGCTTCTCATAATACTGTATTTATGATAAATGATGACATCAACCTGGCGCAAAAAGTCCAGGCCGATGGCGTGCATTTGGGCAAGAATGACGGCAGTATTCACAGTGCTAGAGAGCGCTTAGGCGTACAAAGTATTATTGGCGTTTCCTGTTATAACGATCTGGATTTGGCACTGCGCGCCCAAGACCAGGGCGCTGACTACGTCGCATTTGGCGCTTTGTTTAAATCAAAAACCAAGCCGGAAGCCGCTTATTGTGCGCCCGAGGTTTTACGCGCCGCCAAGGCGCAGCTTGAGATTCCAATTGTGGGTATTGGTGGGATTGATTTTGACAACCAGGCGCAAGCCTTTGCCCAAGGCTGTGACGCGGTGGCGATGATCAATGCCCTATATGAATAAGCTGCTGTACCGCAGGACAATACAAGGCGCAGCAAATTGGCTGGGTGTACACTTGGGCTAACACCTGCTGGTAGTTTTGTAATTGCCGCTGATGAGCATGTTGCTGACGCTGGATATATTGCTCAATGGTTTCGCCCTCTAGTAAGTCTGCTGTCTTAAAATCAATAATCCACAGCACGTCTTGATCAATAAACAAACGATCCACCACAATGCTGCCTTGTTCGGTAGCAAATTCAGCCTCGCTCAAGCTGGATTCTCGTTGGGCAAATAGCCAGTCAAATTTGCTATCGGTGGTGGTGTTTTCTAGGAGCTGCGCTACCCACGCGGCTTTCTCATGTGCTTGTACTTGGCTCAGCCCCGCTTCCAATAACTGTTGTTCAATCTGTTGAGTGTCCGTCTCAAAATTACCAAACTCATAGTATTGATGCAATAAGATGCCTAGGACTTGTTTGTACAGATTCTCAAGCATCTGCGTGTGGTCAAATTGTTCTGCTGCCAATAAAGTATGCTCTTTGACGCTAGGCAGTTGTTGATAGCGCAGTAGTTTTGGTGCAATACGCTGAACCTCTGGTGTGTCTTGCGCGTCTTGTAGTTGTGAGAACTGCACTGAAAACTGTGGCATTAACCACTGCAAAAAACTCTTACTCGGTGCCTTATTAGAACTTGGTGCGCAGGCAAATAAATGCACTTGACGCTTGGCACGGGTCATGGCCACATACAGCAGACGCATCATCTCATAGTCGTCTTGCTGTGATTTAAGCTGACGCAGGTATTGATAAGTCTGACTTTGCTTTTGTTGCTGATAAGATTTGGTCGGCGCCAATAATAAAGAGCCATCGGAGAATTCTTGCAAATAAATCAACTCAGACTGGTCTCTAGCGCCCACGCGACCCAAGCCGGGAATAATCACTGTATCAAATTCCAGGCCCTTAGACTCATGGATGGTCATGACTTTGACTCGCGCATCAGTGCTCGGTGCATACAACTCATCGAGCATGCCTTCAATAGTAGACATCTCCAGCGTATGTTGAGTGGCTGCCTCGCCCACAATACGCAAATATTGTTGCTGGATAGTTTGTTCCTGGCTTGATAAAAAAGCACTAGGGCT
>CAZLDG010000005.1:0-22289 GCA_964558405.1 uncultured Candidatus Thioglobus sp. | reverse complement strand
ACAGAAAACCAGGCCAGGCGATCACCCATATCTAGCAGTGCTCTGGTTAGTGCCATTAAATCGCGCGTGAACAAATGCTCTTTAAGCGCCGACATCTTTAACGCCTCAAACTCAATTTGATGGGCTTTTAACTCAGCAATAATCTCTTGTAAGTGTCGACGCCCTCTGGCAATGATGGCAATTTCTTGGCTTTGGCTATCTTGAGCGATTAACTCTGCCACTTGTTTGGCTTCTAAATCGTAGCGCTTGTGGGCAATACCATGATAACAAATGGCCTGAACACCCTCCTTGATAGCACTCTCTGGCACCTCAGAGTCGCTGTACTTAATCGCGCCCAAATCCAGATGATCAGCCTTAGGAAAAATCTTGGCAAACAGGTGGTTGTTTTGATTAACCACACCAGCACTGGAGCGAAAGTTATAACTGAGTTGCAAGAAGTTAGGACGAATAGGACCAATACCTTGGTCTCTTACTTGTAAGAACAAACCAACCTGAGATTCCCGAAAACGATAGATTGACTGCATGGGGTCGCCCACCAAAAACAAGGTTCTGCCATCACCCTCACTCCATTGGTCAACCAACTTGCGTATAAGAGAAAATTGCACAATGGAGGTATCTTGAAACTCATCAATTAACAAATGTTCTAATTGGTAGTCCAAGAACAGCGCTACCTCACCAGGTTGCTCGTTATTACCGCCCAGGGCGCCTAGGGCGTCCAGTGCCACTTGGATAAAATCACATTTTTGCGCCTGTGCAAACAACACATCCAATTGCGCTAATGCCAATTTGAGTACTGCAGCAATATCACTAAGTGCGTCCACTTGCTGGGTTGAAAACGCCACATCTGGCAGATGGTCTAATGCACTGAGCAAGCGCAAGAGCTCATCATTTTGCGCGGCCAATAACAGATTTACAAACGCTTGTTTTTGCACCTTAACCTCTGGCGGAAAACCATTAGTCTTATTCAGCGTCTTGCGCCACTTATTCTCCGTGGTGAGTAGCAAAGTCTTTAATACTTGCCACTGCTCTAAATCCGCTGGCTGATCCCCGGGTAAAGACTCAATTGCTTGGTATTCCCCTCGCGTGTTAACGCGCAGTAGTGCAAATAACTCTGGCGTTAAGTATTGTTGTGCCTTGGCTCTTAAGGTCTGCAGGTGCTGCTCAATAATGCGATGATTATTGGCACTTAAAAGCTCAATATCAATCACGCCTTGTTTATATAGGCGCGTCATCCATTGATCACGTTTAGAGAGCATTTGCATGACCAATTGATAATAGCGATTAACGTTATTATCCAAATACAATAGCACGCGAGAAATCTGCGCCTGATATTCCTGATCGTGAATGAGTAAAAGCGTTTGTTCGGCTGCTTGCTTGTAAAAACGCTCAACCTCCCAGGTGTTGGCCATGACTTGTTTGGGCAGTAGCTGATCTGGACGCGGATAACGACTCACAATCAAACTGGACAAGCCATCAATGGTGGTGATTCTCAAACGTGAGATGTTTTCTAGCAGGTGCCAATCTTGCGCTTGAGACCTGGCCTGTACCGCACAAGCCAAATCATAGGTTTGTTGTTTGTGCGCCTCATTAGGTCGTGGACCCTGTGCCGATTGCAAGGCTTGTACCACTCGTGTGGTCAACTCGTGTACGGCTTTCTTGGTAAAGGTCATGGCCAATACGCTCTCGGGCGATTTGGCGATGGATAACAACTTTAAATAACGCTGGGTAAGTAGTTCGGTTTTTCCAGAGCCTGCCGGCGCTTGAATAATAAACGAGCTACTGGGATCTAGGGCTTGCGCCCTAAGGTGTTGATCACTCACATTTGCGCTGGGGCACTCACCCCCAATAGACCCAGACCATTGTTTAGTACTTGTCGCGTGGCATCAATCAGCAACAATCGAGAATCTCTAAGCGGTTGTTCATCAACCAAGAATTCGCAGCTATTGTAATAACTATGAAACGCACCGGCCAAATCGCGCAAATAATACGCCAACACATGCGGCTCATAACCCTTGGCTGCCGATAGCACCACGTCTTGATAACGATTTAACTCCTTAATCAGCAGTTGCTCGCTCTCCTGGGTTAGTAGTGCCAAGTCATAAGCACCATTGTCACCAAATTTTTCTTGCGCTTGTCTGAGCACTGAACAAATACGCGCATGTGCATATTGAATATAAAACACCGGGTTTTCGTTAGTCTTGGATTTGGCCAAATCCAAATCAAAATCCATGTGTTGTTCAGATTTTCTCAACACATAGAAAAAACGCGCAGCATCGTTGCCCACTTCTTCCCTTAACTCTTCTAGCGTAACAAACGAGCCCGAACGCGTTGACATCGCAACTTTTTCACCGCCACGATAAAGATTGGCAAATTGCACCAATAGGATTTCCAGCTTATCTGGATCGTTACCAAGCGCAGCAATTGAGGCTTTCACGCGAGCAATATAACCATGATGATCAGCACCCCAGATGTTAATAATCTTGTCATAACCACGTGAGAACTTCTCATGATGATAGGCAATGTCTGAAGCAAAATAAGTATGTACGCCATTATCACGTACCACCACACGATCTAGATCGTCGCCAAAATCGGTGGTTTTAAACCAGAGGGCGCCTTGTTTTTCATAGATATGATTAGAGGCCTGTAAGGCTTCAACGGTTTGCTGTGATAAGTTAGAGTCCACCAAAGACTGCTCACTGAACCATTGCTGGTACTCGACGCCAAATTCTGATAGGTCTTGTTTGATACCACTCAGGATGCTTTCAATCGCCAGATTAAAGACCACGCGATAATCCGCACCCAGGGCCGCTTTACAATTCACAATCAAATCATCGATGTGTTTTTCTTTGTCGCCACCGTCTTTCTCATCGGGGTGTACATCGGTGAAAATATCCAATTTCTCAACGCCACTAAGCTGCTGAGCAATCGCAAAAATATACTCACCTTGATAGCCATTGTCTGGGAAACGCTGAGTGCCCACATAACGTAAATACACACTGGTGGCCAAAATATCCATTTGTCGCCCAGCATCATTCACATAGTATTCGTTATCCACTTGATAGCCAACCGCACGCAACAAATTCGATACTGTCGCTCCGTAGGCCGCACCACGGCCATGACCCACATGCAGTGGTCCGGTTGGATTGGCAGAAACAAACTCTAATAATACACGCTGACCCTGGCCGCTATCACTCAGACCATATTGCTCACGCTTGGCCAAAATCGCCTCGAGCACTTGCGCATTGGCGCCTTGAGACAGGAAGAAATTAATAAAACCTGGGCCAGCAATCTCCACACGATCCACCGCACTGTCGTCAGCAATTTTCTCCACAATTTTCTCAGCCAGAACCCTGGGTGCACACTGGGCTTGCTTGGCCAAGACCATGGCAATATTCGAGGCAAAATCGCCTTGAGACTTGTCCTTGGAATGATCCAAGCGAATCTCACTTGGCAACGAGGTTAACACGCCCTCGGCCAATAGTGCTTCTAATGCTTGGGTTAATAATTGTTGCAGTTGTGCTTTCATGTGGTTTTAGTCTTTAATGTGCTTGTTGCCAATTCTCACCGATACCCACGTCTACCTTCAGTGGCACATCCAGTGTATAGGCATCGGTCATTAGGGATTGTATTTTATTAGCAAATGCCTGTGCTTTTTCAGCATTCACTTCAAATACCAGTTCATCGTGCACTTGCATTAGCATTTTAATATCGGCATTATCTTTGCCAATCCAAGCGTCAATATCAAGCATGGCGCGCTTAATAATATCGGCACTAGAGCCTTGCATTGGTGCGTTAATTGCCGTTCTTAGTGCGTGTTGTTGCAGCATTTTATTTTTGTGATTAATTTGTGGCAGATACAATCTTCTGCCCATCAGCGTCTGCACATAGCCTTGGCTCTTAGCCGATTCTTTGGTGCGCTCCATGTATTCAAGCACGCCTGGATATTTTTCAAAATAGGTATCGATATAATTCTTGGCCTCGGCTCTAGAGACATTAATTTGCTTGGCCAAACCAAACGCGCTCATGCCGTAAATCAGGCCAAAGTTAATGGCCTTGGCACGTCGACGATGCTCTTTATCCACCTGATCAATGGGCAGATTAAAGATCTCGGCCGCGGTGGCAGCGTGTACATCGGCGTCATGAGCAAAGGCATTTAACAGGCTTTGATCTTGAGACATATGCGCCATAATTCTCAGCTCGATCTGTGAATAATCCGCCGCAATAATCACATTACCCGGCTCGGCGATGAAAGCAGAGCGAACACGCGCACCTTCTGGGGTGCGAATCGGAATGTTTTGCAAATTCGGATTGGAGGAAGACAAACGCCCTGTGGCGGTTACTGCCTGGTGATACGAACTGTGCAGACGTCCGGTATTGGGGTTGATTTGTTTGGGTAGCGCCTCTAGATAAGTCGAATTCAGCTTGGTTAAAGAACGATAGGCCAAAATCAAATCTACCAGCGGATGATCCAGCGCTTTGAGCGCCTCTTCATTGGTAGAAGGAGCGCCTTTTGGGGTTTTCTTTTTCGGTTCCAGGCCCAAACCCTCTTCTGAGAATAGGATTTGTTGGATTTGTTTGGGCGATTCTAAATTAAACGACTCGCCTGCCAACTCAAAGGCTTGAGATTGAATCTCATCCATTTGTTTGGCAATTTGTAGTTGCTGTTGGTTTAGTGCCGCCACATCCAATTTAACACCATTGCGCTCCATGCGTCCCAAGACCTTTAACAGCGGCAATTCGATAGTTTGATAGAGTTTAACCAGCTTGGGATACTGGGCAATTTGCTCATCCAATACCTGGTTGAGCTGGTCAGTCACAATAGCGTCTTCACAAGCATAGGGCGCAGCTGTATCAATCTGCACCTGGTCAAAGGTAATTTGTTTTTTACCACTGCCTGCGACATCGCTAAAGTGAATGGTTTGATAATCCAGATAGTACTCAGCCAAATCATCCATATTGTGTCGCGTAGCCACCGAATTCAGCACATAGGATTTGAGCATGGTGTCCTCAACAATCGCGTTTAGCTCAATGTCGTAGTTGGCCAATACATGCGCATCATATTTCAAGTTTTGGCCAATTTTGCCAATGTTTGGACTTTGCAAAATAGGCTTTAAGGCTTGCATAACCTGCTCAAAATCCAACTGCTGAGGCGCGTCTAAATAACTGTGCGCTACTGGCAAATAATAACTGTGTTTACCGACAGCGAACACCCAGCCCACAATGCGTGCTTGCAGATAATCCAGCGAGGTGGTCTCCAGGTCAAACACAAAGGATTTTGCATTTTCCAACTGCTGCAATAGCTGCTCAAACTGCGCCTGAGTAAAGATAATTTGTTGGCTGTACTGATCAATGTCATGCTTAGGCGTGATGGTGAGCTTATCGACTTCAACACCGGCATTTTGGGTATGCGTCACCGGCTCAGGTGCCACTTCCACTTCCGCCTCACCCAATTGCTTGAGCCACATAGAAAAGCCATAACGCTGATACAAGGCTCGAAGTTTGGCCATATCAACCCCAGGCTCATCTTCCAAAATATCACAAGGCAGCTCGACATCAAACTTTAGCTCAACCAGACGATGAGACAAATCCAACAAGTCAAAATTATCACGCAACTTCTCGCCAACCTTGCCTTTAATCTCATGTGCATTGGCTTTCACACCAGCCAAGTTGTCATAGGCTTGTAGCCATTTAATGGCGGTCTTAGGTCCCACACTAGGCACCCCGGGAATATTATCGGCGCTATCGCCAGTCAGCGCCAAGAAGTCCATAATCTGGTCTGGGCGCACCCCCATTTTCTCCAGCACATTTTCGTGTTTAAACAGGTTGCCTTTCATATCAACTTGGGAGATATTATCGCCAATGAGCTGCATCAGATCCTTATCGCCACTGGCAATAATGGTTTGCAAATTATGCGCATCGGCTTGACGAGCCAAGGTGGCGATTACATCATCAGCCTCAACCCCATCCACACACATAAAATGAAAGCCCATGGCTTGTACAATTTCATACAAGGGCTCAATCTGCATAATCAGCTCATCGTCCGCTGGCTTGCGATGTGCTTTATACTCGGGGTAAATATCGTGTCTAAAATTCTTACCCTTGGCATCGAAGATGGCAATCAACTTGGCACCGGGATATTGACTCTGGAAGCGCTTAATCGCACCCACCACGCCAAAAATTGCCCCCGTTGGAAAGCCTTCATCATTGGTTAGATTCTGCGATAGCGTGGAGAAATAGGCACGAAACAAAAACGCCGAACCGTCCAATAAAATAAGCTTGTGTGACATGGGGATTTATTTTACCGATTTTTCATCATCAAGACATGCTTTGAGCAGGAAGCACGCTCGGATGAAGTAGGATAAAATAGACGGATTACTCTTACAGCATTGTTCATGTCTAAAGTTCTTATTGAGGCAAAAAATCTCAGTCTCAAGCATCAACAAAAATCCGTGCTTGATCAAGTGAGTTTTGAACTTAAACAAGGTGATTTTATTACTTTGATTGGTCCAAATGGCGCTGGAAAAAGCTCACTGATTAAAATCCTCATCGGTCTCATTAAACCCGATAGTGGTACACTGACTCGAACACAAGATTTGAAAATTGGCTATATGCCCCAAGCCTTTGCGCCAAATGAGTTTATGCCGATCTCGGTCAAAGCATTTCTACAACTCAATCAACAGGTTGAGGATAAATTCTTGATGGAAACCGCCACCCTGGGCGGTGTTGAGGCCTTACTATCCTCATCACTACAGCATCTCTCTGGGGGTGAAATGCAGCGCGTACTACTGGTGCGCGCCTTGCTCGGTGAGCCGGATGTTCTGATTTTGGATGAGCCCGCGCAAAACCTGGATGTGAATGGGCAGATGCATTTGTATAAACTGATTCAAGACATTCATCAACAGCGTGGTTGTGCGGTACTAATGGTTTCGCACGATCTGCATCGAGTGATGAAAGAATCCACCCAAGTGCTGTGCTTGTACCATCACATTTGTTGCATGGGTCAGCCTGAGGCTATTTTAAAAGATTCGCAGTTTAATGATCTATTTGCCGATCAAGTGGAAGACCTCATGGCCAGTTACGAACATCATCATAACCACTGCCATCAGGATTAAATTCTCGAATTATTGCGCAAACATTTTGGCCGATGCTCTTTGCAAGTAGTCGCCCTTAGTCACTTCAACCACCACGTCCCAACGCCCTTTGAGCGGCAAGTTTACTGACGTTTCGTACTTACCATTGCCTTGAGCCTGCATAGGCTGAGAAAAATCATGCACCTGTTCTAGCGGTCGATAAAAGTAAGCGATTGCCTGCGCACCGTCAACGCCTTTGCCGTGCTGAGTGCTGCGCACGCGATAAGTCTGTTCAACTTGGTGGGTTACCACCTTGGGCAATATCAGACCCAATTTGTAGCCCTGAGCAGCCAATTGTTTTTTGGCTTCTAGGGTGTCACCATAAGACTCGCCGCTGGCATAAGCATCTTCAACCACTAGCCCTGGATGGGTCTCTAGTGCGGTATTAATACGATAAATGGTACCGGCGACTAAAATTAAAAACAGGGTGATGCCGATGATCATTGTCGGCGACTTGTGCATACTCATGGTTTATCTCATGCTTTTCGGCGTAAAGAAAGAAGAGTCATATTCTAATACACTCTGACTACCCTGAATCACAAAAGTCACCTCGTTGTCATCACCTACATCACTTTCATAAGCCGTGAGATAAACAAAAATTGACTTCACATTGCCCACTGGCGTCATGACCTGATCCAAGCCTTCACTCATCTGCAAATTCTTAATATCGCTCTCAACACGAATTGAAATTGGCATTGGTTCTTTACTCTTGTTCAGTACTTTGATCTCATACTTATTACGAATAGAGCCGTCTGATAATTGTACAAACAGCGGTTGACGCTCGTGCAACACCTTCAGATCCATTGGCGCAATGTTCATCAGGCCGTTGACCAAAACCAAAAAGGCAGCCAGCAAAATACTCGAATAAATAATCACCCTTGGGCGCTTATATAAAGCCGTCAGCGGCTTGTTAAACTTCATCTCATCTAGTGAGGTGTAGCGAATCAAGCCTTTAGGTTTGTCAATTTTTTGCATCACCACATCACAGGCATCAATACACAGGCCACAAGTAATACAGCCGTATTCCTGGCCTTGACGAATATCCACCCCGGTCGGACAAACCGCCACACATTGGTTACAATCGATACAATCACCATTGCCCTCTATCTGCTTGCCTTTCTTAAGCTTTCCACGTGGTTCACCACGATAAAAATCATAGGTTGGCATAATGGTCTGTTTATCGGTCATTGCGCCTTGAATACGTGCATAAGGACAAATCCACAAACAGGTTTGTTCGCGCATAAATCCAGCAAAAATATAAGCACCAATACCAATGGACAAGGTAATGGCTATCGTGGTTGGCGTCAGGTTACCACTAAAATAATCTGCCCACTCCACGCCAAAATACAGCATCCAAGTCACGCCAGAGATAAATGATACTGCTAGCCAAAGAATGTGCTTGGTGAGTTTGATTCTAAATTTAGAGAAGCTCCACGGGGCACTCTCAAGTTTACGACGCTTGGCCGGCGCACCTTCAATCTTGTCTTCAATAAAGGTAAAGATATCGGTCCAGATGGTTTGAAAACAAAAATAACCGCAAAACACGCGGCCTGCTACCGCAGTCATGGCTGCCAATAGGATAGCCAAGAACAACAACACCATGGTCAACATCCAAATGTCTTGTGGGAAGATGGTGATGTCAAATAGATGATATTGACGATTTTCAACATCAAATAGCACCGCTTGCTTGCCATTCCAGTTCAAATATGGCACAAAGAAAAACGCCGACCAGGCCAACATTGCCAACCATTTTAAGTTACGGAACTTACCTTTCATGCGCTTGGCATGTACGGTTTTTTCACCGAGGTTTTGTACCCACTGTTCGCCTTCTTCGTAAAGGTTTTCTACTTGGATTTTTTTATCTGTCATAACGCTGATTGACCACCTTTGAATTGTGCGCTCATCATACCATCAAACCCAGATTTTTTTCTTGATTGAAATCAAAATAACCCCGCAGCAGTTCAACATATAAAACACATGCGCTTAGCGCATAAATAGGGCTCTGATATAATAGGCGTTTTTTTACACAGACAGAGTCCAAACATGCAAGACATTATTGAACAAGCCTTTGAAGATAGAGCTAATCTTACCCCGCAAACAGCCAGTGCTGAAGTAAAACAAGCTGTGGCAGAAGCCATTCATCTAATCGACTCCGGCCAGGCGCGTGTTGCCGAGCAACGTGGCGTGGGTGACTGGGTAGTCAACGAATGGCTAAAAAAAGCTGTACTACTCTCGTTCCGTTTAGAGGACAATGTGCCTATGTCAGGCGGCTTTACCCAATATTACGACAAGGTGCCTTCTAAGTTTGCAGATATGACGCCTGAAGAATTTAAAGCCAGCGGTGTTCGTGTGGTACCACCAGCAACTGCGCGTCGCGGTTCATATGTTGCACCAGATACAGTACTGATGCCCTCATACGTGAACATCGGTGCTTATGTAGATTCTGGCACCATGGTAGACACTTGGGCCACAGTTGGCTCTTGTGCACAAATTGGTAAAAACGTACACCTATCAGGTGGCGTGGGCATCGGTGGCGTACTAGAACCACTACAGGCTTCACCAACCATTATTGAAGACAATTGTTTCATTGGTGCACGCTCTGAAGTAGTTGAAGGTGTGATCGTTGAGGAAGGCTCAGTGATTTCAATGGGTGTATACATTGGTCAATCAACCCGTATCTTTAATCGTGAAACCGGCGAAGTTAGCTATGGTCGCATCCCAGCAGGCTCGGTAGTGGTTTCAGGCAACCTGCCATCAAAAGATGGTTCATACTCACTGTATTGCGCGGTGATTGTAAAGCAAGTAGACAGCAAAACGCTTTCTAAGGTAGGTATTAACGAATTGCTACGTGGCATCTAAACCTGGCTTTTGATCATAAAAAACCCGCCTATACGGCGGGTTTTTTTGTTAGCATGACTTTAATTACGCACAAACAAAGCGTAAATCACTGCTACTGCTGCCAAACCAACCAGGCCATGTGAGCCAAGGTTGGCGACAATACCAGTAATAGTGCCAATGATGTCTCCACCAATAAACGGTACACCCGAAGCCCCAGTGCCAAAAATCACCTGTACCACAATAGCCAAAGCAATCAAAGCAATTCCCGCTTCTGTGAGTTTTTTGATGGTTCCAATAATCGTATCAAACATATCTCCCCCCCTTTGTTAGTTGCACGATTCCCCAATATTGCTACTGGTTATAGGTCTTTTTACACCATAAAATAGCTTTGTCAAGATATTTTTATAGGAAAATCAAAAATATACGTCTACTATAAAAAAGAGAAACGAGCGAAACCCTTATAGACTAACGGAAAGTGCAATACCAGCAAAAATCAACATGCCGAGATAATGATTGTGCAAAAAAGCAGAAAAACAAGCGTTTTTTTCACGATTTTTAATCAAAAATTGATGATAAATCATTAAAACTGCCGATAAAGCCACAGAAATGTCATAAATTAGAGTTAAATTGAACAATTCACCAATATTTATTAGCAAAAACACCAATATAAGCTGCAATATTCCAATAATTAAGCGATCATAGCGCGCAAATAACACAGCGGTTGACTTCACCCCAATCTTTACATCTTCTTCGCGATCGGCCATGGCATACATGGTGTCGTAGATTACCGTCCACACCACAGTGGCAGCAAACACCCACCAGGCAGCAGGGTCGATACTACTATTGGTGGCACTAAAGGCCATCGGTACACTCATGGCAAAAGCCAAACCCAAAACAAACTGCGGCAGATGAGTCCAACGCTTGGTAAAAGGATAAAGTGTGGCCAATGCCACTGCTACAAACGACAATTGCACGGTCAAGGTATTGGTTAGTAGTACCAATAAAAACGCCAATACAATCAATAGGGCAAATAATTTAAGCGCTTGATTCGGTGAAATTTCACCTGCGGTAATGGGACGCAGCTCGGTACGCTTCACATGTTTGTCAATCTCTCGATCAGCATAGTCATTAATCACACAACCTGCCGAACGCATCAGACTCACGCCCAGAATGAAAATCAGTAATAGCTCTAGGCGTGGAAAGCCCTCTGCTGCCAAAAATAAGGCCCAAAGCGTCGGCCACAATAGTAGGTAAATACCAATAGGTCGATCCAAGCGCATTAGACGAAAATAAACATTCATAAGCGCTCCAAGAATTGTTGTAATTCGCTAGAGAGTGGTGCCTGAACCTTTTGCAACTCACCCGTGCTAGGATTGGTAAAAATCAACTGATGTGCATGCAAAAATAAACGATTAAGTCCCCTATCTTGGACCTGTTGATTAAACTGCGGATCACCATATTTATCATCGCCGGCCAACTCGTGTCCTGCGTATTTGGCATGTGCTCGAATCTGGTGCATACGTCCAGTCTCAATCAATACTTCCACCAGAGAAGCGCTAAAGCCGTCTTGTTCAAAATTTTTTAAAGGCTGGAAATGACTCACCGAAGGCTTGCCTTTATTATCAACCACCACAGCACGTGAGTTTTGATACAAAGGCGCATCAATGGTGTGGCGTTTCTTATGCCAGGTATTTTTCACTAGCGCCGTATAGCGCTTTTCCATCTGGTGTGCGCTGAGTTGTTCGTGCAGATCTCTAAGTACCGATCGTTTTTTAGCAATCAACAACACACCCGAGGTGGCACGATCCAAACGATGCACCAACTCTAAGGGCTGATTGTAAATCTCCCTCAGCGCCTCAATCGCACCGGTGTTAATACCACTGCCGCCATGTACCGCCAAGCCACTGGGCTTGTTAATCACCAACAGGCCTTTGTCTTCAAATAGAATGGATTGTTGTAATAACTCATTTAGCGAGTGAGAAACCTTGGTTGGCACTTGTTCAGCCACCCGAATCGGCGGAATGCGTACCACGTCACCCAACTTAAGTTTATAGTCTGCTTTTTTTCTGCCTTTGTTAACACGCACCTCACCCTTGCGTACCACGCGATAGATGTGCGATTTGGGCACGCCTTTAAGATGCTTAAGTAGATAATTATCCAGACGCTGACCCTGTGCGGCCTCGTCAATGGTTTGAAACTTAACCGCCATTAATCAACACCAAATAGGCGAGTGAAATTATCGGTAGTGGCTTGAGCAATCGACTCAATCGACTCGCCACGTACTTGCGCCAATTGCTGGGCTACATAATAAGTATAGGCCGGTGAGTTGGTCTTACCCCGATAAGGCACTGGGGTTAAATACGGCGCATCGGTTTCCACCAATAGTCGATCCAATGGTACCTGCTTGGCCACTTCTCTAAGCTCAGAAGCGCTTTTAAAGGTTAGTACGCCAGAGAATGAAATATAAAAACCCAAATCCAAGGCTTTCTTGGCCGTCTGCCAATCCTCAACAAAACAGTGCATCACCCCGGGTTCTGCCTGTTCTTCTTGCAAAATGCGCAGTGTGTCTTCTTTGGCTTCACGGGTGTGAATAATCAGTGGCTTGCCTGCTTGTTTCGCCGCCTCAATATGACGTCGAAAACGCTCTCTTTGCCAGTCGGCCGTGTCTTTATCAATATGAAAATAATCCAAACCGGTCTCGCCAATGGCAATCACTTTGGGGTGTTTTGCCAAGTCTACCAGCTCTTCAATACTAGGCTCTTTGCCCTGGGTCTCGGTAGGATGTACACCCACTGAAGCATAGATCTGCGGATGCTGCTCGGCCAGTGATAATACCGCGCCAAAATTTTCTAAATCAATACAAACGCATAAAAACCGATCCACGGAAAGTTCTTTGGCCTGGGCGAGCATACTCTGCATTGAGCCGCCAAAACTGGCCAAATCAACACGATCCAAATGACAATGTGAGTCAACAATTCTCATACTACCAACTCAACTTATCCAATAAATCTTGAGCTTTGTCGCCCAATTTGCCTTCTAGGTCTTGTAACTCATGCTTGAGTTTTTTACGAATACCGGCCTTAATTTGATCCTCGCTAAGTTGCAAGCCTTGCTCTTGTAATTGCTTTTGCACGCGACTTAGTACAATGCGCATCAACTCAACACCCAACTGCTTGATAGGCATACCGCCATCACCACCCAGATTGTGAATCACCACATCGGGCAATGCCACTGTGTCTTGCAAGAATTCGCTGTCGATTTGAATGCGACTATTGACCAACACAAGACGCTCAATACGCACGCGCAATTGGTGCGGTTGTTTTGATTGTGCTGTATTTACATCAAGCCTGTGCTGAGTACTGCGTTGCTCTAAACGATTAAAGAGCTCCAACAAATTCACACGTCGCTTGTTCTGTTCTAGGAAAAATTGCGCACCATCAAAGCGCAACTCGGATACGGCTAGCAACTTATCATCAAAACTGGCAATCTCAAGATTGACATGATTCAGTCTAAATGCTTGCGGATGCTTAAAGCCTGAGGCGTTGTTCACTTCAACAAAATCCAGATTGAGTTGCGCGCGCGAAAAATCACTATTAACATCACCCACCTGTACCGGGGTTTGTAGCGCCTCAGTTGCGATGCTCTCTACGCTGTATTTAACAATGTCATCAAACTTCCATAATACTACGGCCAGTAATAAGAGCAAAAACCACAGAATTTTTTTCATGAATTTTCCACCCGAATACTTAATAAAAATCGCTGATCAGAAACATAGGGTACACTGATTTGTTGGACATCAATACGTACGCCTTCGATTAGCTCATCTTCAAAATGATCGCCCTTCATCAATAGATAACTGCCATTATCGCACAATAGGTGTTGGGTGAGTTTTAAGGTTTTTTCGATGCTGGCAAATGCTCTGGAGGTGATTTGTTCAAAACATTGTTGTGGTTGGTATTGTTCCACTCGATCATTGACCACCTGCAGATTGTCCAATTGCAATTGGGTTTTCACAAACTGCATAAAACGGCATTTTTTTCCCACGCTATCTAGTACCGTTACCGATAAATCTGGACGCATAATACTAATCACTACCCCAGGCAGGCCAGCGCCAGCGCCCACATCTAGCAGCCGCCCCTGGCCAATATGCTCAAGTACCGAAAGACTATCAAGCAAGTGTTTTTTAATGCCTTCATCGGTTGAACGAATGGCACTGAGATTATAGGTTTTGTTCCACTTCATCATCAGCGCTAAATAATCAAGCAGTTGCTGAGTTTGCGTATCACTCAGACTCAGGCCCATGGTCTGCGCGCCCCCCTTGAGTAGTGCTTGATTATCCACGAGGCTTATAGGTTTTCAGATAAACCAACAAAATGGAAATAGAAGCCGGGGTGACGCCTTGAATACGACTGGCCTGACCAATGGTCTCGGGCTGATGTTGTTTGAGTTTTTGTCTCACTTCAGCTGAAAGCGCCTTAATCACGTCATAATCCATGGAGGGTGGCAGTTGCGTGTCTTCATTTTTACGATATTTCTCAATCTCGTCCATCTGCCGTTTGATATAGCCGGCATATTTCACCTGATTCTCCACCTGTTCAGCCACCACTGGATTTTCAACAAAAGGCTGACCACGCTCAATTTGACTCAAAGTTTGATAGTTAACCTTAGGGCGCTTCAATAAGGCCTCTAGCGAATACTCATGGTTAAGCGTCTCACCCAAAACCTTGGCGGCCTGAGTATCATCGGCCTGAATCCAAGTATTTTTCAGGCGTTGTTTTTCTCTCTCAACTTGTTGATACTTAGCCTCAAACGCTGACCAGCGCGCCTCATCGATCAAACCCAGCTCTCGAGCAATCGGCGTTAGGCGCTGATCGGCATTGTCTTCTCTAAGCAATAGACGATACTCAGCTCTAGAAGTAAACATGCGATAAGGCTCATTGGTGCCCTTGGTGATTAAATCATCCACCATTACCCCAATATAGGACTCATCGCGTTTTGGTAGCCAAGATTCACGCTCCAGCACCGCACAAGCAGCATTCACACCGGCCAGCAAGCCTTGTGCTGCCGCCTCTTCATAACCCGTTGTGCCATTAATCTGTCCGGCAAAATACAGCCCAGAGATTTTTTTCACCTCTAGGGTTTGCTTGAGCCCGCGTGGGTCGAAAAAGTCATATTCAATGGCATAACCCGGGCGCACAATATGCGCATTCTCAAAGCCTTTGATTGAATGAATAAAGTCTTCTTGCGTCGCATACGGCAAAGAGGTTGACACACCATTTGGATACACCTCATTGGTACTTAGACCTTCAGGCTCAACAAAGATTTGGTGCGAATCACGCTCGGAAAAACGCACCACCTTATCCTCAATCGAAGGGCAATAACGCGGACCAATGCCCTCGATATTGCCAGTATACATCGGCGAATCTTTCAAGCCCGCACGAATAAAATCATGGGTTTGCTCATTGGTATGGGTGATATAACACGGAATCTGCTGTGGATGACCACTCGGCTTGCCCATAAACGAGAAACTTGGCAGCGGAAAATCACCCGGCTGTTCTTGCATAAGCGAGTAATCCAGAGTGCGGCCATCTAAACGCGGCGGTGTTCCAGTTTTCAGACGTCCCACACCCAGATCGTATTCTCTGAGTTTTCTGGACAAGGCGTTGGCTGGTGCATCACCAGCACGACCACCATCGTAATTTGCCTGACCAATATGAATTACCCCGCCCAAAAAAGTACCCGAGGTTAGCACCACCTTATCAGCAGTAAACTTCAGCCCCATTTGCGTGACCACGCCTTTGATGGTGTCATTCTCAATGATGATGTCATCAACAGCTTGTTGAAACAGATCCAGATTGGCTTGATTTTCCAACTCATGGCGCACCGCAGCCTTGTACAACACGCGATCTGCCTGAGCACGTGTGGCACGTACTGCTGGCCCTTTGGAAGCATTGAGTGTTCTAAATTGAATACCAGCCTGATCGATACAACGTGCCATCACGCCACCCATGGCGTCAATCTCTTTAACCAAGTGACCTTTACCGATGCCGCCAATAGCCGGATTACAACTCATCTGACCTAAAGTTTCAATATTGTGCGTAATCAGCAAGGTCTTAACCCCCATGCGTGCAGGCGACAAGGCTGCTTCGGTGCCTGCGTGTCCGCCGCCGATCACAATGACTGAATAATGCTTAGTTGAATTCATGCGTTATTTGTTCAATAAAAAAGGCTCGTTTGCACGAGCCTTTTACTAACAGGTGCTAAGTGCTTACTTAACGTTAGCGTCTAGCTCACCTGATAGGTATCTCTGACTCATGTCATCTAGTGAAGATACGCTAATTTTATCAGCTTGACCTGCTGAACCAAAAGCTTCGAAGCGCGCCGCACAGATTTCCATCATCGCATTAGTTGACTCCTTCAAGAACTTACGAGGATCGAAGTTTGATGGATTGTCTACTAGGTGACGACGAACCGCACCGGTTGAAGCCATACGTAGATCTGTATCGATATTCACTTTACGTACACCGTTCTTAATACCTTCTTGGATTTCAGCCACTGGTACACCATAAGTCTGACCCATATCACCACCGAAGTCGTTAATGATCTTCAACCACTCTTGTGGCACTGAAGACGAACCGTGCATTACTAGGTGTGTATTTGGTAGACGCTCATGGATTTCCTTGATGCGGTCAATACGTAGAATCTCACCGGTTGGCTCTTGGGTGAACTTGTAAGCACCATGTGAAGTACCAATAGCGATTGCTAGGGCATCAACATTGGTTTGCTTAACAAACTCAGCCGCTTCTTCAGGATCGGTTAATAGCATGTCAAGGTCTAGTTTACCTTCAGCGCCATGACCATCTTCTTCACCCATTTCACCGGTCTCTAGTGAACCTAGACAGCCTAGCTCACCCTCTACTGATACACCACCAGCGTGTGCCATCTTCACTACTTCTGCAGTAACGCCCACGTTGTACTCAAATGAAGCAGGTGTTTTACCATCAGCTTCTAGAGAGCCGTCCATCATGACTGATGAAAAGCCTGATTGGATTGAACGCAGACATACAGCTGGCTCAGAGCCGTGATCCTGGTGCATTACCACTGGAATGTGTGGATACATCTCAGTTGCTGCTGAGATTAGGTGACGTAAGAACGGCTCACCTGCATAACCTCTAGCACCTGCAGAACCCTGCATGATAACTGGCGAGTTGGTCTTGTCTGCCGCTTCCATGATTGCATGAACCTGCTCCATGTTGTTAACGTTAAACGCTGGCATACCATAACCGTTTTCTGCCGCGTGATCTAGTAATTCTCTTAATGAAATTAACATTGTATTGCTCCTATCTTTATTACTACTTTTATTTTAATTGAATTAATAATTGGCTTCACCAACACGAAGAATCTTCATGAGGTTGGTACCGCCAGATTTGTCCTTGTACATACCTTTGGTCAATATTACCAAATCGTTCTTGCTAACTGCCTGGTTTTTTATCAGGGTTTCAATCACCTTGGCATTAACCTGGTTCCACTGTTCGTTTGAATCTTTACTGATACCGCAGGGGTAAACACCGCGATATAGAGTCACCTTACGCAAAGTTTCGACGCAGTCACTCATGGCATAAATGGGAATATTCGAACTCATGCGTGACATCCATAGTGCCGTCTTGCCTGATTCAGTCAATGAGGCCACCGCCTTCACGCCCGGATGATGATTGGCTGCATACATCGTGCTCATAGCAATGGTTTCATCAATATGATCAAAACATTCGTGCAGACGATGATGAGAAGTCTTGGCAATTGGATTTTTCTCCGCCTCAACACAAACCTCATGCATGGTCTTTACCGCATTTTGTGGGAAGTCGCCCGCGGCTGTTTCCGCCGATAACATCACCACATCGGTACCATCAAGTACCGCGTTGGCCACATCAAACACCTCAGCACGCGTTGGAATTGGGTTGTGAATCATTGACTCTAACATCTGCGTTGCCGTGATTACTACGCGATCATGCGAACGCGCCAATTTAATCAAACGCTTTTGTTGCGCTGGCAATTGTGGATCACCAATTTCAACACCAAGATCGCCACGTGCGACCATAATGCCGGCTGATTCTTGAATAATATCCGTGATAATCTCATCGGCCAAAGATTCAGCACGCTCAATCTTAGAAATCACACCTGCTTTTGAACCAGCTGCTGCTAATAACGCCTTGGTCTCACGCACATCGTCACCATTGATTGGGAACGATAGCGCCACATAATCTGCTTTGGCTTTAGCCGCCGTTAAGATGTCCTGCTTGTCTTTGTCCGTCAGCGCATTGGCCGATAGACCACCGCCACGAAGATTGATACCTTTCTTATCTGACAAAGGACCAGCTTGGGTTACCGTGGTATTAATACGACTGCCTTGGATATTATCTACCTCAAGCACCACCTTGCCATCATCAAGCAATAAAATGTTGCCTGGCTTAACCTCTTGTGGCAGAGTTTTGTAAGCAATACCGACTGCATTTTGATTACCAGCGTCCTCGTCTAGATCTGCATCTAGAGCGAACTTATCGCCATTTTCTAATGAGATTTTTTGACCGTCTTTAAACGAAGCAATGCGAATCTTCGGACCTTGGAGATCCATTAAAACACCAATGTAAGTATCGTTGGCCTTGGCCCAAGTGCGAACCGCTTTAACTCGATCCAAATGCTCTTGCTCAGCACCATGCGAGAAATTAATTCGCACCACGTTGGCACCAGCCTCTAAGACACTTTCCAGTACACCTGGTTTGTCAGTAGCCGGGCCTAAAGTGGCCAGAATTTTAGTTCTTCTGCTCAAGTGTTACTCCGCCGCTCTCTGCTCTAGCATTGCTACCGCTGGCAATTTTTTACCTTCTAGAAATTCTAAGAAAGCGCCGCCACCTGTTGAGATGTAGCTCACACGGTCTTCAATACCGTACTTATCAACTGCCGCTAGGGTATCACCGCCACCGGCAATTGAGAAAGCGTCTGATTCGGCAATCGCCATTGAAAGTGTCTTAGTACCTTCAGCAAATTGATCAAATTCAAATACGCCCACTGGACCATTCCAAACAATCGTACCGGCATTTTTCATAATCTCAGCTAGCTGTTGAGCTGAATCTGGACCGATGTCAAAAATCATATCATCATCAGAAACCGTGTTCGCTGCCTTAGTTTCAGCCGCTGCTGATTCTGAGAATTCTTTACCGCAAACCACATCCGTTGGTACTGGGATTTCACAGCTGTCCATTAGACCTTTAGCCGTTGGAATTAGGTCGTCTTCACAAAGTGACTTACCAACGTTATGACCTTGAGCGGCAATAAAGGTATTGGCAATACCACCACCTACAACCAGCTGGTCTACAATCTTAGACAAAGACTCAAGTACTGTTAGCTTGGTAGAAACTTTAGAACCACCTACAATCGCCACCATTGGACGTGCTGGGTTGTCAAGCGCCTTACCTAGAGCCTCTAGCTCGCCTGATAATAGCGGACCTGAACAAGCCACTGGCGCATACTTGGCCACACCATGTGTTGAGGCTTGTGCACGGTGTGCAGTACCAAAAGCGTCCATGGCAAAAATATCACATAGCGCTGCCATTTGCTTAGCCAGGTCATCATCATTTGACTTCTCACCTTTGTTAAAACGTACGTTCTCGCAAAGTACCACTTCGCCATCGTTGACTTCAACACCGTTTAACCAGTCTTTCTCTAAGCGTACTTCTGTACCTAGTAGCTCACTTAGGCGATTGGCCACTGGCTGCAGAGAAAACTCATCAGCTGGCTCACCTTCAGTTGGACGACCTAGGTGTGACATTAGCATGACTTTAGCACCTTGTTTAACGGCTAACTCAATGGTTGGCAACGAGGCTTTAATACGCTTGTCACTAGTGACAACGCCATCTTTGATAGGTACGTTTAGGTCCTGACGAATCAGTACACGCTTACCGTTTAAATCTAGATCTGTTAAATTGATAACTGACATATGTTTCTCCTACTTGTGTTATGCAACTGACTGATCAACAATCTTGATCAAGCCTTGTTCAACTACTTCAATTACTGATAACAAATCATCAGCATCTGAGAGTTGAGTAATATGTTTAGAGGGTAGCGCCAATCCAACTTTGGTTGCACCATCCTGAGTATATACCGAAATACGGCACGGCAACATTGTTGCCAAATTCATATCCTTATCCAGGATATCTTTTGCAACCTTTGGGTTACAAACTTCAAACACGTGACAATCTTCTGCCAACGTTTGACCTTTACCGGCCAATGTTTGTTTAATATCGTAAGAATGCAAAATTCCAAACTGATTGTTTGGAACGGCTTCTTTTAATTTTTCAATCACTTCATCAACACTAAGTTGAGAGTTTTTGATATAAGTATCTGACATAAAACACAGCCCACAAAGTGGGCTGTAATTTTTTTAGACTTAAGCTACGTGCTTAACTAGACGAAGCATGTTACAAGTGTAACCGTACTCGTTATCGTACCAAGATACTAGCTTAACAAACGTATCATCTAGTGCGATACCTGCACCTGAATCAAAGATTGATGAAGCGCTGATACCACGGAAGTCAGAAGAAACTACCGCTTCATCTGTATAACCTAGTGTACCGGCCATCTCGCCTTCAGAAGCTTCTTTCATTGCTGCGCAGATTTCTTCATAAGTTGCTGGCTTATCTAGCTCGCAAGTTAGGTCAACTACTGATACGTCAACTGATGGAATACGGAAAGCCATACCAGTTAGTTTACCGTTAAGCTCAGGAAGTACCACACCTACTGCCTTAGCAGCACCTGTTGATGATGGAATGATGTTCTCAAATACTGCACGACCACCTCTCCAGTCTTTCATTGAAGGACCATCAACGGTTTTCTGTGTTGCTGTTGAAGCGTGAACGGTTGTCATTAGACCGCGCTTCAGACCCCACTTATCGTTGATCACTTTCGCAATTGGCGCTAGACAGTTAGTTGTACAAGAAGCCGCTGATACGATTGCTTGACCTGCATAGTCGTTGTGGTTTACACCGTATACGAACATTGGCGTGGCGTCTTTTGAAGGGGCTGATTGAACCACTTTCTTAGCACCAGCATCGATGTGCGCCTGGCAAGACTCTTCAGTTAGGAAGAAACCTGTACAGTCGATTACGATTTCCGCACCTACTTCATCCCACTTAAGATCTGCTGGGTTACGCTCAGCTGAAAGACGTACTTTCTTGCCGTCGATTACGAAGTTATCGCCTTCTACTACCACTTCACCGTCGAAACGACCTTGTGCTGTGTCATACTTAAGCATGTATGCTAAGTAATCGTTTTCTAGTAGATCGTTAATACCGACTACTTCTAATTCAGGGAAATCTTTTTTGATTGCACGGAAAACCATACGACCGATACGACCAAAACCGTTAATACCTACTTTAATTGCCATTTTACTTACTCCTTTTCTTTGTTATATCTATGCGCTGGGCATAAATGCGTTATTGGCGCGCTAAGCACGCCGAATTTATTAATTAATTAACCAATGACTGATTTAGCAGTAGCAATCACGTTGTCTACTGTGAAACCAAATTCTTTAAATAGTTGATCTGCTGGTGCAGACTCACCAAATGAGCTCATGCAAACCACGCCACCTTCTAGACCAACATACTTGTACCATGACTGATCAACGCCGGCTTCAATCGCCACACGCTTAGTGCCTGGTGTTAGTACTGAGTCACGATAAGCTTGATCTTGCGTATCGAAAGCTTCTGGACATGGCATTGAAACCACACGTACATTAGCATCCATCGCTTCGGCTGCTTCAACGGCTAGCGCCACCTCTGAACCCGTAGCAATAAAGATTACGTCAGCATCACCGTCACAATCCTTAAGTACGTAACCACCTTTCTCAATGTTAGCCACTTGCTCGGCAGTACGCGCCATTGGGGTTAGGTTTTGACGTGAGAACACCAAAGCTGTTGGCGCTTCATTACGCACAATCGCCATCTTCCATGAAACTGCTGATTCAATCGCATCACAACCTCTCCAAGTTTGGAAGTTAGGAATAACGCGCATGGTTGCTAATTGCTCAACCGGCTGGTGCGTTGGGCCATCTTCACCCAGACCGATAGAGTCGTGTGTGTAAACATAAACCGAACCAATCTTCATTAGTGCTGACATTCTTAGCGCATTACGCATGAATTCCATAAACATGAAGAAAGTTGCGCTGTATGCTTTGAAGCCACCGTGTAGCATCATGCCGTTAACCATATGTGCCATACCGAATTCACGCACACCCCATGAAACGTAGTTACCGTTTGCATTGCTTGGGCT
>CAZLDG010000004.1:0-55611 GCA_964558405.1 uncultured Candidatus Thioglobus sp. | reverse complement strand
TGTTTTTGTTTGAGGCGTCTAGACGTCCACGATATTGCAGCTTTAGCTCGGCATTGTAGCCGTCGTACAGTAAACAGACTCTAGTATAGACATTGGCAATAAGTCACTAGAACCATGACTTATTGTCACTTTCTTCAATGTCTATACTTTTTTGATTTTGTACTGGGTTTAGCTGTTGTTTTTGTCTGTGGTTTTTAAGTGTTTATTCTTTCCACTTGATAGAGCAGCCCATGGATGGTATTTGGTTTAGTGGGCCTTTGCCTGTTTGAGAAATTTGTTTCATCGCCTCCAACAAATCTCTGCGAGTGCCCTTGAGAGACATTGCTTTTTTTGAAGCGTCAAAGCGACCACGATATTGCAATGTCATATGTTTTGATAAACCAAAGAAGTCAGGTGTGCAAACTGCCCCGTAAGATTTAGCAACTTCTTGTGTTTCATCAATTAAGTACGGAAACGAGAAATTCATTTCTTCCGATATTTGGATCATGTTTTCAGTTGAATCCTCATCATGCAATGACTGATCGTTAGACATAATTGCTACTGTATTGACGCCATATTCGTCTTTTAATGTCTTGGTGTCTTCAACGAGTTTGGGAAGAATAGCTTTAATATAAGGACAATGATTGCAAATGAACATTACTAACAATCCATTTTCTCCAGAGGCTTTGTCAAGATCCCAACTGTTTCCATAGATATCAGGCAAATCAAAGTCAATAGCGGGCAAATCAAAGTCGCATACAGGTGTTGTGAGACTAACCATTATTTACCCCTCTTATTGTGATAGTGTTTTTACAAGGATTAGTAATATTCTACTAATTTTAGCTGCATTTGATTTTAAGTTTATACCTCTTGATTTTTCTTTAACTCTAGAGTGTCGTGCTGAAGTTGTTCTATATATTGATATTGTGCTTCACATATGGAAGACAATTTGTCTCTTTGTTTTTTGCAATCTGCTAATTGTTGTTTAAGAGTGCGCTGTTTGCGTATTTGATTTTTCTTTTCAAGGGTATCCTTGTCAATTTCTTGCTGTTTTAAATAATCTTGTATTTCTAGAACTAATAATGGATATCGATCCTTTTTCAGAGCAGTAGGGTGTTTTCCAGCCTCTCTTGCAACATTGTTTTGGCTTACTTTGGTTCCTTTTGGAACATTGATAGGTTTGTTGACTTTCAGGCGATTAAATGCCTTTCTGAGATTTTTTTCTGCTTCACCCATTGTCTTTTTCATCCTTGATAATCTTTAAAATTTTTTTATAACTTTTAACTTCGGCTTTTAGAGATTGGTGACGAGGGGAGTTGTTGGGAGCGCACTTCATTTGCTCCTCGTAATACGCTTTATCTTGTTCGAACTCCTGTTTTTTGGTGGTGTCAATTACGAGATCCGAACACATGCTTTTACGATTTCCTCCAGCGCAGTGGGAAATTGAATCAAATCCGCCGTATTTGCATGACCCTTGTTTCATGCACCCTCCTAGTAAGTTCCTTCTATAGCCAACCATCCCATTTTTTTGAGCTTTTAGTAGCTTTTCCATGTCACCTGTTTCAATAAAATGAACAATCTCTTGAGGAGCGGTAAATTTTGAGTGGGTGATCACATCTTCTTTGTATACAGCAGATGATATGTTTCTTGCCATTTCGGCATAATGTTCACTTACCACTTCCTGTTCGGATAAATTGTTCAGGCGCAATCTACCCGTATTGTTTTGATAGTGAAACTGCTGAACTCTTGTTCTATGCTTCATTTGAAGTTGTGTGGATGAAGGGGAGACCTTGTTTAGGGCAAAATGGACTGCTAGAGTTCGTCTAAATTGATGAAAGCCAAATTGCCAAATGTTTCCAACTTTGAACCAGTCTTCCTTGGCTAAAGACGGGGTAAGAGCAAGAGCTTCTTTATAATCATCTTGAGTGATTCGATATTGCTCTGTGTTAAAAAACACACCACCATCTCTGTTTATTAAATGTCTACAAGAGGAAAAGTCTCTTGCTTTTGATGACAATTGATTTCTTTGCCACACATTAACCTTTTGGAAGATGTGATGAACTTCTTCAGAATCCTCTATATATTTCAACTTCCAACTTAGCAATGTGTTAGCTACAGAAACGGCGCGTTCAACATGGTCGCAAACTACCCAGCGATCATCACTATCCGGATCGGTTTTGGTGGTCTCTCCTTTGAGTAAGAAAAACTCTCCTAACCTTGCATCTGTTTCTATTATTAGGCAATCTGTTCTAAGTGAAGAAGCCTCACTACGCCTCATGAGCGAGTAGTAAATGACATATATAAAAGCGCTAAGCATTATATTATTTAGCAATTCAGAAAATTTAAGAGCGGTGTATTTTCCATGGGTTTTGCTTCGTTCAACATGCCGCTCAAAGAATCCTAATAAGCTATTTTTCTTTAAGTAATGTTCAAAACTACCTCCGTATCTAACCTTGTTCAAAGCTCTTTCTGATCCAAAAGGGCTAGATCGAAAAATTCCATTATTTCTATTTGAAATATAAGAAGAGGATAAATAGTGGTAAAGCTTTTCAAGCTCTTTTTGATTGTCATTAAAGTCATCAAATATAGAGTCAAGGTGTTTAATAAGGTTTGTCCAAATACGCACGGGAATATACGCTGTTTGACCATGTTCATGATTAGGGTTGAAGGACCCAAATAACGCAATATTTTTTTCGTTTAATAGCACAAAGCCAATTTGTTCATGGTTTTTTAAAAATTTATTCAGGTGAAAAACCTTTTTTTTAAAGGATGCTGGCGCACGTTGAGCATTTTTTTTAGCAATCTCCTCAATAGCTTTCGGGTATCGATTTAATTCATTAACTTTAATTTTATTTGCGTGACAGTATCTGAAAAACAGTTGCAGAGTGTTATACCAATCCTTTAAGCTTGCATATTTTGAGGGGAATAAGTGACTGTAGATAATGTAATACATAATCATTTTAAATAGAGGTTTGTTGACATTGTCATACTCTTCAAACTTCAGTATTGCCCCATTTTCGAAAGATCTAAAATTCCAAATATCGTCACCATATCGACTAATAACCTCTCCGCTCTTGTCAACCGACATAACAAAGTCATTTTTTGGCGGGTAGTCTTTGGACTTAAAGCATGGCGACTTCTTGGATACAAATTTAATATCTGCCTTAAATTGTAGATTTTCTCTAAGATTCAGCAATTTTTACCCCTCGTATTTTTTGATCTTTCTAGACCACGTAGAATGATAATGACCTTCATTAATTCTCATTTCAACTTCTTTGGTCCATTCTTTATGTTTTGAATTTTTGGAGTTTTTAAACCAGTTTATTTTGTGGTTTGCCCAATCGATAGCAATATTAGAAGGCTTTTCTTCGTTCGAGCGATGTAAACTTGATTCGATGATTTTTAGATATTTGAAGCTATGTAAGTTCCATACATAATCTAGCGAGTCTTCATCTCTGTAATGGGTGCAGCCAATACAGCCAGTTGGGGTTATACAATCTGGCTTAGGGAGCCTATCTGTTGAATCTTTGATTTCTTTTGGCGACCCACTACACGGTGTGTTAAATAAAGATACCTTAGGTGCTCCATGTATCAAAGGGTCATTCTTGCTCCAAAAGCGCCCCACTTCTATCATTGTTCTTTGCAGAGATGGGAATTCGTAACGCTCTCTAAATGTTGCAATAGAGTGATTTGCGTGATCTGCAGTAACCCGCTCATCTAGACTAAGCCTCATAATGATGTTTTCACCAATTTTTCTAAATTCCCTTGGGGGTGTCCAAGGAATGTTGTTGCTCTTGCAAAGGCTTTTAAAGGTAATAATTGATTGAGAGCTTCTTTTTATATACCCAGTTCTCTTTTTTAAAAAGGGAAACAGCTGTTTTGATTCTGGGGCGTATTTATGAATAAAGTCTAAATATAGATCAAAGTAGGGTTTATATGCTTTTGGTATTTTGAATAGAATTTCACCTCCTTTTCGGTGTTTGAATTCGCGAACTTCATATTTTTCACCAATAGGTTTAAAACTAAATTTTTCAGACCTAAGATTGTGAGCGATTTCAATATTTTGAGTAGTTACTGCAAGGAAAATCATGAATTCAGCAGACACTCGGTGATTGAAAGCTTGATACGCATGGGTGTTTATAAAGTCCCCGCTTGTAGTTATAGAGTTGTGTTTTTGAGGTGTTAGACTGACCAAATCTTTTACAAGTTCGTCTCTTACTTTAATCTTAATGGGGATGTTGCCACTTGTTAAGCTTTCGTGATCAAAGTTGTTGGCAATATCAAAGCAAAATCTTGACAATTTAGTGGCGTCACTAAGCATTACTTTTTCTACTTGACGACTTGTCGCCCTTGTCGCCCTTGTCGCTCTATGTAGTCTGGTGAATTTCACCTCAAAACTTACTTCTTCAAATGCCCCGGCAAAGATATTCTGTAAGGAGCCGGCTTGCCTGTATGCTGAACGCATGCTTATTACTTTATTGTTAACAAGGTTAAATTTGTGCTCTGCGTAATCATATAACGCTTTATCTATTGCTTTTGCAGTCGTTAGACTAAGGTTGTTTTCATCAACAAATACAATAAACGCTTTTAGCTGGGTTAAATACATTTTGACCGACTCGGAGGAATATCCAGAATTTAGAAGGCCAATTGCATGTTCTTTTAGCGTATGAATTGCTTTAATGCGTTCCGAGGCAATTGGCAGATTTTCAACACTAGAAGGCCATTTTCCAATTCTTTTTATTCTTGCCCCTCCAATGTATATAAATGGCGTTAAATTCCATACCGATAGGGTGTTATATGGAATAGAAGGGTGTTTAATAACTAAGTTTGGAAGGCTGTGTGTAGTCAATACTTTTCTCGGTTTATTAGCTGATCAATGATTTGTTGAGACTCATCTTGTGACCCAGTAAACATTTCCCACAATGCGTCCAAGAAGCTGTCTTCGATAGACTCTTTTTCAATGAATTTGATATATTTCCAGGTTGTACTTGCATCTTTGTGAAGCATGGCGCCTTTTACAAATTCAATGGCATTTGTAGATGAGATCCCTTGAGTTTGTAATAGTGCACGTGCCACCATTGTTCCAAAAGTTGCTCTTAATTGGTGGAATTTAAATCTTCCAAATTCAGTATGACCAGATTCAATTAATTCATTTTTCAATCGGTGCAACAGTGTTCCAAATGTTTGATTGGTGTATCTATTGCCATGCGATGTTAAAAATATATTTTTTTGGAATGATTTTTTTGATCTGGAGCGTCTTAATATTGCTCTTGCCAAACTAAAGTATTCAATCAATTCAACAATTAAAGATTCGGGGAAATAAACTGCTCCAGATACATCAAATTTTGTCTCAACACCTGAGCCAGGGCCAACCTCAACTCTCATGATATTTAATAGCAATGGATCAGGATAGGATTTCCTAAGTGTGTCAATATTTAGAGTCGCTATTGTTTCGTGGCGACAACCTGTAAAGAGAGCAACTTTAAACATTAGATACAATTCGTAGTTGCTATGTTTAGACAGGTGTGTCATTAAAATTTTGACACTATTCTGATTAATTGGAGTTAGGCCATCTTCTAGTAAAGTCCCTGATCTTGTTCGATTTGGGATGTGCAGTTCTGAAGAGGCTACATTCATAGTTCTTGCAAATCCAACCTTATCAAAAAATGAGATAACTTTATTTCTATCGTCAAATAAATTTGATTGCGCTTGAGCATATCCGTTGTTTGACGCCCAACGGTAAAATGCCACTACACTTTTCATGGCTTGAGATATTGTTGATGGCTCTAAAATATTTTCATTTCTGAGACTTATTAGATAGCCTCTATATTCAAACAGGCATCGCTCATATTTTTTTCTGGGAAAGTGCAACCAGTGCAGTCCCTCTTCCTCCAGCCAATTGGCATAACGAGATAAGTGAGTCATCTCGCGTTTGACAGTTTTTAAGTCTTTCTGTTGGTCGTAATAACGAGCGAAAGCGTACTGATTAACTTCATGCCATGGTTTTCCGTCTGATAAGAAAATTTGAGGAAACTCTTCTTCTGTTTTTCTATTGGTGTTTGGCGCGAATCCGTATTCAGAATCTGCAGAAGATAGCGCAAATTCAAAAGGCTGGTGTTTTATATTTTCAAGTATTGCCATAAATTAAATAAGTATCGAGGGTTATTTTTAGCTCATAACCCAGAATCACATTAAACTCAAAACAATTGATTGCTAAAATCTAAATACAGCCTATTATTTTGATTAGTTGCATTTTTTAACTTACAAATTATTAAATGTCAATACATTTTTAATATACATAATATATATAATATATATATTATTTATATTCATTTTTCAAGATATATAAATAACAAACAATAAATAATCAAGGTCACATGGAAGCATATAAATTTATCAAGAAAGATTCTGAGCAAGATAAAAAGAAAATGGTTAGCGCTAGAGTTGACACTGAACTAATGAAGGCTTTTAAAAAAGCTAGTACAGAGGTCAAAAGCAATGGTTACAAGTTGACATTCTCAGGCGTGATAGAAAGCGCTTTGGTTGAGGCTATATCTGAATGCGAGAAAATTAGCGGAAAGAAATTTCTTGTAAAAGGGGGAGAATATTATAGTGTTGATTAGCACCCCCAATGTTGATGCGGGTGATAGCGATAGTATTGCTGCCAAAGTTGGTTTGAAATTTTGATAGACTAGAATTCTTCCCAAGATGAGTTGCGTAGCAACGTCGGGCTTTTACTCTGCTCACAATTCACCATAGTACAAAAGGCTCACAGGGGATGTGAGCTTTTTATTGTGCACTTGAAAAGTCCGGGGTTATGCGGAGCCATGTTTGCATAATATTTATAATTTATATAGTGCCTTATTTTGTATGAATGAATCCGGCTTGTGATTCCTGCGTAAATACGCGTAAAATCCAAATAGAGCGTTATGGATAACAAAAAAATAAAATTATTAATAGTTGATGATGATTCAGAGATTCGTCTTTTATTAAAGCAGTACCTCCAAAAATCAGAGTTTCAAGTATATGTTGCTACTGATGGTTTGCAAATGTTTGCAATGCTAGAGAAGATGCCTGTCGACCTAATTGTGTTGGATTTGATGCTGCCAGGCGAAGATGGCTTATCTTTACTTAGGAGGTTGCGCGTAAACTCCGATATTCCTGTCATCATGCTTACATCAATGGGCGAAGAGTCAGATCGAATCCTAGGTTTAGAGATGGGTGCTGATGACTACATCCCCAAACCATTTAGCCCGAGAGAGTTGCTGGCTCGCATTAAAACTGTATTGCGTAGGAGTGTAGCATCTAACAGTAATCATAATAACAAGAACATTGCTAAAGCTGAATTCTCTAATTGGACACTGGATCTTCATAGTCGCCATTTAATATCTCCAGAGGGAGTGGTAACGCCACTTAGTAGGGGCGAATTTCGTTTACTAGAGGTGTTTATTAACAATAGCGGCAAGACATTGAGTCGAGAGCAGTTATTAGGCCTTTCTCAGGGAAGGGATTATGAATCATTTGATCGTAGTATTGATGTGTTGGTAGGGCGCATTAGAAAGCGACTCAATGAAACCCCTAAAGATTTAAAAATGCTACACACTATTCACGGCGAGGGATACTTATTCTCCCCCGAAGTAAAGCTCAGCTAAAACAGTATGAAAATCATTCCTCAGTCGCTTTATGGACGTCTATTGGCGGTTTTGTTAGTTGGGTTAATGGTGCCACAACTGTTAAGTGCGCTTATTCATCTTTACGATAGAGACTCAGCGCTATACCAAACAATTGGCGCAGATAGTGCAAATAAGATCAGCTCTATTGTTGCTTTACTGGATTCTGTTGATGCCAGCTCCAGAGCGCCTATAGTTGAGGCAATTAATGGCTACCCTGTTGAAGTTTCATTAAATAAATCTAAACAAAGATCTGGTCATTTAACTAATATGGAAAATGACAATGATGAGCAACTACTACTTTTGTTTCAGGAGTACCTTCAACAGAGTCTACCCTTGGGATATGAAGCATATGTTGAGGTGGTTGAGGCAAAAATGCCTTCAGGATTTGCAAATCAAAATCATATTGACAGCCTGGAGCGATTAAAGGACAGTTTTGCGCAATCTTCTTTATTAGTAAAGTCATTTCATGTGCAGATTAGATTAAAAGACGGATGGTGGCTAGATTTTCATTACTTTTTGCCTAAGAAAATTTTCGAGTGGCCAATGCGTTTGGTGATTGCCTTGCTAGTGTTGGTAATTACTGTGTCGCTACTAACATGGAAGACGGTTCGCTGGATTGTCGAGCCACTATCAACGCTGTCTAATGCTGCTGAAGAACTGGGTAAAGACATTAAGCGCCCCCCGCTATCTGTAAAGGGTCCTACAGAGGTCCAGCAGGCTGCAAAAGCATTCAACACCATGCAAGAAAGATTGGTTCGTTTTATTAGTGATCGAGCACGTATTTTATCTGCCGTATCTCACGATTTAAAGACACCAATAACGCGCCTTCGTCTCCGAGCTGAATTGCTAGATGATAAAAAACTAGGGGGTGAGATAAAAGGCGACCTAGACTATATGGAGCAAATGGTAAGTGCCACTCTTGATTTTATGCGAGGTGCAGAGAAGCAAGAATCAAGACAAAAGGTTGATTTGGAAGCGCTGATAGAAAGTCTACAAGAGGATTTCGAGGTGTTAGGAATGCCATTTGAAATTCGTAGTAAGGTTAGAATTCTTGCGTACATTCAATTAATTGCTATTAGGCGCTGCTTAACCAACTTACTGGAAAATGCGTACCGATATGGTAATGGAGAGGTTGTGGTGACAATGCAGGACAGCAACGACACTGTGCGTATCACCATACACAATAGTGGTGACTCAATACCTGAGATAGAGTTGGATAAAATATTTGAGCCGTTCTATCGATTAGAGAAATCTAGGAATAGAGAGACTGGAGGCACTGGTCTAGGGCTCAGTATTGCTAGGAATATTGCCATTGCGCATGGTGGCAATCTTAAAATAGAAAACGCCAATATAGGTGGAGTTTCTGCACATCTCGATTTACCAAAAATCAGCTAATTTAACAACCATCCTAGTTGTTAAATTCATTTACATCTTGTTACAAAAAACCGTTTTACAGATACACTAGAATTACAATCGATTCTTATAATGGTATCTAAATAAGATGGTTTAATCAGCCGCCCTTTATCTCAACTTACCTCTTTGTTGAGCGATAAATCGATTCGGGTAACCCACGTTACGGGTTAAGTGAATTTTAAGCTTTATCCGGCTAAAACCGATTAAACGATCAATAGAAAGTGGAGTGACAAATATGAAGAAATCATCTGTAGCATTAGCGGTAATAGGGATTGCTTTTGCGGGCGGCGCAGCGTTTTTCCTTTCAGGGTCATACAATGTGTCTGCAACAGACAAGCACTGGGACATCACCACAAAGGTGATCGAGTTGGTTAGAGACAGGTCAGTACACGTAGGGTCTGAGGATATTATCGTACCACCATTGGACAATAAAGAAATGATTGCCAACGGAGCAAAAAATTATGATGCTATGTGTGTGCAATGCCATTTAGCCCCGGGCGTCGAACCAACCGAACTAAGCCAAGCTTTATATCCTGAACCGCCAATCTTCTATCAGGATGATGGCAAGCATAAACACAGTCCAGCAGAGACATTTTGGGCTATTAAGAACGGATTTAAGATGACAGGGATGCCCGCATGGGGAGAATTCCATACCGACCAACAATTATGGGAAATGACAGCCTTTCTTCAAGAATTAAAGACAATGAATGCAGAAACGTATAAAGAGCTTGTTGGTGAAGGTGGACACACTCATGCTGAAGGAGTGCACGACAAACCAGAACATGATAACTCAGATGGGCATCACGATAAACCGGAACATGATAACTCAGACGGGCATCATGATAAGCCAGAACACGATGATACGGACAAGCATTGATAAGTGGTGAATAAAGTCATTCTACTTGTGGCAGTGTCTATTATCGGGTTGATGTTATTCATCTATAGAGATGAATGGCCTGATTTACAAAAATCTCCTGGTCGTAATTTGCTGCCTAGCCCTGATTTTCGGGCTGATATTTTTAGAGGAGAAAAAAACTACCAAGAGTCCTGCGCAAGATGCCATGGGACAAATTTAGTCGGAACTGATAAAGGACCTTCATTACTTGATGATGTATACAAGCCTTCACACCATGCGGATTTGTCGTTTTTCTATGCGGTGAAAAATGGAGTCAGGCAGCATCATTGGAAATTTGGAGATATGCCTATAATTACAGGCGTATCACCTGAGAGGACGAGTGATATTGTTGCCTATGTGCGACACATGCAAAGAAAACAATAAGGAGGGTTATTAGCATGAAGATATTAATTATTCTAATGAGCTCATTGCTTCTGGCAGGCTGTTTTGACAGTGGTGCACAAGAAGGCAATGAAGAGACTAAAAGAGCGGATGCAAGTAATAGTCTAGGAGAGGAAGTTTTTGAAAAAAATTGCATCTCTTGCCATGGAAAAGAAGCGCAAGGTTTAACCAAAGATTGGAAAAAGAGGGATGAAAATGGCAAATATCCTGCACCACCTCTTAACGGAACTGCGCACGCTTGGCATCACTCGCCAAAAGTTTTAATGACTACCATAGATAATGGCGGTGTTAAGTTAGGAGGCTGGATGCCGGGCTTTAAAGATCGATTAAGCAAAGATGAAAAACAGGCAGTTGTTGACTACATTTACGGATTGTGGCCGGCTGAATTACAAGAGAAGTATGATGCAAGATTCAAAAAATGATTTTTAACCAAAGGAGTAGCTATGTCAAATAATGATTACACTAATATGATGGGGTCTAATGACGGGTTTTATGGATTATTTAACGGAGGATTTATGTGGATATTACTACTACTTATTATTATTGCGGTAGCCTGGGCAGCAAAAAAAGGATTTGAGACTCAAAAATCAGAATCACAGTCTGCCTTAGGTGTTCTGGAGGCCAGGTATGCAAAAGGAGAGATTGATGAAGAGGAGTTCAAACAAAAACGTAGAGATTTGACTCGATAAATCAACATGCTTTCTAGACGACAATTTATCCAATCAATACTGGCATTTGCATTGTTGCCAAAGCAGCTATTGCAGGCCAAAGGGTTTTCGGCACCTAATGCTTTTCAGGTTCCAGCTTTGGAACTTGGAGAGCGCTCTGGCAAAGATGTATATTTTGATCTGAGAATTCAGTCTGGTCCTAGCAAAATATTACCAAATAAAACAACACAAACATGGGGTGTTAACCAGAATTTCCTTGGCCCAAGCTTGAGAGTTAATAAGGGGGATCGAGTACATGTCAGAGTTAAAAATTCGCTTGATGAAGACAGCACATTGCATTGGCATGGTATGAAGTTACCAGCTAAATCAGATGGCGGCCCTCATCAGTCAATTAGGCCGGGGCATACTTGGCTTAGCGAGTTTGATGTTAATCAGCCAGCTTCCACTCTATGGTATCACTCACATCAACTACACAAGACTGGAGAGCAGGTTTATAAAGGTCTCGCTGGTTTGTTTATTATCGATGACACGGAGGCTAACAAGCTAAATCTGCCATCAGAATATGGTGTGGATGATTTTCCAGTTGTCATTCAAGATAAAGATTTTAACAAAGATGGCTCTTTACAATATTTGAGAAATTTTAGAGAGGGTCTTATGGGTAAGAGTGGACAAACTATTTTGGTAAATGGTGTAGTTAGTCCAGTGTTAAAAGCAACTAAATCGCTAATAAGATTGAGAATTTTAAATGGCTCAAACGCCAGATCCTACCAACTAAGTTTTAATGATCAACGTATGTTTAGCATTATTGCGAGCGATGGAGGATTACTAGAAAATGCGGTAACTGTAGATTCGGTTCAACTTTCCCCTGCTGAACGAGTAGAAATCTTAGTTGATGTGTCTGATGGAGGCATGCCGATACTGCGTCATGAAGCTAGTGATCAAATGTCAGGGGGCCGTATGGGTGGAATGATGATGGGTCAGATGCAAGGCGGGAATTCAGAATTTAGCATATTTCAGATTGATGCCAGAAATGCAAAAAAATCCTCTAAAAGCATTCCAACTGCATTAGTGAAGCATGAGCCAATACTGTCTCAACAATCTATTAAAACAAGAGTATTTCGATTACAGATGCCTATGGGCCCTCAATTAATGATGGGGGCAATGGTGGGCTCAACAGACTTGCTGAAAATTAATGATAAAACCATGGACATGGATCGCATAGATGAAGTTGTTAAGGCGGGAAGTGTGGAGATCTGGGAGATTCAAAATGAGTCAATGATGGCACATCCATTCCATATACATAATGTTCAATTTAAGGTCGTTTCAAGAGACGAAGATATAGAAGCTCATGAGTTGGGCTTTAAGGACACAGTTATGGTTAATCCATATGAAACAGTGCAGGTGCTGATGAAGTTTCCAGAGTTTAGTGATTCCAAGACCCCATATATGTACCATTGCCACATCTTAGAACATGAAGACCGCGGCATGATGGGCCAATTTACAGTGGTGTAGATTTTTATGGAAAGTAAAGATATTAATTTATCAATTACTGGCATGTCCTGTGCAGGATGTGTTTCTAGTGTCGAAGAGGCGCTAGGTAGGGTTGATGGTGTAAGTGAAGTGAGTGTTAACTTTGCCGAGCATACGGCTGTAGTTACTGGCACAATGACAACAGAGAGTCTGATTAAGTCTGTAGTTGATGCTGGATATGATGCCTCTGAACTTGTTGCAAGTGATGCGCAGCAAATGCTGGAAAAGGAACAGCAAGAGTTTTCTCATTATCGGAAACTTATTGAAAAATCACTAGCCGCAGCGGCAGTTGGAGCACCACTGTTTATTACGGGTTTGTTTGGTGTACTGCCAGAAGCTGGTCGTGCAGATACTCAGGTGTTTTGGCTCTTGATAGGACTGGTAACGCTAGTCGTTATGTATTACTCTGGCGCCCATTTTTATACGGGCGCTGTTAAGTCGTTGATTAATCGTAGTGCTAATATGGACACATTGGTTGCACTAGGAACTGGTACTGCCTGGTTGTTTTCAATGTTGGTGGTACTGTTTGCCGACAGCTTTCCCGAAGATTCTCGGCACGTCTATTTTGAGGCGACCGCCATTATTATTGCGCTGATCAATCTTGGATCTGCATTGGAAAGCAAAGCTCGAGGCAAAACCTCTCAAGCCATTAAACGTTTGATTGGCTTGCAGCCTAAGATGGCTCTGGTGATTCGCAATGGTCAAGAAGTGAACTTGCCGATCGAGCAAGTAGGCTTATCTGAAACCATTAAAGTACGCCCTGGCGAGCGGATTCCAGTGGATGGCCAACTGATTGAGGGCTCTTCTAGTGTGGATGAATCCATGTTAACTGGAGAGCCCATACCTGTGAAAAAAGGCAAGGGTGATGTAGTGAGTGCCGGTACCATCAATAAGACTGGCTCCTTTTTATTTGTGTCTACCAAGATTGGCAAAGACACCGCATTGGCGCAGATCATCAATATGGTGCGCAAAGCCCAAGCCAGCAAGCCAGCCATTGGTCGACTGGTTGATAAGATTTCAGCAGTTTTTGTACCTGTTGTAGTACTAATCGCTGTTGCGGCCTTTTTCTTATGGTTGAACGCTGGGTACGGTATCACGTTTGCGTTGATTGCAGCAGTAACTGTGTTGATTATCGCCTGCCCTTGTGCTTTAGGATTAGCTACCCCAATGTCCATTATGATTGGTGTTGGTAGGGCTGCTGAACGCGGGATTCTAATTCGCAATGGAGATGCTGTGCAGCAAGCTGGCAAGCTAGATACTATTGTTTTGGATAAGACTGGCACCATTACTCAGGGACACCCCAGCGTGACTGATGTCATGTCTCTAAGTCATGTGAGCGACCAGGAGTGTTTGAGCTTAGCGGCCTCAATAGAACACTCATCAGAACATCCGCTCGCACAAGCCATTGTTGATCATGCTGAGCAACAACAGTTAGATATCAAGCCTTGTGAACAGTTTGACTCTATCACTGGAAAGGGGGTTAAGGCTAATATCGATGGCAAGCAGGTGTTATTTGGCAATGAGCGTTTGATGCGCCAATTCAAGATTGACATTAGTGAACTACAGGCCGAATCTCAACTAAGGGCTAGTGAGGCAAAAACCCCTATCTATTTGGCAATTGACAATACTCCTGCAGCTATTATTACAGTCTCAGACCCTATTAAAGAGGACTCTGCAAAAGCTGTTGAGAGCATGCAAGCAGCTGGCATCAAAGTGGTACTGTTAACCGGCGATAACTATGCAACCGCTACAGCAGTGGCTAAATCAGTCAATATTACGGAGGTTGTATCTGAGGTTATGCCAGATGAGAAAGTGGCAAAAATTAAACAATTACAGGCAGATGGAGCTACAGTAGGTATGGTGGGTGATGGTATTAATGACGCGCCGGCACTGGCTAGAGCTAATGTGGGTTTTGCCATTGGCACCGGCACCGATGTGGCAATTGAGAGTGCAGATATTACTTTGATGGGTGGCTCGCTATACGGTGTGGTGGATGCCATTCAAATTTCCAAAGCAACCACCAAAAACATCAAGCAGAATTTATTAGGTGCGTTTGTCTACAATACACTAGGCATACCAGTTGCTGCTGGTGCGCTATATCCATTCTTTGGACTGTTGCTTAACCCTATGATTGCTGGCGCAGCAATGGCTATGTCTTCACTAACCGTGGTTAGTAATGCCAACCGACTACGCCGCATGACTTTCACAAGATAGTACCAGGAACAGTCTGCACATCTCATAACAAATATCATATAAGGATCACTAATGTCAGTTATCAATAAGCGGTTTCGATTTACCTTCATTCTACTAACACTAGCTTTTGTTTCATCAAATGGACATGCTGTTGTAACAAACACAGGCATTAAGGTTCCGTTCTCCCAAGGATTAGGAATGGGGAAATTTCAGCAAAATTGTGCAAAGTGTCATGGCGAATGGGCGGAAGGAACTAGCGATGGACCGCCGTTGATACACAACTATTACAAGCCATCTCATCATGATGATGAGGCTTTTTATCGTGCAGCTCTAAGCGGTGTTAGGGCTCACCATTGGAGATTTGGAAATATGCCTCCTGTAAAAGGCATTAATAGAAAGGATATTAAGGAAATCATTTCTTATATTCGTTGGCTGCAAAAACAGAACAAGCTTTACTAGAGAACCCAAACATGCTAATCGAAATCGGACATTTTTCGCTGATCCTGGCTCTGTCATTTGCATTGCTTCAGGTTGTATTGCCTGCTTTAGGGCTGATTAAAGGGAGTTTTTCCTTGTCTCAGTTGGCTAGGCCGATGCTATGGATGCAGTTCTCTTGGCTTTTATTGTCCTTTGCGATTCTTATGTATGCTTTTGTTATCGATGATTTTTCGGTTAAATATGTCGCTAATAATTCGAATACTAATCTGCCTAGCATTTTTAAAGTATCGGCCGTATGGGGTGCGCATGAAGGGTCGCTACTATTATGGACATTAATATTGTCGGCGTGGAGTGCGGCAGTGTCTATATTCTCCAAGAGAATCCCCGATGAGGTAATTAATCATATATTGATTGTACTTGGTTTGGTTAGTGTTGGTTTTCTGCTGTTCTTGTTAATAACTTCTAACCCTTTCGAAAGGTTGAATGATGTACCTTTACAAGGTAGAGAGTTAAATCCGTTGTTGCAAGATATTGGGTTAATTCTTCACCCTCCAATGTTATATATGGGTTATGTCGGTATGGCAATTCCGTTTGCCTTTGTGATCTCGTCACTCGTTCGTGGCCAACTAGACTCCACTTGGTTGCGCTGGTCTCGTCCATGGGCGCTAATTGCCTGGGCATTTTTAACAATTGGTATTGTGTTAGGTTCTTGGTGGGCATATTATGAGCTTGGCTGGGGCGGATGGTGGTTCTGGGATCCGGTAGAGAATGCTTCTTTCATGCCATGGCTAGCTGCAACTGCGTTGGTTCATTCGCTTAGTGTAAGTGAGAAGCGAGGCGCTTTTAAGCATTGGACTGTACTATTGGCTATTGCTGGTTTTTCTTTGAGTTTGTTAGGTACTTTTTTGGTTAGATCCGGAGTGCTAACATCAGTACACTCCTTTGCTTCAGATCCGGCTAGAGGAATGTTTATTCTAATATTCTTGGTTCTAGTGGTTGGTGGGTCATTGGCGTTATACGCTTGGCGTGCATCACTTATGCGGAGTAGCAATACATTCTCCTGGTTTTCTAAAGAAGTTGGTTTATTGATTAACAATATATTTCTAATTGTCGCTACATTAACTGTATTTTTAGGGACTTTATATCCACTATTGCTTGACTCCCTAGGATTGGGGAAAATTTCAGTAGGTGCGCCATATTTTGATGCAGTATTTGTTCCGATTATGATCCCAGCAGTAGTGTTAATGGCGATTGTTCCATTTTTACGCTGGAAAAAAGACAACGCATCAAGGGTTATGTCTTTGGTAACAAATGTCTGGATAGCCGTTGTTGTTATATCGATTGCTAATTATTTTATTACTACCAATAAGTTTGTTTTATTTTCGATAGCTCTCTTCACTTGGGTTGTGTTGCATTCATTATTATTATTGGTGAATCGTCTTCGTCAAAATAGCACAATGCCTTTGTCTTTGATTGGCATGGTTGTAGCACATATTGGTATCGCAGTATTCCTGCTAGGGGCGACGGTTACTACGCAATTAGGTGTGGAGAAAGATGTAAAAATGGAGATAGACCAGTCAATTATCATTGGAGAATATCGCTTTAAATTCAAGGGCGTAGAGAGTTTTTCAGATCAAAATTATCAGGGACACAAGGGATTGGTAGAAGTTTATGATGACGATGATCTAATTACTAATTTGAGACCGGAAAAGCGCCAGTATTCCACTGGCATGCCAATGACAGAAGCCGCTATTGATCCATCCTTGTATCGTGATATTTATATTTCTCTGGGAGAGGCTTTGCAAGAAGGATCTTGGAGTTTAAGGATCTACTATAAACCACTAATAAGATTGATTTGGTTGGGTGGTTTGTTGATTGCATTAGGCGCTTTTTTGGCAGCGTTTGACAATAGATATAGAGCAAGAAGGGTAAAGTTATGAGTATGTATGCTTGGTTCGGCTTTATGCTGGCTGTTTCTTTTGTTTGGGTTGTCTGGTACTTAAGATATCCATTAAAAAGCAATAATCTCAATTTGACATCGTCTAACATCGAACTGGGTAAGCAAAAAATAGCAGAACTTGAATCAGATTTGGAGCAAGGGTTAATTGATCAAGATCAGTTTGTCCAGGCAAAAGAAGAGATATCTAACACTTTGGCGTTTGAATTAGAGCAGGAGCATACAGCCATTGATAACAAGGCAGGAATTAGTCCAACAGCTTGGCTATTTATATTGTTGTTATTGCCAGTTTCTTCAATTTACACGTATCAGCAATTAACTAATTTTTTACCGACTGTCAATACTGAAAAAGATAGCGTAAAACCACTTAGTTTGGAACAAAGTATTGTTAAGCTAACTCAATATGTAGAAGATAATGCTGATGATGCTGAAGCGTGGAAAACGCTTGGACTGATGTATTATGAGTCTGGTCAATTGAACGATGCTGTATCGGCATACCAAAAGTCTTATCAAATTAACCCTAATGATCCACAGCTATTAACTCAATATGCATCTGCTGTTATAAGCGCCAATAATGAGCAATTTACCAGCAAATCAGTTGAGTTGATAAAACACGCCTTAGAGCTCAATCCTAATAATCCTGATGCATTATACTTAGCCGGCTTATTTGCAGTTGAAGCTCGAGATTTAGACTTGGCAAAAAGTCTGTGGAATCGGGCACTATCTGCGGTGCCAAAAGACGGTCTTGATCATCAAATATTGACTGATATTGTGGCCGACTTGACTGGCGTTATAGATCAAGAAAACAATCGGTCTATTACTATCAATGTATCAATATCCCCTCAAGTCACTGAGTCTAGATCTTCTAAAGACTACATTATGGTGTATGTCAAAGCAGCACAAGGAAGGCCAATGCCTATTGCTATTAAAAAAATTAGACTAAAGGACTTTACTGGCCAGGTTGTGCTAAGTGATGCTGATTCAGTAATTCCAGAGAACAAGCTATCGTCTCACTCTAGAGTTGTAGCTGTGGCAAGAATCAGCGAGACAGGGTCTGCTATGCGTCAACCAGGCGATATGCATGTCACTAGTGACGCCTTTGATCTGAAAGAAGAAGTATCGATTGATCTGAAAATAGATTAAGCATAGATCCATGGTTGCCCATAATATTCCGGAACAACACAAACCTATCTGAGTGTGGTTGAGTTGCTATTTTGTCTCTATTAAAATAACAGCTAAACAAATATTTATTTAGTTGACTAGATATGAAAAATAACAAAACTAATATCGTAGACGAACTAGGTGGTTCGCTTAAAAAATATGTTTCCAATGTTGCTAGCAACTTAAGCTATAAAGAAATCAAAGAGTAAGCAATTGCTGAGAAGTATTTAGATGAGACACCTTGCAAAGCTATTACATCTGACGGACGATAGTCACAATAAAAACACCCTTAAAATAGCCTAAAACCGTATAACTATTGCCGAATAAGGCCCAACTATCGATAACAAGTGTAGTAGCATCGTTGCTATCGGTAAAAAGTTTAAATACGCCGTATATCCTTTAAAATCAAAATTCTATCTTGATGGCTTGATATTTTAATTTTCTCTTCCATTCTTTTCTCTTTTATAAATAACAATTATTAACCACCATATTCCGGAACAACATAACCCGCTTAGACCCCTTTAAGTTTGGGTCAGCGGGATAGTTGTTTGCCGGAAATCATGGATAAAATTGTCTATACTTTTTTAGTAAGGTAGTACGGTCTATAGTTTAAATGTTTACCGTACCAAAGAAATCCGGCGTACAAACTGCACCGTAAGCTTTGGCAACCTCTTGGGTGGTATCTAATAAATAGGGGAATGGGAAGTCCAGTTCTTTGGCAATACTTTGCATGTTCTCAAAAGAGTCTTCTGCGTATTCATCTGGATTGTTGGACATAATCGCAACGGCGTTAACCCCTAAAGTGTTGAGTTCTTTAACGTCACGAATCATGCGATCAATAATGGCTTTAACATAAGGACAATGGTTGCAAATAAACATCACCAATAAGCCATTTTCACCTTGACAGTTCTGCAGATTGTAGGTTTTTCCATCGACACCCATCAGCTCAAAATCAATTGCTGGGGTATCAAAATCACAGATAGGGGTTTGCGTACTAACCATGGTTTAAGATTTTAATAGGCTTTGGATGATGTGACCCGCCATCATTAATCCAAAAATATTGGGCATATAAGAAATGGCACCGTTCACCGCTCTGGGACGTCCTGCTGGTGCAGTATCAGTAGCGCAAACCGCTTGATGCGGTAGGGCTTTGATTTGCAATTCAGTAGAATGCACCACTGGGAATTTAAGCGAGGCACCTGCGCGTCTTAGTTGTTTGCGCATCTCCCGGGCTAGGGCGCAATTCTGGGTTTTATCCATGCGCGAAATTTTCACTTGCGTAGGGTCTAATCTGCCACCAGCACCCATGCTGGAGATAATCGGCATGCCAGTGCGATTACAACTATCAATCAGCACGGTTTTATAAGCAATGGCATCGATGCAATCGGCCACAAAACTCAAATCCTTTTCGTTGGCAATGGCCTGTGCCTTATCGCGATCAATAAATTCATTGTGTTTAATAATCACCGTATCAGGATTAATATCATGTAAGCGCGCTGAAAGCACTTCGACCTTGGGTTGTTCCAGGGTGGAGTTCAGCGCAATAATCTGACGATTAAGATCAGTTTTAGAAACCACGTCAAAATCTACCAAGGTTAGTGTGCCGACGCCAGCGCGACACAGGGCTTCGGCACAAGCACCACCGACACCACCTAGACCAGCAATAAGCACGTGGGATTCAGCCAAACATGCTAAGCCTTGCTGGCCTAATAAAATCTCGGTGCGTGCACAACTTCCAGCCACTAATTGAGTCCAAATAATCTAATGGCGTTATTATCACATTGCACAGAGAGTTTTTCCAGTGGTATTTGTCGAAGATCGGCAATTTCTCTGGCGACTGAGATCAACTCATTTGGGTTGGGCGCATCATCAGTCTCTAGTAGTAGGGACTCCAGTGGGATTTGCGTCACTATGTTTCTTAGTTTCTTGGCTTTAGGGTTTAGCGCTTGCAAGCCAAAACCCAAGTAAAAACCCATAGAGATTAACACTTCTGCCTGTTCCAGTGAACCCGAAAACCCATGGATCTCGCCGCGTAATTTTGGGTATTTTTTCAGCAGAAAAATCACATCTTCGGTGGATTTAACCGCGTGAATCACCACGGGAAGGTTGTATTTTTGCGCCAAGTCTAGTTGCGCAGTAAAAAATAGCAGTTGCGTTTGTTTATCAATCTCTTTGTGATAATCCAAGCCGCATTCACCAATAGCAATAGGATTGCTGCATTTAATCAGATGTTCTAAATGTTCCAAATCTTGCACGTGATGATGCTCAACCAGCCAGGGGTGAATACCCAAAGCAAAATAGGGATACATCTGTACGTTTTGCCAATTAGAGCGCCCGACGCTGGGGACGATAACCACGGCATTTTCAGCTACGGGCATCAGGCTTTCAAAATCGATATGTGCATGGGAATTGATCATTGGCTAAATGGTAATGGATTTTGACGGATTCTTTTCATAATTTTTTTTGAATATTGTCTTTCATTTTTGGCAAAAAATGACTATAATACTTCGTTTGTTCTTACGAAAGATAGATTCAGATTACTATGAAAACATTTAGCGCTAAAGCACATGAAGTGAAAAGAGATTGGTTATTGGTAGATGCCGATGGCAAGACACTAGGTCGTCTAGCAACAGAAGTTGCCTCTCGTCTTCGTGGTAAGCATAAAGCAGAATACACACCGCACACAGACACAGGTGATTACATCGTGATCGTTAATGCCGAGAAAGTAAAAGTAACGGGTAATAAGTTTAACGACAAAATGTACCACCACCATACAGGCTATGTAGGTAACCTAAAGTCAGTTGCTTTTAAAGACTTACAAGCTAAGAAACCAGAAGAGGTTATCAATAAGGCGGTTAAAGGTATGTTGCCAAAAGGTCCTCTAGGTCGCGACATGTTTAGAAAATTAAAAGTATTTGCAGGTCCTGAGCACACACATGGTGCACAACAGCCGCAAGTTTTAGATATTTAAGGTAAATAATTATGGCAAACACAGAAACTTACTACGCAACAGGCAGAAGAAAAACTTCAGTTGCTCGTGTATATATGACTAAAGGCTCTGGCCAGTTCACGGTTAACAAGCGCCCAATGGGTGAATATTTCGGTCGTGAGACAGCGGCAATGATTATCAACCAGCCACTAGACACGGTTGAGATGCGCGATAAGTTTGACTTTAACATTATGGTTAAAGGTGGTGGTGACACAGGTCAGGCGGGTGCGATTCGTCTAGGTGTAACCCGTGCGCTAATGGAATATGACAATGAGTTTAGAGGTGATCTACGTAAAGCAGGTTTCGTGACTCGTGATGCGCGTATTGTTGAGCGTAAGAAAGTGGGCCGTAAGAAGGCACGTAAGAGCGAGCAGTACTCAAAGCGTTAATTCACTTTTCAAGATTTATCAAAAAACCCGGCAGAAGCCGGGTTTTTTGTTATTGGGCTTTTGTACTTAATCGTAGCGCTCTAATTGGTTATAGCGAATAATTTGTTGCACCGTTTCCACATAGTCATAACCAATCGCTGCATAGTCCGCCAAACCCTCAGCCAGTGCTATGCCGCTAATAGGTAGGTGATTTTCACGTTTGTGTTTGCGAATTGCTCTTAAGGTTTGGTAGGCACGGTTGCGGTTGATAGAGCGCAGATAATAGGCAATACCCTTATCGACCGAGGCAAACTTTGCTACCTCGTGTGTGGCACCCACGTCGCGCCTTTTGGGCACCACGCCACAACCCTTGGTAAAACACCAAAGTCCAAAAAAGTTGTGATAACGTTTGGCAAAGCGTGAGCGCCCCCAATTGGACTCGTAAGCAGCTTGGGCTAAGACCAGTGAGGCTGGGACGATATCTAATTTATTTAATAAACCCATTTGATTGCCAAGATTAACACGATAGTAGCGATAGAGTTTTTCCAGCGCATCTGCATCCAATTGATGGTTTTGGATGGCGCGTCTTAGTTGCAAGATTTTGTTATTTTGCTGGTTGATCTTTGGCGCTAGGTAATTAAAAAAGGCCGCTTTTCTTGCGCCTGAGTCCTGTATGGCTTCAAAATCTGGCACCTTTTTTGTCTCGAATAAGGCACCCAACGACCAAAACTCTACCGCGCCAACCCAGGGGCTGTTAAGTAGTAATAAGAGAGCAAATAGTCTAGATTTCAAAACGTTCACAAGCAGCAGATTTGACTTCTATTGTAAACATTTTCTCTAGGGCTAGATTGTGTAAATGTGATTTAATAACCCGAATCACACCAGCATGAGCCACGATTAAAATGGTTTTATTGGCATTATTTTGAATGATTTCATCAAAGGCAGAGAGTACGCGCGCTTGAAAATCCACCAGGTTTTCCCCGCCTTCAGGCTGGTGCTTCAGTGGATCAGATTTAAATCTGTCAACCCGGTGCTGACCAATCTCGGTGGCCGTTTTACCTTGCCAGGCACCAAAGCCCAATTCGATTAACTCATCAAATACTACCAGCGGTATGTTTTGCGTATCAGATAGGTGTTGAGCAAAGGCGCTGCATCTAGATAAGGATGAACTGGCAATATAATCCCAAGATTTTCCTTGGGTAGAGTCTAACATTTGTTGCCAGCCTTTTTCGCTTAAGGGGTCGTCTTGGTTGCCGCGATAACGGCGCCCACCAACAGGCTCGCCGTGGCGCAACAGTTCAATAATCATTCGCCCGTTTGTTCTCTGGACATGAGTTGTTGTACGGCCTGTGTCGGGCTGACTTCGCCTTGAGTAACACGCCAAACTTGTTCACAAATGGGCATCTCGACTTGGTGTTGTTTGGCAATGGAGAGTACCAGCTCTAAGGTGTTGAGACCTTCAACAGTAGCGCCGACATTCTCTAAGGCTTGTGCTACCGAGTGGTTGTTGGCCAGCTCTTTACCAAAGCGACGGTTTCTAGAAAGGTCATCTGAACAAGTCAGTGCCAAATCTCCCAAACCTGACAGACCTACAAAAGTGGATTCTTGTGCACCCAGTGCTGTGCCTAGACGTGTCATTTCTGCCAAGCCTCGGGTAATCAGTGCGGCCTGTGTGTTAGCGCCAAAGCCCAAGCCAGCAGCAATGCCGGCAGCAATGGCTAGAATATTTTTAACCGATCCGCCAATCTCTACACCGATGATATCGGCATTGGTATAAGCACGCAGATACTGGGTTTGCATTAGTTGAGCAAAATGCTGACGTGTATTGGCATCGGTTGAGCCAACCACCAAGGCAGTCGGTTTGTTGTCAGCCACTTCAAAGGCAAAACTTGGGCCAGAGATAACGCAGGCTTTTTTGTCCGTTAAGATGCGCTCGAAGCTTTCATGTAAAAAGCTGTTGGACTTGGTGTCAAAGCCCTTGGTAACCCAGGCGAGTTGATGTTGATCTTGTAGTAGCGGCTTAAGTGCCTCTAAGGTGTCGGCAAAGCCATAACTGGGCACAGCAATTAAAATGTCGTTGACTTGATCCAGATTGGATAAATCACTTTGAATGCTAATATTGGATGGATAGGGGGTTGGTAGCGCAGGGTGCTGTGGCTGAAGTTGTTTGGCTTCTTGCTGCGTATGTGCGTAGAGATAAAGGGTGTCAAATTTATCACTAAGCGCAATGGCCAGCGCGCTACCCCAAGCGCCTGCACCGATAATAGCGAGCGTGTTAGCCATTTAAAACCGAATCCAGCTTGCCGGATTGATCCGCTGCTGATAAATCATCAAAACCACCAATGTGTACACCGTTGATAAACACTTGTGGTACGGTTGAGCGACCGGTTTTCTCCATGACTTCATCCCAATCATTTTGGCTTTTCACATAGCGTTTTGAAAAAGGGATGCCACGTTTTTCCAGTAGTGCATAAGCTCTTTGGCAAAAAGGACAAGCATCTGAACAATAAATGATATTTTTTTTCATAAGAGCGCTCCTTTTTAAGTTTTAATCGGCAGTTTGGCGCGTCGCCAAGCGGTGATACCGCCTTTAAGATTGTATACGTGCTCGAAGCCGTTGCGGGTTAATAAGCCGGCAATATGGCCAGAACGAGAACCGGATCGGCAATATACCAAAACTTTTTTATTGGCATCTAATGAGCCTAATTTATCTTTAACGCTGGATAAAGGGATATGCTTATCACCGTCAATATAGCCGTGTTTGCGTTCTTTTTTCTCACGCACATCTAAGATGATTAGATTATCTTTGTCATCCATTAAATCAATCGCACCTTTAGGATCAATGATTTCGTATTTGCGATATTTATCAGCCACAAAATTGGCAATCAGCAGTACGATCAGTAAAAATAGGGTTGAAGTGGTAAAGATTTGCTCATCAGCAAATAAAAAACTAATAAATTCGTTCATGATTTATCCTTAAGAAAATTGTCTAACATCTCATGGCCTTGTTCGGTCAGGATGGATTCGGGATGAAATTGCACGCCTTCCAAGGCGAATTCCCTATGGCGTATGCCCATAATTTCATCAATGCTCTGATCTTGGTTTTGTGTCCAGGCGGTTATCTCAAAACAATCGGGCAATGAGGATTGTTCGGCTACTAGAGAGTGATAACGCGTTGCGTCTAGTGGATTATTTAAAGTGTTAAAAACGCCTTTGCCGGTGTGGTGTACTTTGGAGATTTTGCCGTGCATAATCTCTTTAGCACCAACGACATTGCCGCCAAAAGCTTGCACCATGGATTGAAAGCCGAGGCACACACCTAACATCGGAATCTTACCGGCGAAATACTTGATGGCGTCAATGGAAATACCAGCCTCATTCGGGGTACAAGGCCCGGGTGAGATCACCAAATATTCTGGTGCCAACTGCTCGATTTGCTCCAGGCTAATTTCATCGTTACGATAGACTACCACCTCTTGTCCTAACTCGCCAAAGTACTGCACCAAGTTATAGGTAAATGAATCGTAATTGTCTATCATTAGCAACATATCGGGCTTATTTTACCGCTAAAAATGATGCGAAGTTAAGACATTGAAAGTGGCAGTGACTCTGGGAGAATCCTGCTTTTTCAAAGCGTTCAAAGTGCTGTTGTTTACTGTCAGTAATCAGCACATTTTCAATCGATTGGCGCTTGGCAGCAATCTCTAGTTCGCTGTAGCCATTGGCACGCTTAAAGTCTAGGTGCAATTGCGTCATCTGCGCTTGTTGCTGCGGATTGTTAAAATGAATTTTTTCCGAGACAATCAGTGCACCACCCGGATTTAGGCCTTGATAGATTTTGTTAATTAAGGCTTGTCGCTGAGCTGGATCGATAAATTGTAGGGTAAGGTTGAGTATGACGATAGAAGCATTTTCGATCTTTATATCCTTTATATCGGCACAAATAACTGCAAAATTACTGATTTTTCCCTCAAGATTTTCCTGGCATTTTTTACTCATCTCACTGGAATTATCAATTGCAATAATGCGATTATGTGGATGGGGATTGTTGACTCCAAGGGCGATTGCAGCCGCACCAGTTGAGGCGCCTAAATCATAATAGTTGCTTTTGTCTTGCGCGTAAATTCTACTCATCAGTCCCAGCATCTCAATCATCGATTGATAACCCGGTACTGAACGCCTGACCATATCATCGAACACATGTGCTACCTTGGCATCAAAGGTAAAGTCCACCAAATCATTTGCACCAGAGAAGATTTGATCACGCATACAAACTCTCAAGAAAAAACTCACTAACCAAAATAGGCGTATCACCAATGACAAAGGTTGAGCGCCTACCCCAAATGCCGTTGGCTTGTGTAATTTGCAGTGTTCCTCGGATGATACTAGGGTCATTAAAGAGCACTTCTCCCAAAGGCTTAGAGCCAATTTCCAGTAAAGATTGGGTATCCGCTGTTTGCGGAATCACAGAACGGGCAAACACCACTACTTGCTGGTTGCCGGTTAACTCTACCTCACGCACCACCACGGTTTTCACCTCGCCAAGTAAGGCTTGCTCATGTGTATAAGGCGATTGTGACGCTTGACTGATAACCTTAACAGTAAAGTCTGCATACTTATCTTTGAGTTTAGCGGTTAAAGATTTGGTATCGATTAGCCAATTGGCAACTGTGGTTGGGATCTGCATCTCCGGGGTTAGAGTTTGCCAATTCAGTGCTTGAATATCAATCATAGGCTTATTTTACTGCAAGCCTGGTTTTAGGTATTGGCATACTGTGTTTGTTCGTTGGTAATCCAGCGCTCAATCAGGGTGTTTTGCACCTCTGGGTCTAATGTTAGTAATTGTTCGGTGTAAAACCTTACTTGCTTGAGCAGGTGAGCATCGCGCACGATATTGGCAATTTTCATCTGACTAATACCGGTTTGCTGTGTACCTAAAATCTCACCTGGACCTCGCAGTTCTAAATCTTTATTGGCAATGGCAAAACCATCATTGGTTTGGCGCAAAATATCCAGCCTGGCAATGGAAGTTTCACTCAGTGGGGCTTGATAGAGCAAAATACACACGCTTTCGTCTTGGGCACGACCAACGCGACCGCGCAATTGGTGCAGTTGCGCCAGACCCAATCGCTCTGCATTTTCAATCACCATCAGCGAGGCGTTGGGCACATTAACCCCGACTTCAATCACGGTGGTAGCTACCAAGACATCAATCTCTCCAGCGCTAAATTGTTGCATCAACTGATGTTTCTCATTCTTATGCATTTTGCCGTGAATTAGTACAATATTAAGCGTTGGTAGATGGGTTTGTAAATATTCTAGCGTTTGTGTGGCCGATTCCGCGCGTAGTGCTTCGCTCTCATCAATCAGTGTGCAAACCCAATAAATTTGCCGACCTTGTTGGCAAACTTGGGTGATTTTTCCAATGACTTCGTCTCGACGAGTGTTTGTCAAGGCAACGGTGGTGGTCGGTTTTCTACCCGGGGGTAGTTCATCAATAATAGAAGTATCTAAATCGGCATAAGCACTCATGGTCAAAGAGCGCGGAATCGGCGTGGCAGTCATCACCAATTGGTGCGGCGTGTTTTTGGCTTTTTGGGTTAAGGATAGACGCTGGTGTACACCAAACTTATGCTGCTCATCAACAATCACCAAACCTAAGTTGTTAAATTCTACTTGCGCTTGGAATAACGCGTGCGTACCAATAATCACTTGGGCAGCGCCTGAGCGAATACTCTCTAGCTGCTCGCTGCGTTGTTGGGTGTTTTGTGAACCTGATAAGAATGCCACCTGAATACCCAAAGGTTTTAGGTATTGCGTAAAACTCAGTTGATGTTGTTCAGCCAAAATCTCTGTGGGCGCCATAATGGCCACTTGATATTGATTTTCAATGGCTTGCAAGGCAGCAAATACAGCCACAATGGTCTTACCCGATCCGACGTCGCCTTGTAGGAGTCGGTGCATGGGTTGTCCTGATTGCAGATCTTGAGAAATCTCACCAATGACGCGTTGTTGGGCTGAGGTTAAATCAAAGCTTAATTGGTTCAGTAATTGTGTGCTTAGCCGCTGTGTTTGTTTAAACGTGTAGCCTCTTTGTTGCTGACGTGATTTTTTCAATTGCAAGAGGCTAAGTTGTTGAGCACACAGTTCTTCTATAATGAGTCTTTGTTGACAAATGTGATCAAAATTCTTGATTTTGTGGACATCTTCATCGATACTTGGATGATGTAGTGTTATCAGTGCTTGTTGAATATTGGGCGTATCGGTGCCAATAATGCCGTGAAGTACATCAGGTATTGGTGTATTTTTTAGCACCTCCAAGGTTTGGGCAATCCATTTTTTGAGCTGTGCTTGGTGCACGCCTGCGGTTAGGGGATAAACTGGTGTTAGGGTGGGTTCAATCAGGCTGGATTGGCCTTTGGAAATCAGGCGATACTCTGGATGATGCATCTCTAAGCCTTCTCTACCAATCTTAATCTCACCAAAACACTGAATTAAATCACCACGTACAAAGCCTTGTTTTTGATATTGATTAAATTGAAAAAAGCGCAATAGTAACGGGCGGTTTTGCTGATCCAGTAGATGTACCAGGAGCTGAGGTTGTCGAGTGGCGACAGATTCAACGCGTTCGATTTGTAGTTCAACCAGCGTCTCATCACCCACTTGTGCTTGATTAAGCGGAGTGAAATGGGTTTTGTTTTGATAGCGGTGTGGCAGATGAAACAACAAATGTTCCAAATTGAAAATGCCAATATTATTGAGCTTTTGCTGTGTTTTTGAACCCAGTCCTTCTAGCGCAATAATTGGGTCGTGCAACGTTAGCATAGACAAAACCCAGAGATGCGCTCGATGCTAGTAGCTGTAGTTGTTAGATGATTCAATCACCATCACCCCATCCATCTCCACCAGGGCGCCTTTGGGTAATTCATTAATACCCACAGCTGCACGTGCTGGATAGGGTTGGTCAAAATAAGTGGCCATAATCTCATTAACCACTGGGAAATGACTTAAATCGGTTAGATAGATGTTGAGTTTGACAATGCTATTAAGGCTGCCACCAGCTGCCGAACAGACCGCACTTAGGTTTTTAAACACTTGGTTGATTTGCTCAGAAATATCACCATCCACCATTTCCATGGTTTCGGGGATTAAGGGAATCTGGCCAGAGAGGTAAATGGTTGAACCGCCTGCAACGCCAACAGCTTGAGAATAGGTACCAATGGCTTGTGGAGCTGCGTCAGTTGAAACAATGTGTTTTTGCATAATGATCTTTCGCTGTTTAGATGATTTTATTATAGATAAAAGCCAGCACAATAGGGTTGGAATCCCGCATAACAAACCCTGGTTTCTTTTCTATATTATAATATAATGATGTTATAATATTTAGAGAAGACTGCTGCTAATCTGGCAGTCTGGATAAGTGCTCGCCAAACGATTGAGATAAGTAGGCGACAATTAATTAACCGCTGCTGTTATGTCTAACTAGACAGGTTAGATTTGGGGCTGAAACAGAGCATACTCAAATTTATTTTGGTGGTTTGATTCCTATGAAGAGTTACAAATTTCAATTCGTTGCCGGACTGTTATCTGCGCTAATCTTGCTATTGTCTACGGGCGCTAAAGCGCAACCCTATACCTTGGTTTTGTATAAAAATGATGGTATGGGCTCTAGTGGCTCACTGAGATGCGCTAGCAAATCACATTGTTTGCACCTAATTAAGCAGCTGGAATATCGTCGCCTTAAAGGTGCTTGTCAGTTGGTTCAGGTGCTTAAAAATGGCAAAGTTGTCTACATTAAACACTATACAGACTAACTTGTCTGCATCGACATAGTGCTTAATAACGTCTCATTTTAAACCATATTGTTTATTATAATATACGGTCAACGATGATTCAATTGCCTGTATTTTGCCGATAAAATTACTATCCTTACTGCCGATGTTTGCCTTGCTATTAAGTGCATGTGGCGGCGGTTCGGCAGCAGTGATACAAAACCCGCCTTCTTATTATCAAAGCGCGGAATACAATGCCCAATATGGTTTGAGCAGTATTAATGCTGCAGAGATCTATTCAGATGGTTATTCAGGCAGTGGTGTGACCGTAGCAGTGATTGACACCGGTGAAATCTGATTAAATTAGTGTGAACCAATAGCGATTATTAAGTCCAACAAGGTGCTTTAATAGTAGTTCCATTGCCACTCAAACAACATTCACGCAAAGAATTACAAGTGTTTATAATCTTTTGCTATGAATAAACTTCTATTTGCGCTTGCTTTTTTTGCCACCGCTAATGGTTATGCACTGGCTAATGACAAGACTACCATTTCCGTTTTGGTAGAGGCGCATCTGAATCAAAAGCCGCAATCGGCGTATTGCACATCCTTACAAAATCATTTAAGCGCTGGCATGCCGGCTAATAATATTGAGGTTTTGTGCTCTGCTGGAAATGACAGTTCTATTTTGTATAACAAGGTGGCAGAGGGAGGAGTAGATTATGTGGTTGCCAACCCAGTGGCGACTGTACAGCTGTCTCAACTTTATAACACCACCCCGCTGCTAACTCGCCACAACAGCCAGGGAAAAAATGTCTATGGCAGTGTGTTTTTTACCTCTTCGAGCAGTGAGATACATAATTTGAGCACTATCAATGAGTTAACCATCGCAGCCAATAATAAGGATGGAGGTGCTTGGTTATTTGGCTATGCCCATCTCATGGAGAAAATTAACTATCCGCATGGACATCGGGAATTTAAAACAACCAGTTTTTTAGGCAATGATGAAAGCGTTGTTAGAAACGTTATATCAGGCCCTATTGATGTGGGTATTGTTAGGACGGGCGTTCTGGAGGGTTTAATCCAATCAGGCGTGGTTAAAGAGCAAGATCTTAGAATACTAGAGCCGGGCAATAGTATTGAGTTTGGAGCGTATATTTCCACCAGTACATACCCAGAATGGGCCTTGTCCTCAACCACTACGTCAAATCAATTGCAAACCAGTGAAATTATTGAATTGTTTAAGGGTTTTCATGCCAGTAGAGACACTTTCAAGTGGGGAGAGTTGGCGGATTACGATATTGTCAAACAACAGCTAAGAAGATATCGGATGGGCATCTATCAAGATCCTGCGCATATTAGCTATTTCAAGCAGAACTATCCTTTTATTCTCAGTATATTTTTTCTGATATTTTTCATCTATTTGTATTTTGCCAATAAGGTCGATAAAAAACTCTTTAAATACAAAACAAGACTGGAAAGACTCTCGGTTAATAGCTCTATGAATCGGCTATTGGCAGAAGTCACCCACGAGCTTTCTCAGCCGATCACTTCGATAAGAATTGATGCCGAAATCATCAAAGATATGTCTTTTGATAAAGACCTTAATAAAAACGAATTGCAAAAAGTGTCGGGTTCAATGAGTTATAAAACACAACAATGTGTGGATATTATTTCCAACATTAGGAGCTTGGTCGCCAACAAGGAAACCAAGCCAGAGGTGTTTGATATTAAAACTAGAATCTCAGGCATTGTGGATTTGGTGAAAGCGGAAACCATCAATAATAAGATTGAAATTCAAGGCCTAAACCTCATGCCAACGGTGGGCGCTTATATGAGTCCGATCGAGTTTGATCAGGTTTTGCTAAATTTGTTTAAAAACGCCATCAGCGCCATGATTAACAATCAAAAAGATCGCAACTTTATTAAATTAGCCATGAAACAAGACAAAGCTTTTGCTTATTTATATGTTGAAGATTCTGGTGGTGTTATTCAAGAACCGGGTATGCTATTTAAACTGTTTAAATCAAGCAAAACTATGAGTGAAAAGGAGGGTTTTGGCCTTGGACTAAATCTCAGTAGAAACATTATGAGATCATACGAGGGTGATTTGTCGCTAGAATCAACCACGATAAGTGGCAGTATTTTTATGTTGAAAATACCAAAAAGACATGAGTGAGTGTCGAATTTTTATTGTAGATGATGACGAATCTGTCTTGAGCTCATTGAGTAATTATTTCTCCATGAAAGGTTATGCTGTCTCTACTTATAACTCAGCCATAGATTTTTTAGATGACTATAACTATGACGCTGACATTCAATTGGGCTGCTTAGTTTCAGATATCAATATGGATAATATGGACGGCATTGAATTGCAAACAGCGTTGAATGTGCGTGGCTTTTTATTGCCCACCATTTTTATCACAGGGCATGCCGATACCAATATTGCCATTAAGGCGATGAAATTGGGCGCTTATGATTTTATTGAGAAACCATTTTCCCCGCCAGAATTGTTGAAAGCTGTAGAGGGGGTAATCGCAGATAAAAAGGGTGCTATCGAGATTAATAAACGATATTTGTTATTGAGCGCTAGAGAGAAGGAAGTTTTATTGCTTATAATACAGGGCGATAAAAATAAGAATATTGCTGAAAAATTATTTATATCGTTAGTAACGGTCGAGGCTCATAGAGCCAAAGTTATGAAAAAAATGCAGGCCAACTCTTTTGCAGAGCTGGTAACAATGTCAACCTTAATAAATAGAGAAGGAGGTAGCCATGGAAAATAACACCATCACCATGAAACAGTTTATACAATACAATTTGATCGCCTTTATTGCGGTTTTCGTATCACGATATATCATTATTCCATTTGACCACTATAATATTGCTGTGGCCAATTATCTCTGGTTACCAATGGGTGCCTCTATTCTTGCAATCTTACTATTTGGCAATCGAGTAGCTTTTGGCGTTTTGGCAGGCTATCTTGTGGCTGCATTTATCATTAAAGGTGGTTTTGATATGGCCTATATCAATAGCTACTTAGGCAAAGTGATTGATACCGCTGCTCCAATTATTGCCATTTGGATTATGAAGCAATTCAATGTGAGAGAATTCTTCTTTAATGGCAAGGCGCTTTATCTGCGCATGCTGCCTTTGATTCTAATTACGGTCTTTTTGGCCAATGGTGCAAAACTGATTGTCTACCCAATGAATGGCAAGGTGATTACCGATTGGGTGTGGTTTTTCCAATCTTATTCACTGAGTGCCACTTTGGGCAGTATTGTGTTTATTGTTGTTACGCTGGCTATCTTCAAGCCGATATTAATTAGACGCAATATTATTTAGTTTGGAAATCAAGGGATCATGGCCTAATCCACTCAAATAAAGACAGTGGCTGATAGAGTTGTTTGATTAATAACAAATGTATGGTGCCGGGGCCGGAATCGAATTTATATATAAATACTGTATTTTTAAAGGGTTTTAGTATAAATTTAGATTTTTTCTACTCACATTTCTACTCACTTTTATGATGTTTAATTGCGCCTAGTTAAGGTAGTGATTCGGTTGCCATGCCTAGCTAAGTCAGAAACCTTATATTCTTGATTTTTCTTTGATTTTGAATAATGAACGTTATGTAAGTCTAAAAAATGATAGGAGACTGTTAAAGTCCTGCAAACTACAAAAATTGCATCAAGTTATTAAGTTTGAAATGCGTAGAGTTTTTAATGCACTTCTATCGGACTTGCTGAGTAGTTGTATATTGCTGGTTGGATTTCTCAAAGTAATGCTAGTTCTATATTTATTTGACAAGTTTTCCTTTGATTGGCTTGTATAGATCGAACCTTCTATGTAGACTTTATCGCCAATGTACAAATATCTGTGGGCTACTTCGGCAAGTTTTTTATGCAAAAGTACACGGTGTAACTCTACCTTCTCTCTTTTGCTTCCGGTTTGGCTATCTGTCCAAGTATCAGAAGTTCTAATATATAGGGCAACTGTCGGGCCATTTTTGGGGTCTTTGCATAAGACGGGTGTTTGAGAAACACGTCCAATAAGGATTGCTTTGTTAATATTTGACATGCAATCTATTTTATTGTCATTTTGTATAGGTAAAAATTGTTAACTGTTGGATTATTAAAGGTCAGATCGTTCCACTAGAGATAGATGGAGCTAAATTAATAATATAATTAATTGATTTTTAATCAAAAAAATAAATAACTATTAATATGGTACCCACAAATTTACTCACAAATCTCGATCTAATCCTGGTTTTTCAGTTAAATTAATCCTCTTTCTTGATCAGTCTTAAGGTTTTCCATAATGTACAGAGTGTATATTGGAATATATGATGTATCTACATATATTACAAAGGCCTCTTTTACGTATGCACCTTAAATTATTAACAGTTCTTTTTCTTGCTTTTGCAACACATTCTAGCCATGCTATATTTGGCTTAACTGACCCAGATTTTTGCAATAAAAACCCTGATGATCTTTTGTGTTCAACAGGATTGGATAGCGCAGTAAAAGATGCAATTGACTCTTCGCAAGAGGCAATGCAAGGTAGTTCGTTCTCAATCCCGTCTTTTGGCAATTCTACAAATAATTCAGAGCCTGATGCGCCAACTAACTATGTTAGTGATTCGCTTGAGCAAAAAGATTACAACCTGTTTTATGATCAAGGTGACCATCTGAAGGAAATGGTAGAACAGGGTAACTTTCAAGGGGCTTCAGAATTATTCAAAGTTTATCAGCATGATTTCTTTGACCAAATGTCTCTGATTGGTGAGCAGATAACAAACCTTGAAAAATACAGAGACGAATTAAAGCAGGTTGCGGAATACTTAAATCTGCAAACTTATAACCCCAAATTTTTAAAAGAGATTGAAAAACTGAAAGCCTCTGCCAGAAGTGTCGATAATCAAGAAAAATGGGCAACTATTAAGTCGGATATTAAATCTTCCCAAGCTGTGTTGCGCAGCTATGCAGAACATCCTCTTTTAAGCATCCCTGGGTTTTCTAGTGAGTACGTTAAAAAGCTAGAAGTTAGCCTCTCGAACTTGAGCCAAGAGTTAACGAGAGAGGGGGCTGACAATCTTATCAAGTATGGCATAGGAAGACTTGAAGGGTTCTTTGCTTCGTACCCTGTTGCGTTAAATAAATCTACCGTGTTAAGAAGCCTGGGGTCAAAAATTCCAAACTATTTCAATAGTAAAAGTGTTAATGAAATATCGGAATTCTCGAGTCAGTATCTGAGTTATTTATCCAATAGCCAGAAGAATGATTTGGGCAATATATTTTTAGATGCGTACAGCAGAGAGAGTAAAGGCAGTCAAGGTGTTTTGGCGACTGTGATGAGCGCGCTGATTGAAGCAAAGAAAATTGGTCTAGAGCCTGAATCTACAGGAAAGCTTAAGGTTAAATTTGTTGAAATTACTAGCAAGACACTATTAAAAGAAGGGCAGGTAGAGTTCCCAGCTGAGATTACTATGGATCTGCCTTTTGAAATCGGCAAGTCGGAAGTGTCAGATATATTTAAAGATAGTGCCGATTCAGACTTTATTATTGTGTTTGATACAGCGTTAGCAAATGTCAACAGAAGGATTCAGAAGCGAGATAAAGCTCAATCTAAATTTCTTTCAGGGTATGAAACTGAGCAGAATCCAGCATTCTTGGCCGCTCAGTTAGATGTTCAGAATGCTCAAATGGGAGTTCAAAGTGCCAGCTCTCAGTACTGTGCTCCTGGTTATGGCGCTGTGTATTGTGAGCTTGCTAAAGGTCTTGCTATAGCCGCTGCGCAAGAAAGATTGAGAGAGTTTCAAACTGCACTCATAGAAACGCCACAGACTCTTAAAAAGCCAATTCATAAAGAGTATGAGTTTAATACTTCAGCCTTAACGGTTAGGAAAAATCTAACAGCTAACTTCTATGTTATTAATTTGAAAAAGAAAACATACTTCAAAGATGTGGTAGATGTATCAGAGAGTAAAAACTTTAATATTTCGTATGATGTGAAGAATAGTGATATTAATAAGAAAAGCATCTTAAAGCAGTATGATTCCGAAGATGTAATATCAAACTATGAAGAGCAGCCAATCGATCTAGACGTTTCTTTGATACTTGATCAATATTTAAACAATCAGGCGAAAGAGCAAGTATTGACCAGTGAAAATGAGTTAAGACTTGAGATGATGTATGATAAGAATCAGGCATTAGAAAATTATAAGAATGCAACATACGATGCTCGTCCACTTAATGACCCTAGGTTTGACAATGTAGTAGTTGTATACAATCCAGAGGGCGGCCTGGGATCAGGATTCTATGTAACCCCTGATCTTGTTTTAACAAACTATCACGTTATCGAAGGTGCCAAGTTTGTTGAGATGAAGCTATATAACGGCTTAGAAACATTTGGTAAGGTTGTTAAGTCTGATGTCCGACTAGATTTAGCCTTGATTAAAGTTCAAGAAAAAGGCAAGCCAGTTGAGTTCTACAATAAAAATAAACTTGATTTGGGCTCTACTATTGAAGCTATTGGCCATCCTAAGAGTCTTGAATTTACGATTACCAGGGGTGTGATAAGTGCCGTCCGAAAGAAGCCAAGCATATATGATACTGGTGGAAAAGAAGTATTGTTTATTCAGACTGACACGCCAATTAATCCAGGAAACTCTGGCGGACCACTTTTTCTTGGCAATAAAGTAATCGGTGTGAATGACAATAAGTTGGTTGGAGAAGCGGTGGAAGGTATTGCGTTCTCGATTCATCATTCCGAAGTTGAAACATTTCTTAAGGAGGATTTCTAATGTTTAGATTATCAAAAATTTTACTAGTTTCAGTATCGCTAATATTTTTAGCGTCAGGTTGTTCTCAAACTACTCGACTTGGCATGATTAAAGATCCTGTAACAGGGATTCAGTATGGCTCCACTATTGGTGAAAGTTTCTTCATTGACTCACAACAATTTGCCAATAATGTATTGAAAGTCTCCACAAGAAACGTGTCCGGAGATGTTAATTACGATCTGAGAAGCTTTACCAATCAATTGAAAGCTGCCTTCAAAGAAAAGGGATACAACACCGATACTGACAAAGATTTTGGTGTGAAAGTTGATGTGGTCATAGAATATAGTGGACACGTTCAGACTAACATGTCTAATTCGTTTGCCTTTCTTGGTGCGGCAACCGCAGGATATTATGGTAGTAGATACTCTAGTGCAAAAGATGCTGAGAAAATCGGTATTGTTACAGGTGCAATGCTAGGTTCGATCGCTGGCAGTTATCAAACTGAAGATACGTACATCATCATCGCCAAGGTTAACGTAGGTATCATTGATTCCAAGAGCGGCAGAGTTACACGTACCATATCATTTAGCTCAAGTCCTAAATTACAAGAAGAAGAGCAGGATGGCCTGAAGAGGTTTAAAGAAGTAGCCTCAACTGAAGTCGCTGTTTATGCAGGAGGCAGAAATGTTGAGCAAGCTGAAGTGGTCAATGAGGTAAAGAAGCGATTGATTAGAATTGTGTCCGACATAATCTAATGACATGCTTAGAGTGCAGCTCTGTAGTGCTTGAGGCGCATTATGGCTTTATAAAATTGAACACCGGCCCACAGAAATAATAAGAGAAGATTTTTCCTCCGCTTTATCACTTAATGAAGCTTCTATTCTACTTTTGTGAAACCAGCCGTTTGGCGCCAATTTAATCTCTGGGTGAAATAAGGTTTCGGAGCATCTGACACTTTCTAGTAAAACCTGTTTGGAACTTTCTTCTTTTGTCCATGTTTCTTCACACGCCCTTCCAAAATATTTACCTTTTCTCTTGCGAGACCTATCTCCAAAATTCTTGATTTCGTAGCAGGCTTTAGCAAAAGAAACCTCCTGGCCGTTGAAGTAATTGTCTTGAAAGTTGGGGTCTTCTTTCTGCGAACAACCACTTACGGTCTCGGAAGGCCTTAGTTTTTTAACTAAGAATTTCTCCTCAATGAAGTTTCTTTTTAACCATTTGTTATCAATCCAGTCAAAGCCAGTTTTCTCCTCTTCAATGCATAGTATGTTTATCGGGTTGTTGTAAACTTCTATTTTCGCCTGGACGGTCGCATGGGAAAGAATAAAAAATAGTAATAGATAAAGATTTTTCATTGTATTTTCATTGGGTTATTAGCCATTATTCTATATGGTTTTTTGTGGTTTAAGTAGTCTTATTATATGTTTGATTGTAGCTTTGAGAGATGTATACTTTATGCTGGATAAACGATTTTTTATGGTTATGAGATGCAGGGTGCTGCTAGTAGTATATTTACTTGGTTTGACACTTCAGGCTGGTGCCAGCAATGAGGAGTGGTGGCAGTATTACAATAGAAACAAAGCTATCCATTTACAATTTTCTGATCAGTTTCATAAAGATTACGAAATAAACGTAGTTTGGACTCCTGATAGCGGCTTGTCACCAGTATTGAACGGACCTGCGTTGATTAACTTTAGATCTAAGAAATGGGAAAATTCGTTTTCTGTTGGAGCGAATTATTTCCATTTGCCTCAAGAAATTTTAAAGGAAAGTGGTTTGTATATATTTGACAGTGATTATGTTTTTAACCTATCTGTTAATCTAGGCAAAACGTACGAAATTAAAAATAATTCTAAATATTTGAAGCAAATCTCATTATGGGGAAACGACCACACTACCAAAGAAATGTCACTGGACGCCAGAAGCCATATACCTTTTTTCTTTGAAGATATAGATCTAGATGGCGAGGATGAGCTTATTGTTACTAGCTTCAGGTCAGGGCAAAGGGGTGTTAATGAGTATTTGATATATGATTTATCGTATAAATATGGAACGCCTGTTGTCGAAATAAAGCATTTAGAGCCGTTTAATCAGATTGATCAACTGAGTGCGTTTGATTTTAAGCATAAAACAATAAGCCAGTACTCTTCTGGGGGCTCATGTTCAAACTTGGAGGATGCATATAGATTGGTAAACGGAAATTTTCAACATATTCGCCATACAAATTGGAATTACAGAGTAGATGTAGAACATGGTTCTATTTGTGTAGAAACAATGTACGACATTATTAGCGACAAAAAAGTACCGATAGTGGAGTCTAAGAGCTATTGGGATTCCAACAAGTTAAAGTATATCAATTTTAGTATTGAACGCTTTAATAAAAATTCGCAAGAGCCATTGTATGAGTAAAAAACCGTTTTTATAGTTGGCGCAGGTGCAAGCAATGAGACAAAGTTTGTCTTTTTCATGACGGTAGAATAGTAGCAAGTGGGACACACATATCTAACAAGATAGGGTAAAGAATATGAATAAGATCGAAAGAATTGAAATTTTTGGATTTTGGGGTGATAGAACGATAGACATTAGTCTTTTTTCTGATGTTAATTTCTTTATTGGTTTTAATGGAACGGGAAAGACCACCATAATTAATATGATTGCCGCCTCTCTTTCTGCTGACTTTTCAGCATTAGAAAAATTACCCTTCGATAAAATTAGGATTAAATTCTCCGAAGTGGGTGGGAGTAGAAAGCCAACCGTAGAGGTTGAGAAAAGCAATGATGAAGAATACCGTTATCCTGTGATTATTTACAAGGTAAGAGCTAAGGCCTCTGAAAAGTACCAAGAATATACGCTTGACAGCCTTAGAGAGGGAATTAGAAGAAGGTCTGGAATGCCAAGGGGTCGGCGTTCTTTGATTGATGGCCGATTAACAGCATCTCACTACGATGTTTTAACAGCATTGAAGTCTATTGTTGATGTAAGTTGGCTTTCTATTCACAGGTCACCTCTTACGAAGAACTATCACGAAAATAGTTATGAGTCGTCTGTAGATCAGAAGCTGGAGGAGTTGAGCAATAGTTTGGCCAAGTATTTTTCTGTTTTGTCATCTCAATCATCTGACAAGGTTGATAATTTTAAGAGAAATATAGTCTTACACCTGCTAAACTTTAAGAACTCAGACACTATTGTTAAGCATATGAGGTCTTTTGAGCCGGAAGAGGAGAGAAGGGCTCTAATAGATCTTTTTGATCAGCTAGGGATAAAAAAAAGAGATACTGAAAGTAAGATCGACAACTATCTTGCCAAGACTAAACATGTACTTAACAAGATTGAAAGCAACGACAACTCTCTTTCGTTGGATGATATTTTTGCGCTAAACAACCTTTATCAAGGGCGACATATCATTGAGGAATGGGACGAACTGTCACAGGAGCAAGAAGAGGTTTTGAGTCCTAAAAGTGTGTTTTCTGACATGCTTAGCGGCCTTTTTCAAAGGAAGCGAGTTTACATAAATGACAGGAATGAAATCGCAGCTGTTACTGATTCAGAAAAGCTATTGAATGTGAAGGATTTGTCATCTGGAGAGAAGCAGCTCATCATTATACTTGGTGAAGCACTACTACATGAAAAGAGACCGTGTATATACATCGCCGATGAGCCAGAACTATCCTTACATATGGCATGGCAGGAAAGTTTAATTAGTAATTTGCTTCAGCTTAACCCTAATATGCAGATCATATGTGCCACACATTCTCCAGATGTTGTTAGTACATATTCAGACAAAATCTTTAATATGAATGATAAGGTTTAATGGGCTTCCATAGGACTAATTCGGGCATATCCAATAAACCTTTATTGTTCGGGCTTCATGTCATTGTTTACCTGGAAGGGGGGAAAAAGTTAAAGTATGACAATGTACAAGAGGGAAACTACCATTCGTCGACAGAGGATATAGGATATTGGCAAACTCTTTTTGATGTTTATTTCCCAAAAGAAATAAAGTTTGAATTTCGTTCTATCGGTTCAAAGAGAAATATAGAGAATATGATTCCTGATGTTGAAAGTGGGGAAATTGAAAATACTATTCTCGCTATGGATAGGGATTTTGACAATATCACTGAACGACTTAAGAAATCCAAAAATATTTTATATACATGTGGGTATAGCTGGGAGAATGATGCCTGGAATAAGGAATCCGTGAAAGAAGTTTTAAAATCTCTTTCAACAACATGCAGAACACAACTAATAGAGGCAAACCATATTATTGATGAATATTATGATGAATGTTCTTTGAAACTTGAGAAAGCAGTCTATATAGATGCAATGTTATTAAGTCAGGGAAAGCCCTCTTTCTTTGATCATGGTAATTATAGAAAATATATAGGCAATAACAATAATATTCCGTCAATAGATCAAACAATCATAGATGAGGAAATGTCTAGTGTCGGAGAATATGCAGATAACTATAAGTTCGAGGTATCAGTCCTGCAAGATTGCTTTGGGCACTTATTCTCTGAATTGGGCTACCAAATTTTAAAACACCTTTTAGAAAAAAACGATACACTGCAGAAGTCAGCCATATCAAGCTTTATCATTGCACAATTTGGAGGGCTGCTGAAAGATGGAGAACTGCCATACTTAGATCAACACTATAGGACTGAGTTCTCTCGAATTGAGTTGTAGAGTATTTACAGTAGAAAAATCAAACAAGCACTATAGTTTGGCTTGTTGGAATATGTTAGATATAGGCAGATTCAACGCATTAGATATGCGTTTGATGTTAATCAGTGATACATTGTGTTCACCCCTCTCAATGCCTCCCATATAGGAGCGATCAACACCCGTCAATTCAGCAAGTTTTTCTTGAGAGAGGCCTTTGTCCAATCTGATGGTTCTGATAGCCTCCCCAAAACTAAGAAGTTCAGGATGTTGAGAGTTATTTTTGCATGGTCTAGCCATACAAAAAATGATAGGTTTATAATGAATATATAACCACGGGATATAGTACCAATTATTTATCGATTCATGAAAGATATAACGGCAATTCAAGTTATTAGATTCGGATTCTTTTTTTCATTGGTGTTTTTGTTTGGCAGTACTTTTAACTACATGTTTGCACCAAATCCTGATCCTGAATGGCACACTGCACCATATGTGTTCTTGTCTTTCTTATATGTTGCAGCAATTTTTTATGTGGATAGCTACCTGCAGCATATTAACTACTACCTAAACAAACTGATAGGACTTTTGCTTACTATTGGTCTTTTTCTTTGGGTGTGGTTAGCGATTGATCTGGCAGTCGAGTTTACTGAGTTTATTGCTGGCATGGTTGCAAGATAATGGCCTTTAAAACAAACTTGTTCGAACAGTTGTGCGAATTAGCTATTAAGGAAAACTGGTGTTCAAAGCTTTATTGCGGCACTTGTGGCCATACTCATTTTCGCTATGGCTTGTTGGAAATTTCTCATGGAAAATCCCCGTTAGATGGCGATTGGGTAGTGAATAGAAAAATCACTAAATACGATACCTTGATCGGAGAGTTTCCATATGCATTTAAGATTAAAGAGCAGGTCGAGTTGCTTGAGATTTGTTTGAGTGCGGACCTGATTGCAGTACACAAGCCTTTTTTAGAAATAGTGTTATTACACACAAAATTTAAAGCTATTGATTTAAACCTGCTAAGGCAGTCTGGATCGCCGGAGAAGGAAATAATTCGAATAAAAGGACTGTATAGAGAATTGACCAATAAGTACAAAGAATTAAAGGAGAAGGAGTAAATGGCAGTTAATGATAAGATGGTTGTAACTAAGTTTGTAATGGAAAGAGAAAACAGATTGGCCAGAGAGGCTGGCGAAGAGGAGCCATATCCAAATACAGAGACTGGACTGAAGAAGTTTTACAAAGATCTTGAAAAAACTCCCACAGTACAGGCCTATATGAAAAAGCATAATCTTACCAAGTTCCCTTGATTGCAATGATCAGCCACTATTTTTTACTACTTTAGCCTACTACATGAGTAGTCTTTTGTTTGTGCAGGTCTAAACCCCTTTCCTCTAGATTTGGCAAGGTAGGACGCTCTGTAAACAGCCCCTGCTCTCTGCTCTTTATGATTGCCATTATCTATGTAATAGTAGCAATTTTCCGGAACAAACATACCACCCCTAGGAAGCCACTTTTCCTTAAGAATTTGATTGAGTCTTTTTGGATTCTGAATCTTATTCCCGTCTAATATCAGCGCAAGATGATAATGTTGCTTCTTAGACTTCTCTTGTTCCCTCACCCACATATAGCCAACATGCGTAATCCCATATTCTCTTCTTAGCCACTGAATTATATTTTTCATATAGTTGGAAAAGATTTTGTTATTTTCTGTGTAAAGATTGATTTTGTAGTCTAGGCGGGAAACTAGCAGTCTTTTGTGTATTGAATATGCTTTATCTAGCTGCTCTATAAATTTATAAATCATGTCTTCGTATACGCCATATTGCTGTGCATTACAAATCTCTAATGATTCGCCTTTGTAATTGATCCATCCATCTTTAATGATTCTTTTTCTGTTTCTTGTTGTTTTCATTTTGTTTATCCCTGTGTTAGTTTAGAAATTAATAAATACCATTTCTAGTTATATTTTTTTGATAGTGGTTTATGCCCTTGGTTATTGGGATTAGTCCAATATCTAGAGCAAATACCGTGGTGTTAAAACCGGACTACTGTTGCCACTTAGAATGGCGCTGCATAATGTATTCTTCAATGTCACTTTCCAGCCATCCGACAGCCTTACTCCCTATTTTGATTTTGTCGGGGAATTTTCCCTGGGATGACAGTCTGTATATTGTTGGAATACTCAAAGATGTCCTATTAGCGACGTCTTGAACCTTGATGATTTTTGCACACATTGATCTTCTCCTATGATGTTGAAAAACATGCCAGTTTATTTCTGACATGTTGAAAAGATAATCTGCTGACTCTTATTTGTCTTTCGGTAGAGTTTTTAGACACTCGACCGAAAGATAGCATTAAATATCAATAAAAGGATTTTTAGGTAGGGGGTTATGACGTCCTTTGGCTCTTTTCTGAAAGGAATCGAAAAAAGTTGCCAAACTTAAGAACTGGTAAGTGTTTTGAGGTATTTTCGGATTGACCGAAAGTTTTTATTTTTTCTTACTAGGTTTGTAGCTTACTTGTTTTCTGATGTGGTCATTTTGCCCTTCCCACCAATCTGTTTTCAGTATTGCGTACAGGTCGTCTCTCAATGTGCTTATTGCAAGATGACGTTTATCTTTTGCCACACTTTCATGAGCATCTATACCTCTTTCTTCAAATATCCAACCTTTTGCTTCCAGTATGGGGACTAACTGCTTCTGTAGAGTAGAGATGTTAATTTGACTCTTTGATAGTCTGCTTTCTAAAAACTCCAACATGGATTCCTTGATTGCATCCAACCTCTTTTCTGTCGCAACTGTTGCTTTGTTTGTTGATTTTGGAGAGTAGTTATCAAAAGATCTAATAGTTTCAGAGTTGTGTAGTTTGCTGTTTAGCTTGCACTTCCAATAGAGGAATGCCTTCCTGTTGATACGCGTATTGTGATCCAACGCAACCGCGATTAAATCCAGACTTATAGCAAGCGGTTGAGGATCTTTAAGATCATCGTGCATCATTTGCCATTGTGTTATGGATTCAATACATTCCTGCATATTGAGGGTATAACTATCGTTGTTTTCAATAAACCAATTGTTGGTGTTGATAGGTTTGGCACTTACATTATTTGGAGACAGGAACCTATTGATAAACTCTTGATCGGTCAACTCATTAATAAGATTGTCGCTTAGATTGTCGTCGTAGCGGTTTGTAGTAATAAACCCAAGTACACTTTCTAGGCCATTTTTAGGGGAGGTGCTGAAGTCATTTGAATTGTATGTGTAGTCAACATATATATTCCACATTTTTAAGTAATAACTATAGTCTTTATTAGGCATTTTGATCCCTCAAATTGTCCAGGTAGTCGCTCCATTTATTCATCATATCTCGGCGCTCGTCTAAATATTCAGCATGGTTATAAACAGCCTTAACTTTGTTTCTTTCTCCGTGTGACAATTGCCTTTCAATTACATCACTTTTGAACCCTTGTTCATGTAGTTGGGTGCTGGCCATATGTCTGAGGCCGTGCGTAGTAAGTGTGTCTTTATCAATGCCAAGCCTTCTCAAACCAGCTCTCAAGCTCTCTGGCGATATGCTTTTGTTTGGGTTTGTGATGCTCGGGAATACAAAAGCACCGTCGCCATTAACTCGATATGTTTGTTTTAGCATGGCTAATACTTGCGATGATAATGGAACAATATGATCGACAGACATCTTCATGCGCTCTTTTGGAATTTTGATCTGTTTAGTGCCAAAATCCACCTCGTCCCACTTTAGGCCTGTTAACTCTGACGGCCTTAAAAATACATGTGGTGCCATTTTAAGTGCGGTACTTATCTGAAAGCTCCCTTCAAATTTGTCAATAGTTCTAAGTAATTCTCCAATTTCTTGCGGGTCTGTAATATGTGCAAAATTCTTTACTTGCTTTTTCCTGAAGATGTCATCCGGCAAATCTCTAGTTGGGTCGACTGACAAAATGCCTAAGCCAACACCATACTTGAAGACTCTTCGAGTATAGCCCCTTACCTTTTCAAGTGTTTCAATGATATTAAGCTCCTCAATTTTTTTAAATGCCCACAAGATGTCTTGTGGTGTAATGCTGTCAATAGGCATATCACCAATATGGCTAAGCAAGTGTCGCTTACATTGATTCATTACTTTGTTCGCATGCTTCTCGCTCCAGCTTGTATTGTTTTGGTCAAACCATTTATAGAACATCTCTCTAAAAGGCATTTGTTTCTCTTTCTCTATTTTTTCTTGAGAGGTTTTTTGAGATCGATACTCGCTAGGATTTATGCCGCGTTCTAACAATTCTCTTTGCTCGTCTCGTCGATAGCGTGCATCTTTTAGACCAACTTTTGGATATTTACCCAAAGAGATCATGGAGGCCTTGCCGTTGAACCGATACCGATAGCGCCAATGCTTGATTCCTGATGGTGTAATTTCAATTGCTAAACCATTACTATCAGCCATCCTGTATAACTTATCTTTAGGTTTAGAATTTTTGATTTTTGTATCAGTTAGCATGCAGATATTTACCTGTGATTTAGGTTATAAATTCTCTACTCACAATTCTACTCACTTTTGTGTGATATTTGGTGATATTTTATGATAACTTATGAGAAGGTAATTATGCTTAAAAACCTTATTGCAAAAGGAATTTGAGAGGTTATGATAAGTTATGATAAGTGGATATGGTGCCCGGGGCCGGGATCGAACCGGCACGAGGTTTAACCCTCGCAGGATTTTAAGTCCTGTGTGTCTACCAATTTCACCACCCGGGCAGAATATGAAAACTGTGTGTAGACACGATAAAAACGCCAAATTATACCCATAAGCGTAGGTAAAATCTAGGTTTTTACTTGAGTTGAGTTGGCCATGGGGATTGTGAAACTGCTAATATTAGCACTATTGATTTGGCTAGGGTTTGTGCTGTTTAAAAAGCTCAGACGCGCACCTTCCAATATCAAAAATCAGCCTTCAGCACATAAGATGTTATCGTGTAGCACTTGTGCAACCCATATCCCTGAAAATGAAGCCATTATTCATAACGGTAAGGTTTATTGCTCCAAGGATTGTCTATGAAGTTTTTAATTGATTTTTTCCCAATTGCACTATTTTTTATCGTCTATAAGACTTATGGACTGTATATGGCGATCTACGCTATGATTGCTGCCACTGCAGTGCAAATGGCCATCACTCGCTATCAAACGGGCAAGTTTGAAAAAGCCCATCTTATTACCTTTGGACTATTGGTGGTGTTTGGTGGTATCACCGTGGCCATTAGTGATCCGGCCTTTATTATGTGGAAGGTTAGTGTGTTGTACGTGGTATTTGCTTTAGCACTAATCTTTAGCCTGTGGATTGGTCAGAAGACTTTGATGCAGCGCATGCTCGGCAAAGAGTTGGATTTGCCAAGTGCGGTATGGCAGCAATTGACTTGGATTTGGGGTCTGGGTTTTGTTGGTATTGCCTTGGTGAATGCTTATTATGTAAATCTTGCACTTAGCGCGAGGGATTTATTTTTTTCCGCAACAGAGATTGATCCTAAAATAGAGCTTACTGAGTTAAATTGTGCCGCTAGCCAAGTGCAAGAATTGTGTTTGGCAGCGCAGCAAAGTGAAGAATCTTGGGTTAACTTCAAACTATTTGGCACCCTGGGTTTGACCTTTGCTTTGATTGTACTAACAGTGATTTTGATTTCTAAATATACAAAGGAAGAGACATGAAGCGTACACCTCTATATCAAGCGCATGTTGATGCGGACGGAAAAATGGTTGATTTTGGTGGCTGGGAAATGCCACTGAACTATGGATCGCAAATTGAAGAGCACCACGTGGTGCGTGATGATGCGGGTATGTTTGACGTCTCGCACATGACGGTAGTAGATTTTAAAGGTGTAGATGCCAAAGCCTTTCTACAGGTGCTGATTGCTAATGATGTAGCCAAACTTAAGGATCAGGGTAAGGCGCTATATAGTTGTATGCTTAATGATCGCGGTGGTGTGGTTGATGATTTGATTGTTTATTATTTAGATGATCAATACTATCGCATGGTGATTAATGCCGGCACCACAGAAAAAGACATTGCTTGGATTAATGCCCAAGTGGGCGAGTTTAATGTCGTGGTTGAGCCGAAACTCGACTTGGCGATGATTGCGGTACAAGGGCCAAATTCCAGAGCCAAGACCTATCAGGCTATTCCTGGCGTAGAAGAAGTGTGTGGCGAGTTAGGGCCGTTTTTTGCTGCGAGTGTCGGTGAATTATTTGTGGCGCGTACGGGCTATACCGGTGAAGACGGCTTTGAGATTATGTTACCTGCCAAGGCAGCTGAGTTCACTTGGAAAATGTTATTAGAGGCCGGCGTTAGACCTTGTGGTCTGGGTGCGCGTGACACCTTGCGCTTGGAAGCTGGCATGAGCTTATATGGCTCAGAGATGGATGAGGATACTTCACCACTAGAGGCGGCATTAACCTGGACGGTGGATCTTAATAATGAAGATCGACAATTTGTGGGTCGCCCAGCCTTAGAGGCTTTGCGTGATGAAGGTGTGAAAAAGACCATCGTTGGCCTGGTATTAGAAGGCAAGGGTGTGATTCGTAATCATCAGAAAGTGGTGAGCAGTTTGGGTGAGGGTGAAGTAACCTCAGGTACTTTCTCGCCAACCATGGGTCAGGCGATTGCCTTGGCCAGTGTGCCGATGGGTACCACTGGAAGCTGCGAGATTGAAATGAGAAACAAGTTGGTTTCGGCTAAAATAGTCAAACCACCATTTGTTCGTAATGGTAAAGTTTTGGTTTAGCGTTTATCGTGAGTAAGCGCAAATTATTAGGAGAGGATTAACATGAGCGAAGTAAGAGACGACAGACAATACACAGAAACCCATGAGTGGATTCTAGACAATGGCGATGGTACTTATACCATGGGTGTGACCGATCATGCGCAAGCGCAATTGGGTGACATGGTATTTATCGAACTACCGGGTGCGGGCGATGAGGCCTCACAAGAAGAGGAATTTTGTGTGGTAGAGTCGGTGAAAGCGGCCAGTGGTGTTTATGCGCCGGCCGACCTAGAAGTGGTTGAAGCCAATGAAGAGCTAGAGGATGAGCCAGAATTGGTCAACTCAAGCTGTTATGACGACGGTTGGTTAGTGAAGTTTAAAGCAGATAGCATTGATAATTTAATGGATGCTGATGCTTACGCGCAGACATTAGACTAAAAACCCCTGCAAATTGATTGATTCACTGGTTGCCTACAAGGGCAAGCCTGCGCGCATTATTGCGCAAAATACGCACAAGTTCGAGATTGAATTTGCCGATGGTTCCACACGCAAGGTGCGTGAGAAAGACTTTCGTTTTATCCATCCAAAATTCGAATCTGTTAATGATGCGTGCGCGTCTGCTGATGTTGCGGTACTAGAAGAATTTCAAGAAGAATCCCTGTCTTTACAAGAGATTACCGAGTGGCTTTTTGATACTTATAGTGCGCAAAATGCTTGGTGCACTTGTCTCTTGGTTGAAGATGGGCTGTATTTTTATTGGCAAAAAGATCAAATTTTTGTCCGCCCCTCTGAACAGGTAGATTCCATCCAAGCTAAGCGTGAAGCCGAGGCGCGTGAAGCAGAACTATTGGCCAATTGTATGGCCAATATTCAAAACAATCGTTATGACGAGGCCGATACGTCTTATTTGCAAGAGATTGAAAAGGTGGCACTCAATCAATCAAAACACGCCAAGATCCTCTCGCTACTAAAGATTGAAAATACACCAGAAGCGGCTTATCAGCTACTGCTAAAACTGGGTTACTTCACTCAAGAATTTAATCCCTATCCAGCCAGGTTTGATCTTTCTGAGGACAAAGAGCTGGCTGTTGATGTCTTGGAGGTGGAGCGTGTTGATCTGACCCATCTATCCAGTTACGCTATTGACAACGAAGGTTCGAACGATGCCGATGATGCCATTAGTATTGATGGCGATAGAGTGTGGATACATGTGGCAGACGTCGGCAGTGTAGTGGCAATCGGTTCAGAGCTGGATGATTACGCCCAAGAGCGTATCTCTAATTTGTATCTGCCAGATCAAATTCGACACATGTTGCCAGTCGCATTAACGGATAAATGCGCACTGGGTATGAGCCAGACCTCTAATGCCTTATCTATTGGCTTTGATTTTGCCGATGGGCAAATGCACAATATTGAGGTGCTTAAGTCCATTATCCGTGTGGAGAAAATGACTTATGAGCAGGCAGATGAGCTGATGCAAACGCATGAGGATCTATCGGCCTTATCAAAGGTAGTTAAGGCGCACCAAGCTTATCGTGATGAAAGTGGAGCCATCAGTTTGGATTTGCCTAGTGTGAATGTACGTCTGAGCGATACACAAGTGAATATTAGTGCGCAGAGCTCGACGCCCAGTCGAGATTTGGTGGCTGAGCTGATGATTATGGCAGGTCGTGCCACCGGGCAGTTTGCACAGACACACGGGATTGCCATGCCTTATGCCATTCAAGATGAGGGCGAATTCTCTCCAGAGATGTTGGCTAAAAAAGACCAGTTCACGTTGAGTGAATCTTTTGCCGCTACCAAGTGTTTTAAACGCTCGGCCATCTCTACCAAGGTGCTATTGCATTATGGCTTGGGCTTAACGGGTTATTTGCGTATTACCTCACCACTGAGAAGATATTTGGATTTACTAGCGCATCAACAACTGTCTTTGTACTTGGCCGCTCAGCCAACCTTGGATGAGACTCGGATCAAAGAGTTAATTGGTATTAACAACGCCATGCAGCCAAGTATTGGTAAGACCATTCGTGCCAGTAATGATCATTATAAGTGTTTGTATTTATTGCAAAATCCAGACTGGTCGGGCACCGGTGTGGTAGTCGATACCCATAAAGACAAAGCGCTACTGCTAATTCCTGAGTTGGGCATGATGACGCAGATTAAATTTAAGGCGTTGCCAGAACTAGATGCAGAAATTACATTGAAAGTAGGTAGAGTAGATTTGGTTGAGCGCTTAGCGAATTTCAAGCCAGCCTAGTTGCTCACCCAAAGTGATGGCATTACCCTCTGTCTCACTCCAATCTCCCAGTACGTAGCGTGTATAAGTTTCTCCTTGGTGGGTGTTTTGTCGATGAGTATGGCCATGAATTAGATTGGCGCCGGGGTATTTCCCCATCAGTTGATTAACCGTCTCTGGGTTGGCATCCATAATCTCACGGGATTTATAGCGCTGCGCTTCCACGCTCTTCTTACGCAATTGCCCGCTGATCTTAAGACGCAATTTCTTTGGCAAGTGCAAAAAGATAAATTGGGTAATTGGATGCTGCAAGACTGATTTAAGTTGTTGATACTCTAAATCATCGCTGCAGAGCTCATCGCCATGGGTAAGTACATAGTCCTGTTGGCCTGTTTCTAACAAATAAGGCGTCTGAATGAGTTTGGCGCCGCTGGCGCGTTCAAACTCAGCACCCAGTAAAAAGTCACGATTACCCGTCATCACAAAAACTTTAGTGGTTGCTGTCAGGGATTTGAGCGCTTGAATAACCACTGGGTAGTTAGCGATGGATAAATCATCGCCAAGCCAGGTGTTAAATAAATCGCCCAGAATAAATAACTGGTCGTATTGTTTGGCGTGCTCTTGACAGAACCTAGCAAACAATTGGGTTTTTTCCACCTCAACGGCAGTGAGGTGGAGGTCCGCTATAATTAGCGAAGTGGGTTTCATTACTGAATATAGGCTTTGGTGATCACCACGTTATCACTTGGAACGTCAGCATGGCCAGCGCGATTGCCTGTAGCCACTACACCAATGCGATCGACCACGTCTTGGCCATCAATCACCTCACCAAATACACAATAGCCCCAGCCATCTTGGCCTGGATAGTCTAAAAAGCCGTTATCAGCCGTGTTAATAAAGAATTGTGAGCTGGCTGAATGTGGTGCCATTGTGCGTGCCATGGCAATGGAATACTTCACGTTTTTCAGACCGTTTTTGGCTTCATTCTCAATCTCAGCCTTGGTAGATTTTTGACTCATCTGTTCATCAAAACCACCACCTTGAATCATAAAGTTTTTAATCACACGGTGGAAAATCGTGCCATCGTAGAAGCCATCATTGACGTAATCAATGAAGTTTTGCGCACTAATTGGTGCATTTTCCTCATCAACATTAATACAAATATTACCCAGGTTGGTTTCAAAAATAATCATGCTCTAAAGTTCGTAGTAAAAAATTGCAATTATACTGAAAACTTGCTTTCACTTAGTGTGCGCTTTGGGTATAATTGCCTCTTTTTACGAAATTAAACATTTTAGGTTTTATTATGTACGCAGTAATTAAGACAGGTGGCAAGCAATATCGAGTAGAAGAGGGCGACACCTTAAAAGTAGAGAAATTAGAAACTGAAATCGGCAAAAAAGTAACTTTTAAAGAAGTACTAATGGTTGCTGATGGCGATAACATCCAAGTGGGTGCACCAACGGTTGCCAAAGCATCAGTAGAGGCAAAAGTGGTAGCGCAAGGCAAAGGCAAAAAGGTAAATATTATCAAGTTCCGTCGTCGTAAGCACTCAATGAAGCGCCAAGGCCATCGTCAGTTGTTTACTGAAATTCAAATCGGTAAGATTAAAGCATAATTAGGAGAGAGATATGGCTCACAAAAAAGCAGGCGGTAGTACTAATAACGGTAGAGATTCGGTATCAAAACGATTAGGTGTTAAGCGTTTTGGTGGTCAAGCAGTATTGGCAGGTAATATTTTAGTGCGTCAAAGAGGTACTAAATTCCACCCGGGTACTAATGTACAAAAAGGCAAGGACGACACATTGTTTGCCACAGCAGATGGTAAAGTGGTTTTTGCTAAGAAAGGTAAGTTTAACCGTCAATACGTATCGGTTGAAACGGCTTAGTGTCTACGCAGAGATTATTTAAAAAAGCGCCTAACCGGCGCTTTTTTATTGTCTAAAATAAGGACAGATTAATTACTAGGTTTATTATGCGATACGCAATTGTTTTTCCAGGACAAGGATCACAATCCTTAGCTATGTTGGCCGATTTGGCTGATAATTTTCCCGTTGTTGGGCAAACTTTTTCTCAGGCCTCTGACGCTTTGGGTTTTGACCTGTGGAGCCTGACTCAAAATGATCAAGAAGCACTGAATCAAACGCAAAATACGCAACCAGCCATGCTAGCAGCAGGTTATGCAACTTATCAGGTGCTGGCAGGTGAAACCGACTTATCACCTATGTGTATGGCAGGTCATAGTTTGGGTGAATACACCGCTCTAGTCGCCTCAGGTGCGCTGGATTTTGCTGATGGTATTAAGCTGGTTAAAACCCGTGCTGAACTAATGCAATCTGCCGTGCCTCAGGGTGTGGGCGCTATGGCAGCCATCCTGGGCTTGGATGATGAATCTGTGGTAAAGATTTGTGCTGATTATCAGGGTGAAGGTATTGTAGAAGCAGTGAACTTTAACTCGCCAGGCCAGGTGGTAATTGCCGGTAATAAGGCAGCAGTAGATACAACCTGTGAAGCCATGAAAGCGGCTGGCGCTAAGCGCGCTGTGGTATTGCCAGTGAGTGTACCTTCACATTGTTCATTGATGAATGAAGCGGCTAGTGAATTTGCTGGCGCTGTGAACGCAACTGATTTTTCAATGGGCAATACACCAGTACTGCACAATGTAGATATGGAAGCAGCTGAAAGTGTTGAGCAGATGCGCGCTAATTTGGTGGCACAACTGCATAAGCCGGTACTGTGGACCGGCAGTGTGCAAAAGATGGCCGCTATGGGCGTAGAAAAACTCATTGAAGCAGGTCCAGGCAAAGTATTAGCGGGACTTACACGTCGAATTGATAAATCATTAACTGCCAATGCTGTGCTAGATTCGGCCAGCGTTGCAACAACAATAGGAGAGATTGCGTAATGAATAATTTAGAGAATAAAGTGGTTTTGGTTACCGGTGCCAGTCGTGGTATTGGTCAGGCAATTGCTTTGACTTTAGGTGGTGCGGGCGCTACTGTGATTGGTACCGCGACCAGTGAAGGTGGCGCGCAAGCCATTAGTGATACCTTGCAAGCAAACGGCGTAAACGGTACGGGCATGGCGCTTAATGTCACCGATAATGAGCAAATTGAGTCAGTGATGAAAGCCATTACTGATGAGTATGGTGCGGTAGATATTCTGATTAATAATGCTGGTATCACTCGTGATAATCTACTGATGCGTATGAAAGAAGATGAGTGGGACGCCATTATGAACACCAATCTAGCCTCGGTTTATAAAATGTCCAAGGCGGTATTACGCGGCATGATGAAGAAAAAAGCCGGTCGTATTATCTCTATCGCCTCAGTGGTTGGTGCTATGGGTAATGCAGGGCAGACGAATTATGCCGCAGCCAAAGCCGGCATCATGGGCTTTACCAAGTCCTTGGCACGTGAGGTAGGTCCGCGCGGCATTACCGTGAATGCGGTAGCACCAGGTTTTATTAAAACCGATATGACTGACGCCCTACCTGAAGAGCAAAAACAAGCACTATCCAAACAAATCCCAATGGGGCGCTTGGGTACGGCCGATGAAATTGCACAAAGTGTGTTATTCTTAGCCGGCGAGAGCGGTGCTTATGTTACTGCACAAACCTTGCATGTCAACGGCGGTATGTATACCGTATAAGCATTAACTGCTACTTAGCCAAAAGCCCGGATTTTTCCGGGCTTTTTATTGGCGACGACTTTTAAAAAAATGTTGTAAGCGTTCTTTACACTCATCAGCTAATACCCCGCCTTGGATTTCAATGCTGTGGTTAAAACACGCACTATCAGAGAGGTCAGCGCATGAGCCACAAACCCCAGTTTTTGCATCATAAGCACCAAATACCACGCGCTTAATGCGAGCATGCACCATGGCACCTAGGCACATGGTGCAAGGCTCTAGGGTGACGTAGAGTGTGGTATCAGGTAGGCGGTAATTGTTAAGTGTTTTGCCGGCTTGGCGCATAACCTGAATCTCAGCATGGGCACTGGGGTCGCTACTAAGAATAGGTTGATTGTGCGCGCTGGCAATGAGTTGGTTATCTCGAACCAAGACGGCACCTACCGGCACCTCGTCTTGTTCTTGTGCTAACTCGGCTTGCTCAAGTGCAAGCGCCATCCAGTGTTTGTCTTCTGCCGTTACTCCCATTCAATGGTGGCTGGTGGCTTGCCCGATATGTCATATACCACACGCGAGATACGCGGAATCTCGTTCATGATGCGATTAGAGACATGATCCAAGAAATCATACGGCAGACGTGCCCAACGTGCAGTCATAAAGTCGATAGTCTCAACAGCGCGTAGTGATACCACGTAATCATAGCGACGCTCATCACCAGTTACCCCGACTGATTTAACCGGCAAGAACACGGTAAAGGCTTGATTAACTTTATCGTATAGGTCGTTTTTATACAGCTCATCCATAAAGATGGCATCAGCCTCACGCAAAATATCAGCATATTCTTGCTTAACCTGACCAAGGATACGCACACCTAGGCCCGGCCCCGGAAATGGGTGGCGGTAAAGCATATGCGCTGGAATACCGAGCTTAACACCAATGGTACGTACCTCGTCTTTAAAGAGCTCTTTAAGGGGCTCGACCAATTCAAATTTCAAATCCTCTGGCAAACCGCCGACATTGTGGTGTGACTTAATCACTTTGGCTTTGCCAGATTTGGCGCCGGCTGATTCAATCACATCGGGATAGATGGTGCCTTGGGCTAAGAATTGAATATTATCAAGTTTTCTGGCCTCTTCCTCGAACACATCGATAAAGGCGTGACCAATAATCTTACGCTTTTTCTCTGGATCATCTTCATTAGACAAGTCATCATAGAACTTTTGTTGCGCATTGGCACGTATTACTTTCACACCCATGTTCTCAGCAAAAGTATGCATGACCTCGTCGCCTTCATTTAGACGTAACAGGCCATTGTCCACAAACACACAAGTCAGTTGATCGCCAATGGCTTGGTGCAACAGGGCAGCCACCACCGAAGAATCCACACCGCCTGATAGGCCTAGTAATACATTGCCATCGCCAATCTGATTCTTGAGACTTTGAATCAAATCAGCAATAATATTGTCTGTGGTCCATTGTTTATCACAACCGCAGATATCTGCCACAAAGCGCTCTAGAATTCTAGAACCTTGTTTGGTATGGGTTACCTCTGGGTGAAATTGTAGACCGTAATAATTTTTCTGCGTGTTGGCAAAACCAGCAATCGCGCAATTATCAGTGGAAGCGATACGCTCAAAATCTGTAGGCAGTTCGGTTACTTCGATGCCGTGGCTCATCCACACATCTAGCAGACTATGACCTTGATCATTAACCTCGTCGGTAATCTCACTTAGTAGGGGTGAGTGATGGCGCGCGCGAATCTGTGCAAAGCCGTATTCATGCTTGTCGGCCGATTTGGCATTGCCACCCAGTTGCATGGCCATGGTTTGCATGCCATAACAAATACCTAAAACCGGCACACCTAACTCGAACACCAACTCAGGTGCGCGCGCTGAATCATCGGTGGTTACGGTATCAGGTCCGCCCGAGAGAATAATACCCTTGGGATTGAAATCACGGATAAAGTCACTATCTACATCATAAGGCAGTAATTCACAGTAAACCCCAATTTCACGTACACGGCGGGCAATTAGCTGCGTGTATTGTGAGCCAAAGTCAAGAATTAGAATTTTATCGCTGTGAATATTTGTCATAATAGTGCGTA
>CAZLDG010000003.1:0-59300 GCA_964558405.1 uncultured Candidatus Thioglobus sp. | reverse complement strand
GGGAAGTGGCTTATGAGAACGATGAATTGCCAGCAGGCTTGCACCAGGACGATGCCGATCATGGCGTGGCATTTTTATGTCAGTGTAAGGCTAAGAGTGATATCAGCCTAGAGATTGCTGAGATTGATCCGGCCGTGGCCGAGATTCAGGTGAAGACTTTGCCGTGTAAGATTCAGAGTATTAATCGACTTAATCACGATGTGGCGCAAGTTATTCTAAAAACTCCTAGTGAAAATACGTTGCAATATTTGGCGGGCCAGTATATTGATATCATTTATCCAGAAATTGGTATGCGCGCTTTTTCTATTGCCAATGCGCCAACCAACTCTAGCACGATTGAGTTGCATATTCGTTTGATTGAGGGTGGCGAATTCACCCACCTAGTATTTAACGACCTAGAAGAAAAAACCGTGCTTAATATTGAAGGACCTAAAGGCGGTTTTTATCTACGCGATCAAAGCGAAAATAGTATTTTGTTGGTAGCCGGTGGCACCGGTTTTGGTCCAGTCAAAGCTATGGTAGAGCATGCGATTGCCACTGATATTAATCGTCCAATTTTCATTTATTGGGGAGTCAGAGATACGCAAGACTTGTATTCAGACTTGCCACAGCAATGGGCGCAACAATACGATAATATTACCTTTGTACCGGTCTTGTCTCAAGCCAGTGGCGACTGGCCGGGTGCTCAGGGTTATGTGCACGAGCAAGTGCTAAAAGACTTTGAGAGTCTAGATAATTACGATGTGTATGCTTGCGGACCACCAGAGATGGTGAAATCAGCCGCCAATACTTTTGTTGAGCGCGGCATGCGTGAGCAGAATTTCTACTCCGATGCCTTTGAATTTGCAACCCAAGCGTAATATAATAGGGCGCATATGAGTCAAACCAGTATGCAAGAGCACCTAACTCAGCAGTTAACCCTAGCCTTAGAGCCTAGTCATCTTGAGGTGTTGAATGAATCACACCAGCATGCTGGCCCGGCAGCAGAGTCACACTTTAAATTGGTGGTGGTGAGTGATAAGTTTAATGACATGCGTCTATTGGATCGTCACCGATTGATTAATGCATTGTTCGCTGAAGAGCTTAATCATATTCATGCCTTGGCCATGCACACCTACACTTCCACGGAGTGGGCGCGTAAAAACGGCGCACCCGAATCACCTCAATGCGCAGGCGGTTCCAAATCTTAGTCTTACTTAGGCGAATTTTTTATCTGTCATTGTTCTTGCTTAGTGCTTGTGAGAGTACGACGGCTTCACAAACCCAAACCATCCATAACAATACGCCAAGCTATATAGGCATTGAGCGCTCAAGCGTAGAGACTGATCTTTGGCGCCATATTGCTAATCACTACGCGCTCGAGGGTTATGATCATCCACAATTGCGCGGACATATTCGCTGGTTTGTTAAAAATCCTGATTACCTAACTCGCGTGAGTAAACGCGCCGATGATTATTTGTACCTGGTGGTGGATGAGGTTAAAAAAGCCAAACTGCCCATTGAGATTGCCTTACTACCCATTGTAGAGTCAGCCTATTATCCCTTTTCGTTTTCGCATGGCACGGCCTCAGGCTTGTGGCAATTTATCCCTTCAACCGGAAAACTCTACGGTCTAAATGAAGATTGGTGGTATGACGATAGACGCGATGTGGCCAAATCAACACGCGCAGCCATCAAATATCTTAAGAACTTAACCAAGTTATTTGATGGGGATTATTTGCTGGCTATTGCTGCCTATAACTCAGGTCCGGGACGCGTACAAAGAGCCATTGCTAAGAATAAGCGCCTGGGTAAAAAGCAGGATTTTTGGCATTTGGACCTACCTTTAGAGACGCGTGGCTATGTACCTAGACTCTTGGCAGTAGCACAATTGATTAAATATCCAGATCGTTATGGACAAGTACTCACGCCGGTTAAAAATCAGCCTAAACTCTCTGCCGTCAGACTGGATTCGCAACTGGATTTGGCCTTGGCCGCAGACTGGAGCGGTTTGAGTGTGGATGAACTTTATACTTTGAATCCAGGACTAAAGCGTTGGGCCACACCTGATATTGATAATTATCAACTGCTATTACCTATTGATAAGGTCTCAGCCTTTAAACAGCACTTGGTTCAGAGTGATCCCAAGACGCGTATTCAGTGGTTGCGTCATCGCGTACTATCGGGACAAAGTCTAATCTCTATTGCACGTCAGTACAAAACCACGGTTGAAAGTATTCAAAGCGTGAATGATTTGTCTAGCAGCAACATTAAAGCGGGAGCGTATTTGATTGTGCCAGTGTCTAGATTGGGCGATGGCGGCTACGCGCTCAGTGAACAGCAACGCGAGAAGCAACGCCTAAACGCGAAAAAAACCGGCAAAAAAGTCATGCACAAAGTACGCAAAGGCGAGAGCCTATGGTCAATTTCGCGTCAGTATCAGACCACGGTTGCTAGCCTTATTAAATGGAATCAACTCTCAGATGTTAAGGCACTACCCATTGGCAAGGAATTGGTTATTTGGCAAAAAGCTACGGCGCAAAAACCCGATTTAAAGCGCATTGTCAATACTGGGCTTGATATCAATCGAAAGGTGAGCTATCGAGTAAAAAGTGGCGATAATTTATCAAGTATTGCGCGTAAATTTAACACCAGTGTTGATAAAATTGCCAAACACAATCATTTGGATGTTGATCAAGTGCTAAAGATTGGCCAAAAGCTCAACATTCAAGTTAACGTTCTTAACTCAAATATGAAATAAGCTATGGAATTACCAATTAATAAAATTATTCTGGCCAGTTTTGCCTTTGCCTTAACGCATTTTAAGAAAATACTGGAGATATCCATCTTGCCACTGATTTTGGCGGCGCCGTTTTTGTTGGTCTTGCCACAGATGATGGAGATTATGCAAAAGTTCTATGAAGGTGCTGCTGTGACTGAGATGGTATTGCCTGAAAACGTCCTGATCTACTTGGCGTTGTTTGTCTATGGCTATAGTATTTTGTCTATTAACACTTATAAGTTGGTGGTCCAAGGTGAGGAATCAGCCGGAGGCATCTTTGCTTTGATTGGTTTTACTCAATTCCTGCGTTTTATTGGGCTTAGTGTGGCCATTGGCTTGATTACCATGTTGCCAGTAATGCTCAGCGGTATTGCCTTTTTACAATTGGTGATCTATTTTTTGATCATTCCTATTATGCTCAATTTTGTCAATATTGCGCTGAATCAGCCTTCTCAATATAAGTGGAGTCTGCCGTTTCCAGTGCAAATTAATTTGTTCTTTTTACAGGTGATTCTGCCAGCTCTGGTGGGTTTGATTTTTGCTGCTCTGTTTGAAGCTGCTGGCTTGCCAATGTTATTAACCTGGGCGGTGAAAGTGTTGGTGTTTTATTGGACGCTGATCAGTCTGGCTTTGTGTTATCAGCTGATTCATCAAAAATCATAATCCACACTAAAGCCTTTGGGGTAGCGCATATCAAAGGTGGCGGTTTTAACCTTTTTGGTTTTCTTAATCAGTTGTTGATAGGCTTTTTTAAAATCCTCTAGGCGTACGTCTTGTTGTTGATTGCCCAGTACCACTGTGGTTTGCGGTTTAACTATCAGCGTATCGATATTGGTCTTAATCAGTGTGCGCAATACCATCGGGGTTAAGATCTGTTGATAGTGCGCATAGTCTATAAAGGCCTGCTTGGCCTGAGCTGGATTGGCATCCGAGATAATCAGCGGTTGTTCGGATTCAACCAGAACTGCTGGTCTGAACAACACCCCCTGACTGGAGATAAAGCCCCCACATCGTGCTGTTGTGTCACTGGCCTGGCAGCGCGCATCTCGCCAACGCATGGCAATGTCTTGTGAGTTGATAGTAATCACAATCTTATCCAGCGCATCTCTTTGGACTTTGGCCTGAGCCACCCAAGGCAATTGCTCCAAGGTCTGCTTAATCTCATGTAAGTCTGGTTGGTAACTTTGCTCCAGTAGTGGTTGTACAGCTTGTTGAAGGCGTACTTGAGGATTAAGACGCTCATCATCAATCTCCCAAGTTAACTCAAGAGCTAACCATTTATCCATATTCAGGTTGTATAGTTGCCATCCACCTAGAGTCAGTAGTGCGCCCAGTGTGAGTATTTTCACCACGGGAATCAGTATTTGCAGGGCAGTTTTGCGCCGTCTATTTTTAGGCTTAAAGGGGTTAAGCTTATGCATCTAAAATTTCGAGCACCAATTGTTCAAAGCTCAAGCCAGCTGCTAAGGCTGCCATTGGCACCAGAGAATGCGAGGTCATGCCAGGTACCGTATTAATCTCTAGTAAATAAGGGTTTTGTGCCCGATCTAGAATAAAGTCTACTCGGCCCCAGCCTTTGGCGCCCAGTACTTTGAAAGCCTCTAGTGCCAAGCGTTGTAATTGTTGTTCTTTATCAGCACTCAGACCGGCCGGGCATAGATATTGGGTTTGTTCAGAAAGGTATTTGGACTCAAAATTATAAAACTCGCCCTCAGCGACAATACGAATAACCGGTAAGGCTTGGTTGTCCAAAATAGCAACTGTATACTCGTTGCCTTCGATCCACCTCTCAATCAGAGCATTGTCATCATAGCGCCAAGCCTCGTGGAGTGCTGCGCTCAAATCACTGGTCTGGGTGACCTTGCTAATACCAATACTAGAGCCTTCTTGTGTGGGCTTGACTGCCCAGGGCAGGTCAAAATCAACCTCGGGTATGGGGTCGTGCTTACTGGCTACCAGTGCGGGAGATAGGGGTAGATCGTGCTTAGACCAGAGATCGCGACTTGCTGCTTTGTCCATGCCAATTTTTGAGGATTTGGCATCAGAGCCAGTATAAGCAATACCGCGCTGCTCTAAGGCTTTCTGAATCTCACCATCTTCACCACCACGACCATGAACCACAATAAACACCTGGTCAAATTCCATGGACCATAGTTGCTCAAGATTATCACCCTGCCAATCAAACTTAAAACAATCTATTTGCTGGTTTTTTAAGGCTTGGTATACCGCCTCACCACTGTTAAGTGATACCTCTCGTTCTGCGGCATTGCCACCTACTAGTACTGCAATCATATGATTTTGAGCTCCACTTCGAGTTCGACATCAAATTTTGATTTTACGACGCTTTGAATATGTTGAATTAAATTTTCAATCTCACTGGCACTGGCCTGGTCCTGATTAATAATAAAATTAGCATGCTTCTCAGAGATACAAGCACCACCTATACAAAAACCTTTAAGCCCACTGTCTTCAATCAGTTTGGCGGCATAGTGACCTGGCGGATTTTTAAACACACTGCCACAACTGGGCAGACCAATAGGTTGAGTCAGATTGCGTTGCTCTAGTAAGGCTTTGGTGTTTGCCGAGCTGGGTTCACGCCCTAACTTGAGTCGTGCTGAGATAAAGATTTCCTCGGTAAATTTGCTCTGGACTTGTCGATACGCCACCGCAAAGTCATCCTTAGAGCGCTGATGTTGTTTGCCACTGCAATCCATGGTAGAGACCTCAAGGACCAAATCCCACATCTCAGAGCCAAAGCATCCGGCATTCATGGCCAGTGCGCCGCCGACATTGCCGGGAATTGCAGATAAAAATTCTGCCCCTGATAATTGCTTACTATCGGCAAATCTGGCGAGTTTTGCCAGAGTGGTTCCAGCCTCTACTTCAATCACATCATCCTCTGCGCTCATATGATTTAATTGACTGAGTTTGATCATTACCCCGTCAAATCCCCGATCTCTTAGTAGTAGGTTGCTGCCCAGTCCCAAGACCATTACTGGCAAGTTATTGGTAGATAAAAACTGTGAGAGGTGGGATAGGCTATTGGGAATATAGAGTTGTTTAACATGGCCACCAGCGCGCAAGGAAGTGTATTTGCGGCTATCGGCATTTTCAATGATCATGGGTAAAACTTGATTTAATCATCGGCACCAAGTGGTGAATATCGCCCGCGCCCAAGGTTAATAGTACATCATCTTTACCCGTAATCTTGGGCAAGATATCCAATACGTCTTTGGGATTTTTCACCACAATAGGGTCTAAGTCGGCGCGTTTACGAATGGCATCGGCCAGGGTGCTGGAGCTGATTCGAGCAATGGGTTTTTCACTGGCTGGATAAATGTCCAGTAGGATTAACTCATCAGCCTTAGCAAGTACCTGGGAAAAATCATCAAACAAATCTCGAGTGCGCGAGTAACGATGCGGCTGAAAAATCACCACCAGTCGTTGTTGCGGATAGGTGGCTTTAAGTGAGGAAAACACCGCCTCAATTTCATTGGGGTGATGGCCATAATCATCAAACAGATCTAAACAGTGCTCGTTAATACGTATCTGCTGATGGTAATCCAGTCGTCTGGCAACGCCATGAAAATCTGCCAAGGACTGCTGGATAATTTTTGTCTCAATCTCTAATTCCAGGCAAATACCAATTGCGGCCAGAGTATTAAGGATATTGTGTCGACCAATCAGATTAAGAACAATATCAAAGCGTTGCTCATATTTGTCACTCACCACCTCAAAATGCATTTGTCGGCCATGTTGTTGGATATTGGCGGCGTAAATATTGGCCTTGTCGCTAAAACCATAAGTGGTAATTGACCGGTGTACATCACCCAGTATCTGTGCTACACCCTCATCTTCAATACAGGCCACGCAAGTACCATAAAAAGGCAGGTTGGAACTAAAACTAACAAAGGCTTGTTTGAGTTTGTCAAAGTCTTCGTCATAGGTGGCCATGTGGTCTTGGTCAATATTAGTAATGACACTGAGCATTGGCTGTAAGTGTAAAAAAGAGGCGTCGGATTCATCGGCCTCAGCAATCAGATAATCACTTTCACCCAGTTTAGCCCCCATGCCAGAAGCATTTAAAATGCCGCCAATAATATAGGTAGGATCGAGTTCAGCGCGACTGAGTATGTGAGCAATCAGACTGGTAGTTGTGGTTTTTCCATGGGTGCCAGCAACGGCAATACCATAGCGAAAACGCATTAACTCTCCCAGCATTTCCGCTCTAGGCACTAACGGAATGTTGTTGGCTTGGGCGGCCAGCACCTCAGGATTGTTGGCGTCAATTGCACTGGATAGCACCACGGCTTGCGCTTGGGTGAGATTGCTCGCTGCGTGAGTAGTGTAAATTTGAATACCTAATTCACTAAGTCTATCGGTCACCTTGCTTTGAGTAATATCAGAGCCACTGATTTGATAGCCCAGATTAAATAAAACCTCGGCAATACCACTCATACCTGAGCCGCCAATACCGACAAAGTGGATATGGTTGACACGAGGTTTTGATAGGCTTTTGAATTTATTCATTGACTCACGGTCATCAGACAAAACGCTTGAATACCCTTGCCCTGGCCAAAAGCACTTAAGCCTTCACCAGTGGTGGCAGTAATGCCTACATCGGCAGTTTCAATATCAAGTAGTTGCGCAATACTGCGTTTCATGGCATCAATATTTGGACTAATTTTAGGCGCCAGACACTCAATCGAGATGGCCACATGTTCAATACGCCAATCGCCAAGATCGGCCAGCGCGACTTTAAGATATTCACGACTGTCAACAATACCTGCCTGACACAGCTCGTCAGCCACTTTACCCAGGACATTTTGTCCACTAATAGAGGAGATGGCGTTGGTAATGGCATGCAAGACGACATCGGCATCGCTATTGCCACTAAGTGCTTGAGGGTGATCGAACTCAACACCGCCCAAAATTAAGGCTTTATCACTGTCTTCAAAGGCATGGGAATCTTGCCCTAGTCCGGTTTTAACTCTCATAAACTACGTATTGCTTAGATAAAAATTGGCCAATGCCAAATCCTCTTGAGTGGTAATCTTAATATTGGTCTTACTGCCGGGAATAATTTTTGATTTCAGACCCATGTTTTCAATGCTGCCCGCCTCATCAGTGATTTCAACACCTTGATTAATAGCACAAGTTAATGCTTCAGATAATACGCCAAATCGATACATTTGTGGGGTTTGTGCCTGCCATAGGTTTTGACGATCAACCGTGCTTTGCACCACACCTTGATGTGCGTATTTAATGGTATCTACCACGGGTGTGGCCAGCAGTCCGCCAACTGCGTGATCTTGTAATTGCTTAATCATATGGTTGATATCCTCTGGATCCACACAAGGACGGGCGGCGTCATGTACTAAGACCCAATCATCTGCTGTTGCGTGTTCCTTAAGCACCTCCATGGCATTCATGACCGAGTTGAATCGCTGCTTACCACCAGTGGCTACTGCCAATAGTTTGGGGTGATGATAAAACTCAGAGTGTTTGAAATGACTATCGTTAGCGCTAATGGCAATGACCAAGCCTTGGATTTTTTCCATCTCCAGCAGGGTTTTTAGGGTTTGGTCCAAAACACTCAGACCATTGTCTAGCTGTATGTATTGCTTGGGCAGCTCTGATTCCATGCGTGACCCCAGGCCACTGGCAGGAATAATCAGATAGTATTTGGCGTTAGACAAGATGAATGACCCATGGTAAATAGGACTATTATATAAGCCAATATTAGCCGGATTGGCCTAGTCTTGCTCTTTTTTTAGGCGTGATACTCGGTAAAACAATTCACCATCTTTAATCAGTCCAAATTTATAGCGCGCACTGGACTCAATCAGCTCCATATTGGTTTGTCCCAGACTGGTCAGTTCGGCTTCTAATTGTTGGTTATGTTGTGTAATTAAGCGGTTTTGTTGTTGGTGCTGTTGAATTTGTTCTTGCTTGTCGTGCAGTACAAAAGGAAACTGGTTAATGAAAAAATTTTGACGCACCAAGGTGATCAGCATCACCAAGAGGATAATGCTAATCCAATGCTGATAAAAAAAGCCAAACAAGATGTTTGGCTTTTTGAGTATTTTTTTCACCATTTAATTAGTGAATTGTGTGGCTTTAGCCATCGGCTAGTTGCTCACCGTCTTTTTTGTCCTGGTAGAACATCCAAGCGCCACCACCAACAATATAAAGCACTGAGGCGATTACTGCGAATGCTGCAATGTAAACCGCTGTACCAGAGATGATGCCAATATAAGAAAGTAGAATTAGAGCCAATGGTAGAACCAAAGTTACCACTAACGTAGAAAGCATTAAGATATTACCTTTAACACCACTGTTATCAACATTTGACATTTTTGTCTCCCTTTTTGTTGTGTAATAATGACCGTATTATAGCATAGGTCTTTATTGGTTAAAATTGATGTAAATCAATTTTTTATCAATATTGTACGACTTAATTTATCTTGCAAAGCGCGATGGTTTGGGTCGATAAATTTATACAATAACCCTGGTAATACTAGTGATATTATAGCCGCAATAAATCGAATCAGAGCGTCTTTGTGAGTCAGTGGACTGTGGTCGATTTTAATCATGCGAAACTTCCAGGCCTTCATGCCTAAAGTTTGTCCGCCTTTTACCCAAGACAGGGCGAAATATAAGTAAGTAGCCGGCAGAGTAATGAGAAAAAATAGCTGAGAATTTTGCTGGTCTGCCTCCACCTGGTAAAAAGGCACCAGCAGCAAGTTGATAACAAAAATCAGTGAGAAAACCAAAAAGGCGTCGTAGAAAATCGCACCAAAATGGCGCATGATAGAAACATCAGATTGCATTTATTGCTCCAAGAGTAAGTTCGGATTAACCGCGGTTTGATTCAAGTACACCCCCCAATGCAGATGCGGCCCGGTGGCACGGCCAGTTTGGCCAATACCACCAATGATATCACCAGCATTAAGTAGTTGACCTTGTTCAACTTGAATGTTGTTCATATGAATATAGACACTGATCAGACCCATACCATGATCGATAAATACCGTTTTGCCGTTAAAGTAGAATTCACCAGTTAGAATGACGCGGCCCTTGGCCGGTGCGCGAATCGGTGTATCAGTCTTGGCTGCGTAGTCAACACCGGTGTGCGGGTTGCGTGCTTGTTGATTGTAAAAACGTTTCAGACCAAAAGAGCCGGTGGTGATGCCAGAGACTGGCAGGGAGAATGCGTCGGTGGCCAGTGCGTGCTGAGAATACTGTTTTCTGGCGTTCGAGAGAATAGGGCGCTCACGTTGAATGCGCTGCATATGCTCAGTGTTGGGGTTAACGTATTTTTTCTGTTTACCCTTAAGAGTGATATGTTGCTCTTGGTATTGGTGTGGCTCTACGTTAAACGCTATTTTGCGCTGAGAAAAATCTTGGACCTGAATGTATTGTTCCCCAGGGGTGGCTAATAGAGGAATACCGACCAAGGCCTGCCAATGTTCTGGTTTGGTTTTTTGCACGTATAGGCGGACGTTGCCATAAAAGGCTTTAGGCTCGGCGTGATTGGTTTGGAACTCTACCACGGCAATACCACCCGGTACAGGTGTGTGTTCGATACTAAGATTTGCCAGCACCCAAGTGGGCAATAGTAATAGTAAATAACTAATCGTTTTCAATACTTTCAACCTTGGAATAAATTTTGCCATCAGTCACGCGCGAGATTAACACCTGACCTATGTTAACCGATTTCACTGAGCTTAATACCTGGTGATTGGCATTGGTACTAATACTATAGCCGCGCGATAGTGTACTCAGTGGCGAGAGATGATGTAGAGCACTAACTTGATGATGCAGTTGGGTTTTTTGCCTTTGTATTTGCCCCATGCTTGCCTGTTGCAAGCGTTGTTTTAGCGCTTGTAGACTTTGTTGATTTTTCCCCAGATTTTGCCAAGCACTTTGGGCGATGCGAGCCTTGGATTGCTCTAATAATGTTTTGCTACTATTTAGCGCACTTGTAGGCGAGTATTGTGAGAGCTTGCCCAGTAGTAGATGAAGCTTGTGTTGCTGGTCTTTTGTTTGGGTTGTAATGCTGCGATGCAAGGATTCACTTAGTGTATCTAGTTTTTGCGCCAAGAAGTTAAGCTGTTGCTCGGGCGAGATAATCCGCGATTTAAGTTGTGTTAGTTTGATCTGTTGACTATTAAGCACCTGCTCCATGGCATGGCGAATATGTCTAAGCCGGGTGTTGACTTGCGCCAGTAGTTCTAGTTTATCTGGTGTGGCGATGGCTGCTGCTGCACTAGGCGTGGGTGCGCGCACATCGGCGACAAAATCACAAATAGTGGTGTCAGTTTCATGTCCAACCGCACTGATAATAGGGGTCTTGCTGGCAAATACGGCTCTGGCTAATGCCTCGTTATTAAAGGCGTAAAGGTCTTCTAGTGAACCACCGCCACGCGCCAGAATAATCACATCACATTTTTTAGAGTAATCAGCCGCTTCCAGAGCGCGAATGAGTTGCATACTGGCGCCTTCGCCTTGTACGGGTGAGTCAAACAATAAAATATCGGCAAACGGATAACGTTGACTCAGCACACGAATAATATCTTGAATCACCGCGCCAATACTAGAAGAAACAACACCAATGGTTTGAGGCGCAGTCGGCAAGGGTTTTTTGTGTTGTACGTCAAACAAACCCTCTTGGTTTAATTTATCCTTAAGTTGTTCAAAGGCCAGTTGCAGATTGCCCACGCCGGTGGCTTCAATCTGTTTAATGACAATTTGAAAATCTCCTCGAGATTCGTACAAGGTGGGGCTGGCGTTGACCAGTACTGCCATACCATCCTCTAATTCAAAATTGAGTTTGCGCTGACTTAGGCGAAAAAAAGCACAACGCAGCTGCGCACGATCATCTTTAAGGGAAAAGTAGATATGCCCAGATTTGGCATAGACCAAGTTGGAAATCTCACCTTGAAGCCAACACGCAGGAATGTGTTGAGCAATACTCTTGTTGCACAAGGAGACAAAGCCACTAACACTATAGATTTCGTCTTCGTTAAACATGGTTTTTTAATAGTACAAAGACCGCACCGGTACCACCATCCTTAGCTGGACAAGAGTGAAAAGCCAGCACTTGCGGGTGTTGTTTTAAAAAGCTTGCCACTTGGGTTTTTAGCACGCTAAGATTGTTTTCGCTGTTATAACCCTTGCCATGAATAATATGCACAAAGCGCGCGTTTTGATGATGATAGATAAAATCGGATAAGGCTTGACAGGTTTGAGTGAGTGTATAGCCGTGTAGGTCAATAGAAGGCGCATAGTCAATCTCGCCGCGTTGCATTTTTTTAATCAGTTTATTGCTGACACCACTGCGCGCATAATTCAGTACCTCAGAACCAGAGAGTTGCGCCTCAGAGATATAACTATAGGCTTCAAATCTCGCATAAGTCTTTTGAGTGGCACCCATTTTTGGGGCGTCTTTATCTAGCGGTGCTGCGCTATCAACTGTGGATCTAAATAGGGCTTTATCAGATTCATCTACCATGGTTATTGCTTAAGGTTTTGCTAGAAATAGTATAACCAATACCGATTGAGTTGCATAACAAACTATAGGTGTTGATAAGGAAGCAGCAGACGAAAAAAAACCCTCAAAAGAGGGTTTTTAAATGGAGATTTGATTTTTTATAGTGCTTTGATCTGTGCACTCAAGCGAGACTTCTTACGAGCTGCTTGGTTTTTATGCATTAAACCTTTAGAAACTGCTTGGTCAACTGCTTTTTGCATGTCAGCAAAACCGCCAGTGGCTGTGTCTTTGTCGCCTGCTTCAACGGCATAAGAAACCTTTTTAATAAAAGTACGAACTTTAGCGCGAATTTGTGCGTTGTGCTTGTTGCGTTTAACTGCTTGTCTTGCGCGTTTTTTAGAGCCTGCTGAGTTAGCCATAAATGATATCTAAGATTTAAATAATGTAAAACGCGATATTATAAAGTCTTAATGCTTAAAAGTCTAGAGAATTCACAAAATTTAATGTCTTTTTCTTTTGGAAGATTAAATGCCAGGTTTTTCCGCCTTGAGACTTCCATAAAGAGACCGCACGAATACCTGCTAGCAGTAGGGCTCGAATGTGATTGGCAGTACGTTCATTGGAGAGATAGAGCTGCTCGCCGCTGACCATAATTCTAGGATTAAGACTGCCCAATGTACTCTTATACAACTCCGCTAGGCGTGCAATCGAATTACTATGAGAGATTTCAAACATTTCCTGATGCTTGATTTTCTCAATCTCCGTGGAAATTTCAGTGAGTAGCGACTGATTTTTCATCAGTTTTTTCTCAAGATTAATCAGTGTGAGTGCATAAAACATCACATTTTTCATGCTTTTACTCTTTTTGCCTAAGGCGATTTTCAGCGCAGAAACCCCCGTTTCCAAATCTTGTGCCGAGTCAAAAACTTCTTCGAGCTTGCTGCTGGTATTAACAATACTTTTCAGGCTGGCTTCACTGCCTTTTTGATCGCAAGTGCCGGTTGAGGCTAATTGTTCAACCAAAGAGGTGGTTTGCAAAATACTGGCCAGCGCCAGGGTTTGATTTTTTAGTTTACTCATTGTATCTGCTCTCAATAACTGCACCACCAATACACACGTCTTGGTCATAAAACACCACCGATTGTCCTGGGGTGATGGCGCGTTGTACTTGGTCAAATTTTACTACGACGTTGCGCGCATTATCCACAGATAAAATGGTGCAATCTTGTGAGCTTTGACGATAACGGATCTTGGCCTGTAGTTTGACAGGGGCTGTATAAGTATCGGCAATAAAATGCAGGTTAGAGGCTGTGAGCATCTGGTGATAAAGTGCCTCATCGTCGCCTTGTACCACCAATAGTTCATTACTCTCAATGCGTTTGTCGGCTACAAACCATGGCTCGCCTGAATTACCAAAACCCCCGCCAATCTCCAAGCCTTTTCTTTGGCCAATGGTATAAAACGCCAAGCCTTGATGGGTTTTAATAATATTACCGTGTTTGTCAACCATGTTGCCAGGCTGTTTGGGTAGGTAAGTCTGCAAGAATTCGCCAAAATTGCGTTCGCCAATAAAACAAATTCCGGTTGAATCTTTTTTGTCTGCAGTGATAAAACCTTGTTCGCTGGCAATTTTGCGTACTTCGTCTTTGTGAATTGCACCCAGTGGAAACAAACTCTGAGAGAGTTGTTTCTGATTGAGCAAGTGTAAGAAATAACTTTGATCTTTGTTATTGTCCAGTCCGGTTTTTAACAAATACTGATCGCCCTCGGTCTCAATACGGGCGTAATGGCCGGTGGCAATTTTATCTGCACCCAGTGATAGCGCATATTCTAAAAAGACTTTGAACTTAATCTTTTGATTGCAGAGTACGTCAGGATTTGGGGTTCTGCCTTTTTTGTGTTCGGCTAAAAAATGCGCAAACACTTCATCCCAATAATCGGCTGAAAAATTAATACTATGGAGTTTAATGCCCAGTTTGTTGGCCACTTTTTGCGCATCGGATAAGTCTTGTTCGGCACTACAGACGCCGCCGACATCATCCTCATCCCAATTTTTCATAAACAAGCCTTCTACTTGATAACCTTGCTCTAGCAGCAATAGGGCAGCAACCGATGAATCAACACCGCCTGAGAGGCCAACAATGACTTTGGATGAGGTGGACATCTTAGTTGTGATAGTGCTCGTAAGCCAGAACGATTTTTTGTACCAATTTGTGACGCACTACATCTTTGGATTCAAAGTGACAAAAGGCGATTTGCGCTTCATCCTTGAGAACATTCATGGCGTTTAACAGACCTGATTGCTCATGACGCGCGAGATCGATTTGGGTCACATCACCGGTGATCACCATTTTTGAGCGAAAACCCATACGCGTTAAAAACATCTTCATTTGTTCAACCGTGGTGTTTTGTGCCTCGTCCAAAATGATAAAAGATTCATTCAAAGTACGGCCGCGCATAAAGGCCAGTGGCGCCACTTCAATCACGTTCTTATCTAGCAGTTTGGTAACTTTCTCAAAACCCATCATCTCATACAGGGCGTCATAGATAGGGCGTAGATAAGGGTCAACTTTCTCATTCAGATCTCCAGGTAGAAAACCCAGTTTTTCGCCGGCTTCAACCGCTGGTCGTACCAGCACGATACGACGCACATCAGAACGCTCTAGTGCTTCGACGGCGCGTGCTACCGCTAGGTAGGTTTTGCCCGTACCTGCCGGACCAATGCCAAAGGTTAAATCCTTATTGTAGATGGCATCCACATAATGTTGCTGATTGGTTGAGCGCACATGAATGATTTTTTTCTTGGTTTTGATGTTAACAATTTTCTCGGGCGCGCTAGGCTGAGCAGCTTGATTAAGCGCCATTTCCACATCGCTCGCACCAATGGTTTGGGTTTTGGTCAGTACTGAGAGCTCACTAAGTAAATCAGCGGCCTGTTGCTTATTGTCACCAGTGATGCTAAATTCATTGCCACGACTGATGATTTCAACGTCTAGGCTTTTGGCAATATTGTCCAGATTTTGATCCAAAGAGCCACAAATATTGGCCAATTCTTCAGCGCTATTGGTATCCAGTGTGAGTTTCATGGTTTCATTTTAGCATTGTGTTATCTGGGCAAAAAAGTAAAAAAGACTAATGCACTTGATTTTATTGATTATGATTTGCACTGATACGCATTGCATTTGTTTTTTTGCAAAGGGTAGCGAGTACATATGAAATTAGCACAACAGACAAATCAAGTATCTTGGCAACGCACCGCCCGCGCTGTCTTAATGTTGATGTTGTTGCAAATCTTCTCGCCAGTGGCTTTTTCACTAACGTCAGAGGCCTCAAGTGGTGGATATTTTGCCAATGTTTGTACCACACAGGGCTATCAAAAACTTTGGATTGATGCTGGCGAGGATAACCAGCCTGTTAATCTCAGTAGCACCCATTGCCCTTATTGTTTATCGGCTGAGCTCAACAATCTTGATGTAAATGTGGGTACTGGCTTTGTACTGCCAGTTGTTAATCACACCTTGTCTAATTTTTCAAGCCACCAACTTTTTGTTGCGCTTGAATCTGGCTATCAATCTTTAAGTATTCGTGCTCCACCTGTTTAAGTAGTTAGTCCCACTTTTTATATCAGCCAACTTTGGATGGTTTTAACCCCTTGTGGTTGAGTTTGCTACTGATATTTACATAGGAAATAACACGATGTTTATTAACCAAAAAACCTTGTCAATTTTAACAATACTACTTTTCACCAGTCTATTGGTGCCAGCAGTTGCACACCAGCATCAGCAGATAGCGGGCGCTATTCAGATTAGCGACCCTTGGGTGCGCTCAGCACCCTCTAATGCGCCAGCATTAGGCGCGTTTATGCAAATCCATAATCACTTAGAGCATGACGTTAAGCTTATTGCTGCGCAAACCCCAGGCTATCAGCGCGTTGAGTTGCACCGTACCAAAAAACAAGACGGCATGATGAAAATGATCAAACAAGACTTTATGCCTATTGCTGCCAATGACGCCCTAACGTTAAAGCCAGGCTCTTGGCATGTGATGCTTATCGGTCCTGAGACAGTGCCAGAGATTGCTCAGCAAGTACCGATTACCCTGTATTTTGATAACGACACCAAGCAGGTAGTGAATGCCGTGGTTAGAAAGGGTATGATGATGCATAAACCACATCGGGTGCATACACACTAATATGGGAAAACGCCTTAGCATTATTGCACTAATTATTGTCGCTGTTGCATTACTACTTAGTGGTGAGCAGCGCAATTATCAATCACTGAATGCGCAATTAAAAACTTCGCAGGTTTTATTTGACGCACAAAAACCGCTACTGGATTTTTCTCTGCAAGATCAAAAAGGTGTGGTGTTTGACAATCAACGCCTCAAAGGACATTGGAGTTTGTTGTTCTTTGGTTATACCCATTGTCCTGATGTTTGCCCAACGGGGCTGATGGATATGGTGCAACTCAAAGCACAACTTAAGGCAAATAATATCTCAATACCTGAGGTGGTATTTATCACCTTTGATCCTAAGCGTGACACCCCAGCGATGCTGGATAAATTCTTGGCTTATTTTGATCAAGATTTTATCGGGCTAACGGGTACTCAAAGCGAGATTGATCGACTTATTAAGTCATTTGGCGCTTATTATGAGCGCGTGGTGTATGAAGATAATAAAGAGCGTGTGTTAAAAAAATCTGAACCCTTGCCAGCAGGTACGCAAAGTTATCTGATTAATCACACTGCCTGGATGTATTTAATGGCGCCTAGTGGTGAGATTTTTGCTGGCTTTCCAGCACCGCACAAACCCGCACTGATGGCAAAAGATGTGGAGTTATTGATTGATGCTTATGAACACTAAAACCTATTCCCTGGTTATTGGCTTTTTAATCGTAATTATCGTCTCGGGTTATTGGTATAAAAACCAACCGATAGAGGCGCAGCGCTTGGTGGTTGATAATTGCCAAATTGCCGAACAGACTTGTTATATTGCCTTGGATCAGCAACGCTCATTCAGTATTGATGTACTGCCCAAGGGTATGCCGCTCACCCAAGCCTTATGGATTGATGTGAAGACTGAGAACTGGCAGGTAGATGCAGTTCGCGTGGTGTTTGAGGGGATTGAGATTGATCACCATTTGCCGGCTTATCATCTGGTTAAGCAAAATGATAATCAATTTAGTGGCAAAGGTTTTTTATCACTATGCTCGCTTTCTAAAATGCATTGGAATGCGCACTTTATCCTAGATGCAGGCGGTGAGAAATACGAGGTAGTTCTGCCGTTTGTTACCCAGCGTTAGTGCACCAACTCACCGATGAGTGAGTTGCCACGGGCATCGGTTATTTTTACTTTGACAATCTGACCAATCAGTGCGCTATCCCCTTTAAAGTGGGTGTTGCGCATGTTTTCTGTGCGTCCATACAGATTGTCATCTTTTCGGGCACGGCTTTCAACCAAAACTGCTTGTACGCTACCAATCATCGATTTGGAAATGGCCTCGGTTGAGGCGTCAATACTTTGTTGTACTTGTTGTAAGCGTTGTTTTTTAATTGACATGTCCACATCATCAACATAGCTAGCAGCTGGGGTGCCTGGGCGTGCTGAGTAGATAAAGCTAAAGGATTTATCAAAACCAATCTCATCAATCAAACGCATGGTGTCGTTAAAGTCTTGTTCACCCTCTCCAGGAAAGCCAATAATAAAATCAGAGGAGATGGAAATATCAGGGCGAAGCTCACGCAATTGACGAATTTTGGATTTGTATTCTAGCGCCATATGGCCGCGCTTCATCAATGAGAGGATTTTGTCTGATCCGCTTTGAATAGGCAGATGTAGATGTGAAACCAGCTCGGGCACTTCGGCGTAGACTTGGATTAGGCGCTCTGAAAACTCTACTGGGTGTGAGGTGGTATAACGAATGCGCTCAATGCCTTCAACCTGAGCGACAATACTAATAAGCAGAGCAAGATCTGCCATCTCACCATCTTCCATTTCTCCCTGGTAGGCATTTACATTCTGCCCCAGTAGATTGACTTCTTTTACTCCTTGGGCAGCCAAAGCGATAACTTCATTCATCACGTCATCAAAGGGACGAGAAACCTCTTCACCGCGGGTATAGGGCACCACACAGAAAGTGCAATATTTACTACAACCTTCCATAATAGAAACATAGGCACTAACACCACTGGACTCAGGCTCGGGCAGATGGTCAAATTTTTCAATCTCAGGAAAAGAAATATCAATACTAACCTGGCGCTCGCTTAAAGACTCGTTGATCATATTCGGTAGACGGTGTAGCGTTTGCGGGCCAAAAATCACATCGACATACGGTGCGCGCTTAAGAATCAGCTCGCCTTCTTGTGAGGCTACACAGCCGCCAACACCAATCACCAGATTGGGGTTTTTATCCTTGAGTTTTTTCCAACGACCCAACTGATGAAACAGTTTTTCTTGGGCTTTTTCACGAATAGAGCAAGTGTTGAGCAGTAGCACATCCGCTTCATCCGCTTCATCGGTTAGACTCAGTCCGTGAGAGTGTTTAAGTACGTCGATCATTTTTTGCGAATCGTACTCATTCATTTGACACCCAAAGGTGCGAATATGTAGTTTATCCATACAAGTTATTGTTGAATATGTAAGGTTTGCGTTGGGTAGGCAATCTCAGCCTGATGCTTAGCAATAATCTCGGCCACTTTCAATAGTACATCTTGCTTAACCTGGTGGTACTTGGTTTTATCGGTAGTGGTGGTAAAACAATAGATGTTAAAGTCAATAGATGAGGCATTAAAGTAGTTGAAATACACACGTAAAGCCTGGTCTTGATCAATATCACCATGTGTTCTAAGCATTTGCTCAACTTCGCTGACGATTTCAGGCATCTGACTAATGTCATCATAACGAATACCAACCACTTCCTTAATGCGACGATTGGTCATGCGTGAAGGTGTTTCGATCGGCATTGACGAGAAGATAGAATTGGGAATATAAACCGGATTTTTGCTAAAGGTGCGAATACGCGTCATGCGCCAGCCAATTTTCTCAACTGTACCCTCAAATTTGCCAGAACGAATCCAGTCGCCAGTAGAAAACGGCTTGTCCATTTGAATCATCAGCCCGCCAAAAATATTGGAAAGCATGTCTTTGGCGGCAAAGCCCATCACAATACCACCTACACCACCAAAGGTGAGTAGGCTAGAGATAGAGAAGCCTAGATATTGCGCTACACCGAGCAGGATAGCCACAATAATCAGAATTTTAATCAGGCGTGCAAACAGGCGAATCGAGTCATGATCCACATTGCCGTCTTTGTTGGTTAGGTAGGTCTCGGCCTCGTTGACAACGCGAACCATACCCCAGGTAATGATAAAAATAGGCGCCAAGTCTATATAGTTAATGACATTCTCAAGCAGGGCGATTTCAGCTTTAAAGGCTTGAATGGAGAAATACAACCAAGCAAACCAGACTAGTACCTTAATTGGCGCTGAGATGGCTTGCAATAGATGATCATCCAGCTGGTTTTTGGTCTTGCCTGTGTGTTTTTGTACTTTTTTCAGTAGCAGGCCAACCACAAAATGTAGAACCAAGGCGCCAACAAACAAAATACCGCTGGCCTGATAAGGCGTCATGTTTTGTAAAAACTCGTTCATGTGCTTGATTATAGGTTATTTAAGATAGGGTAAAGGGTCAATCGAATCTTTGAATTTTTTCATTCCCAGGGTGAATGCTTGATCGGTGGTTTTGCCAATTGTCTGACCTTGGGCCAGCTCCTGGCCGGTCTTTACCTGGGGGTTAATAGGCTGGTAGCTTGAGTAAAAACCCAGCGGGTGTCGAAGCACGACTTGCTGCGGGTTTTGATAAACCACTTTGCCTTGACGAATGGCGCGAACCACTTGGTTCGGCGTACTGACAAAGCCTAGCTGAGGGTGCTTATCTGAAAACGGCTTGTCCACTTTGGCGTTAATTGGCGAGATCCAGGTTCTTTCCGGCGCTGTGGGTTTGTCGGCTTTGACCGAGACTTTTTCCACCTTAGGATTGACGCTGGTTTGTGTGGTGGTGTAGCTGGTGTTAAATTGTAGTGGCTGTGTTTTTACAACCATAGTTGGCAACTGCTCTAGATTGCCGGACTTGTCTACAATTTGTGCTGGGGTTTTATTCTCCAGATTATTACAACCACCCAGGATGGTGGCAAGGGTCAATATTAATATTTTAGCTGGCATACCAAACTCCTATCACAATGACGATAATAAGGATATAACCCAATCTGTCAATGTATTTTTGCAACCATTGATCACAACTATCGCCATAGGCACGTACCAAGGCTGCTACCAAGAAATAGCGCGCACCTCGTGCAATCAGAGAAATGACGATAAAAGGTATGAGTGCCATGCCCAGTGTGCCGGCACCAATGGTAGCCAGTTTATAAGGAATAGGACTAAAGGCCGCCACACCAACCACCCAGACACCGTATTGCTCCAAAAAGCCACTCATTTGCGCTACCTGCGCGGTGGAGATTAGCTGATAACCCAGTAAAAATTGTAATAGCACTTCACCTAAGAAATAACCAATCAGACCGCCAACGACTGAAAAAATAGTGGTGATAAAGGCAAAATAATAAGCCTTATGTGGCTGTTTGAGCGACATCGGTGCCAGTAAAACATCCGGTGGTGGATAAGGTAATACGCAAGACTCCAGTACACTGACAAATGATAAATAGTGGATGGCGTATTTACTCTGGGCCCAATTTAAAATTTTTAAATATGCTCGAGAGAAGATACTCATTACTTTAGCATTGGAAAGCCCAGGGTCTCTCGTGAATCGTAATAGGCTTGTGCTACTTTTTGACTCATGGCGCGTACGCGACGGATAAAGCGTGCTCTGTCTGTGACACTGATGGCGTGACGCGCATCGAGTAAGTTAAACAGATGTGAAGCCTTCATCACTTGTTCATAAGCTGGATAAGGCAGACCTTGGTCAATCAGTGTTGTATTCATTTGTTCGGCTTCATCGAATTGTCTGAACAGGACATCGGTATCGGCAATCTCGAAATTGTATTTAGATTGCTCAACCTCGTTTTGATGAAATACATCGCCATAGCTCACACCATCAACCCAAACCAAATCAAACACAGAATCTACACCCTGAAGATACATGGCTAAACGCTCTAATCCATAGGTTAGCTCACCAGAAACTGGTTTGCAACTTAGGCCGCCTACTTGTTGGAAATAGGTAAATTGTGACACTTCCATACCATTGAGCCAAACTTCCCAGCCCAAGCCCCAAGCACCTAAGGTTGGTGATTCCCAGTTGTCTTCAACAAAGCGCACATCATGCTTGGTGAGATCAATACCAATCTCAGTCAATGATTCCAAGTAGAGATCCTGAATATCGCTGGGTGAAGGTTTTAATAAAACCTGGAATTGGTAGTAGTGCTGCAGACGATTAGGGTTTTCACCATAACGACCATCGGTTGGTCGACGCGAAGGTTGTACATAAGCAGTTTTCCAAGGCTCTGGACCAATGGCGCGTAAAAATGTGGCCGGATGAAAAGTACCCGCACCCATTTCCATGTCAAAAGGTTGTAACAAGGTGCAGCCTTTTTCGGCCCAAAATGATTGGAGTTTAAGAATGAGGTTTTGAAACGATGCTGTGGCATCTAGCTCAGAAATTGACATAAGGATTCTGATTGCGAAAAATAACAAAAATTTTACCGCATCAATCTCGCCAATAAGTCTTAATTAGCATCTTGGAATTTTGAGGCCTATTGGGATAAATTGAGAAGAATGAACCAAGGCCCCAAAAAAATCAAAAACCCGCTGGGTTTCGATAGCATTATTCTAGCAAATAAATACCAAGTATTTTAGTAAATTATTAAATTAATCAACTTTGAGCTTCTCCAGCTCTGCTTGTAGGCTGGCCTCATCCAATTGGTTAAAATCTCTATCACTATTAGGACAAACACCGCCACAGGCTTCGTACCAAGCGTAGCCAGCGGTCCAGTCGGCGTGCTCAATCCGATCCTGGCGTTGTCTAACAATCACCAAGATTTTATGTGCGCGATAAATCAAATGATAAGGTTGTTCGTCAGCGTGCAGTGCTTCAATAAAACCCCAGGCATCACTGACCGAGCCAAACCAGTGGTGAATCAGTGGGTACTTTTCTTGATTCTCAATCGGTAGAGGCTCGTTGCGAATAAAGCATTGCAGGTGAAAATGATTTACCGAGGCATAGGCTCCATAACTATTATAAGCCAGGGTAAAGCCTTTGATATTTAGCCCAATGGCGTTGGCCATCATCCAAGCAAATTGATGCAGCCCATAGTCTAGACATTGTGGATGTTGTTTTTTAGCCTCTACCACCACGAGACCGTGCCAGCTAACAAACGGGAATTTGTTATAAAACAAAGAGATTTGTTTAGAGAAAAGCTTGCCCTTGAAAAATAATTCTTTTTGTAAAAACGCCTTGTTAAAGTGAAAGCCTTGAGCATTAAAATCCTGACATATGCCCTGGGTAGTATTGGCCGACATACGCTTTGGTCTTAGGGCGCGTAGCGGATTGTATTGCAACTCAAACATTCCCAGGGCTTTGGTTTTGGCCACTTGCAATTTATCAAAGTCCAATTCTAGTAATTGTTCGAATACTGCCACGTCATCATCTGCACCTATGAGGGCTTGTTCTCTGAGTTGGTTGATTTTTTGGCCAATGGCTGGCTTAAGGCGCTCCCATAGTTCTACCTCGTTAATCGCATTGGCGGCCGCTAGAATTACCGTACCCAGTTCATCATGCTCCAGCATCTGCTCTAAGCCCCGGGTAAAGGCCTGCTTAAAGTTGTCTTCAGAGAGAAAGATAGGGTTAATTAATGCTGTCATGGATTTTGTGCTATTAAAGGATTAAAAAAATGCGAGACAAGTCTCGCATTTTATCTGGATTATATTTTTATCAATTAGTACTTGTACGCCTCAGGCTTAAACGGACCTTCTTTTGGCGTATTGATGTAGTCGGCTTGCGCGTCAGTCATCTGTGTGAGCACACCACCAAAGCCGCCAACCATACCAGCTGCCACTTCTTCATCGAGTTTTTTCGGTAGTACTTTAACAAAGATATTGTCACTTTTAGCGCCTTCAGGCAAGTCGGCAAACTTTTGATCAAATAGATACATTTGTGCTAAAACCTGGTTGGCAAATGAACCATCCATGATGCGAGAAGGGTGGCCAGTGGCATTGCCCAGGTTAACCAGGCGACCTTCAGATAATAGGATCAGATAGTCGTTCTTGTCCTCGCTACGATAAACACGGTGTACCTGCGGTTTTACCTCGTCCCAACGCCAGTTGTCGCGCATGTATTGAGTGTCAATTTCATTGTCAAAGTGACCAATATTACAAACCACGCTACCTGCTTTAACGCTTTGTAGCATTGGCGCATCACAAACATTGATATTACCTGTGGTGGTTACAATGAGATCAGTAGTGCCTAGTAGCGCTTGATTTACACCATCTTTATTACCGGTGTTAATGCCGTCAATATAAGGTGAAATTACTTCAAAACCATCCATACAAGCCTGCATGGCGCAGATTGGATCAATCTCACTAACTTTTACAATCATGCCCTCTTGGCGTAGTGATTGTGCTGAGCCTTTGCCCACATCACCATAACCAATTACTAAGGCTTTTTTGCCTGACAGTAGCATATCGGTACCGCGCTTAATGGCATCATTTAAAGAGTGGCGACAACCATATTTATTGTCATTTTTACTCTTGGTAACAGAATCGTTGACATTGATTGCCGGTACTTTAAGCGAACCCTCGTCCAGCATCTCTAGTAGACGATGTACGCCTGTGGTAGTTTCCTCACTAATGCCGTGAATATCAGCAAGCATTTGTGGATATTTCTCATGCAACATCTGGGTTAGATCGCCACCATCATCAAGCACCATATTGGCATCCCAAGGCTGGCCACCAGATAAAATCGTCTGTTCAATGCACCACAAAAATTCTTCCTCAGTTTCACCTTTCCAAGCAAAAGTTGGAATATCAGCTGCTACCATAGCGGCCGCAGCGTGATCTTGAGTAGAGAAAATATTACAACTTGACCAACGTACTTGCGCACCCAGATCCACCAAAGTCTCCATCAGTACCGCCGTTTGAATGGTCATGTGGATACAGCCTAAGATTTTGGCGCCTGCTAAGGGTTGCTTATCGCGGTATTTATCTCGCAGCAACATCAGTGCCGGCATTTCAGCCTCTGCCAGCTCGATTTCTTTACGACCGAAATCTGCCAAGTCTAAGTCAGCTACTTTGTAATCTTGATTGTCAATGGTTGGATTGCTCATTTTTATCTCCAAAATAAACGGTTAATAAAAATGAGCGTCGTTTTGATTGCCAAGCCTAATGGGAATCTCCCAGTGCAACGCTCCTTGGCCTGTGGGCTATTATACCCACAGTTAATTATTTAAGTAAGTGGGCGCGATCGGTTTTTTCCCAGCTAATCTCATCCTCAGTACGACCAAAATGACCATAACTGGCGGTTTGTTGATAGATAGGACGCTTTAGATCTAGCATGGCAATTAAGCCTTTAGGGCGCAAGTCGAAGTGTTCGCGTACCAAGGCTTCAATTTGCTCATTGGATGCCTTGCCTGTACCAAAAGTCTCAACACTGATTGAGGTTGGCTCAGCCACACCAATGGCGTAAGACACTTGAATCTCGCATTTATCTGCCAGGCCAGCTGCCACAATATTTTTAGCCACATAGCGTGTTGCATAAGCAGCTGAACGATCTACTTTAGAAGGATCCTTGCCCGAGAAGGCGCCACCACCATGACGTGCCATACCCCCATAGGTATCAACAATAATCTTACGACCGGTTAGGCCAGCGTCACCTACAGGACCACCAATTACAAACTTGCCGGTTGGATTGATGTGATATTTGGTGTTAGCATTTAACCACTGTGCCGGTAGTACCGGCTTGATAATCTCTTCCATTACCGCTTCTTGTAAGTCTTTTAGACTGATGTCTTCATCGTGCTGAGTAGAGAGTACTACAGCATCGATACCGACGATCTTGTGGCCATCATAATGACAAGAAACTTGTGATTTGGCATCGGGTCTTAACCACGGTAGCTGACCTGATTTCATTAGCTCAGCTTGTTTTTTAACCAAGCGGTGAGCATAGAGAATAGGGGCCGGCATTAACACATCGGTAGCATTACAAGCATAACCAAACATCAGGCCTTGGTCGCCTGCACCTTGCTCATGCTCAGCGTATTCATCGACACCTTGAGCGATGTCTTGTGATTGTTCACCTAATAGGTTGGCAATATTGCACGTTGAGCCGTTAAAGCCTAATTCGTCGTCGTTATAGCCAATCTCATTAATGGTTTTGCGAATAATGCGTTCGTAATCAATGCTGGCACCGGTGGTAATCTCACCTGCAACCACAACATTGTTATCTTTGATTAGCGTCTCGCAAGCAACGCGCGAGTTTTTGTCTTGTTCAAGTGCTGCATCTAAGATGGCATCTGAAATTTGGTCACAAACTTTATCGGGGTGACCGGCTGAAACGGATTCTGAAGTAAAAATCATTTCTGTCTCCTAAAAAATAAAAAAACCCTTAAAGCGGGTTTCTGATTCAGAAGACTCCAGCTTTAGCTTGTTTTAACCACTCAAGGTGATCACGCTAGCAATCGGGACAAATCAGCGTTGTGGGTAATTATAGTAAAAAGCTTGGCAAAAGTAAAGCGTGCTATTCTAAAGAAATGCGCAGTGATAGAGCACTTACAAATGGCGCAGAAATTAAACTGGCCATAAAGATGGCACCCAGAAAATACAACTGACCGCTAATCTCCAAACCGAATTGCGCCTGAGAGACGGCCGAAGAAGCAAAAATTAAAATTGGAATATAAAGCGGTAATATCAGTAGTGATAGTAGCATGCCAGAATTTTTAATGCCAACAATCAGCGAAGCGCCAATACTACCAATTAGGCTCAGACTGGGTGTGGCCAGTAGTAGGGTAAGCATCAGTACTTGAATACTATCACTCTCTAAAAACAACAAAATACCTAGTAGTGGTGAGAGCAAAATAATTGGCACCCCCGTCATCAGCCAATGTGCAGCAATTTTGGCCAAAATCAGTAGGGGTAGTGAGTGATGTGAGGTGCTCATTTGCTCCAATACACCATTTTCAAAATCACCATGAAATAAAGAGTTAAGCGATAACAATACCGCCAACATGGAAGCCACCCAGATAATGCCAGCGGCAATTTGCGACAAAACTTGCGCTTCGGGGCTAATCGCCAAAGGAAATAGCGAAATAGAGATCACAAAGAACAACAGCGGATTCATCACGCTAGAAGGATTGCGCATGGCAATCTGCAAATCGCGCTTAAGGGTTTGCCAGTAGATATTCATAGTGACAACACCTGTTGATTTTCTAGAGCTGAGTCTTGGTGGGTGGTAAATAGACAAATGCCACCTTGTTGTGTATGGGTGCGAATGCAATGTTCAACAATCTCCACACCCTTAGGATCTAGTGCAGTAAAAGGCTCATCTAAGAGCCAAAGCTTGGCCTTTGAGGCAAACAATCCAGCCAGAATCACTCGGCGTTTTTGTCCAGCTGAGAGTTTGCCACAGATTTCATGCTCATAACCCTTAAGACCGATTTCAGCCAAATATTGTAGCAGTGCTGCCTGGTCTTTTTCTTGATGTAGCGCGCACAAATAAGCCAAGTTTTCCAAGGCGCTGAGCTCAGAGGATAGAGCGCTTAAATGTCCCAAGTAAAAAACATTTTGTCGATACTCATCACTGCGCAGCACTTGCTGATCCAGCATCACTGAGCCTTGTTCATAGGCATTAATACCGGCGAGAATTTTTAGTAGTGAGGTTTTTCCAGAACCGTTGGTGCCAGAGATGCGCCAGACTTCTCCGCTGCTTGCTGTAAACGAGAGCTGACTAAAGAGCTGGTTGTAGCCTCTTTGACAACTTAGATTGTTAACCACAAGTGATGACACGATAACTGGGTGTTAAGTACTAAGGCGTGTTGCTGGTATCAGCAGCTTTTTCTTTGGCAATACGCTGCGCTTCCAAAGCTTTTTCTTCTTCACTCATTGCAGGCAAAGCATCAATGTTTGACTGGTCGATTTTTACCAACTGACCCTTATCAAAATCCAGAATCAGTGCATATTTAACATCGGCTCTTTCGTGCAAAATTGAGTGGTGGATATAATGCCATTGATTGTTATGAAAAGGGTCAACGATACTTGGTGAGCCAATAAGCTCTTGTACTTGTTGCTCACTCATACCCAGCTTCAGCTGATTAATCTTAAAGCGTTCTAGAACTGAACCTTGGTTGATGTCGTCCTTGTAGAGTGTTGGCAGCGACATATCCGGCAAAATATCAGGCATCTCAGGAAAATCGGGTAGCTCTGGTAGTTCTGGCATTGACGGCGAACAAGCCGAGATAAACGGTAATGAGAATGAGAATGCAATCAAAGTTAATCTGTTCATGGTTGAATAATTGGTAAAATGATTTGAATGATTTTACATCAAGGGATTTCATCATGGATGCTCAAGATTTAAAAAGTGCCGGTCTTAAAGTCACACTACCAAGGCTTAAAATCTTAGAAATTTTAGAAAAGAGCGACAATCATCACATGAGTGCCGAAGACATCTATCGTGCATTGATTATGCAAGGCGAAGAGGTGGGTGTGGCCACCATTTATCGTGTACTCACTCAATTCGAAGAAGTGGGCATGGTTAACAAGCTAAACTTTGACAATGGTCAAAGTGTCTATGAGCTGTCTAATACCGAGCACCATGATCATCTGGTTTGCGTTAAATGTGGAAAAATTGACGAGTTTCAAGACGATGTGATTGAGCGTCATCAGCATGATATTGCCAAGAAAAACGGTTATCAGCTGACCGATCATTGCTTGTACCTATACGGTTTGTGTCATAACTGCCAATAATTCCTAATCATGGAAGACTTCCTACTAAGAGCCCTACTGGCTGGCGTTGGTATTTCAATTATTGCTGGCTCTCTGGGTGCGTTTGTGATTTGGAAGCGTATGAGCTATTTTTCCGAATCTATTGCCCATTCTGCGCTACTAGGTGCAGCACTAGGCATTGCCAGTGGTCTGGGCTTGCATACAGGTCTGTTGATTATCTCCGCCTTGTTTGCAGTGCTAATGGTACTGATGCAACAACAAAAACAACTCTCTAATGATGCCATTTTGGGCATTTTTTCCCATATTGCCTTATCTGTTGGTATTGTGGTGCTTTCTATTGTTGGCGGGGTTAATACCGATTATTTCGCCTTGTTGTTTGGTGATATCTTAAGCATCAATACTCAGGACGTTATTTGGGTGTATATGGCTGCGGCTACAGTTGCGGTTTTACTAAAGATATTTTGGCAGCGATTGCTGCTGATGACACTCAATGAGGAGATTGCGGTAGCAGGTGGTTTGAGTCAAGTCTTTTATCAATTACTGCTGATGCTACTGATTGCCCTAGCGGTGAGTGTGTCAGTGAGAATTGTCGGCGTACTATTGATTACCTCACTGCTGATTATCCCGCCAGCCACAGCGCGCGCCCTGGCCACCTCACCAAGCTCAATGGTGCTGTTCTCCATTGTCATTGCTGTTTTGTCAGTGGTATTAGGCCTGGGCTTTTCGCTGGTTTATGATATCGCCAGTGGCCCGGCTATTGTGATTGCCTTGGGCGCTTTGTTTATCTTCTCGCAACTATTGCCAAAGCGCCTATAGCGATTCGTTAAGTTCACTGAGTTGATTGGTTTGCTGCTCCACAATCAGTGGCTCAATAATCGATTCTAAATCACCCTCCATAACCTCGGCCAGTTTATAAAGCGTGAGATTAATGCGATGATCAGTCACCCGTCCTTGTGGGTAGTTATAAGTACGGATGCGTTGCGATCTATCACCACTACCAACCAGTTCCTTGCGTTGTGAGGCCAACTCTTTTTGTTGTTCTTGTTGTTGCGCGTCTAGAATTCTAGAGGCAAGTACTGATAGGGCTTGTGCTTTGTTCTTATGTTGTGAGCGGCCGTCCTGACACTCAACCACGGTACCGGTCGGAATATGAGTCACGCGTACGGCTGAGTCGGTTTTATTAACGTGCTGACCACCCGCGCCTGAGGCTCTAAAGGTGTCAACGCGCACATCATTCATATTGATGTCGACTTCTTCAATATTATCCACCTCTGGCATTACTGCCACAGTGCAAGCCGAGGTATGAACACGACCTTGGGATTCGGTCTCAGGGACGCGTTGTACGCGGTGCGCACCCGATTCAAATTTAAGTTTGGCGTATACATTGTCACCACTAATGCGCGCAATAATTTCCTTATAGCCACCATGCTCTCCCACACTAGATGATAGAGTTTCAATTTGCCATCTTTGCTTTTCCACGTAGCGTGAGTACATGCGAAACAAATCGCCCGAGAAGATCGAGGCCTCATCACCGCCGGTACCGGCACGAATCTCAATAATAATATTGCGCGAATCGTTTGGATCTTTAGGTAGTAGGGCTTTTTTTAATTCAACTTCAAGCACTTCAAGCTTTTCTTTGCCGGCACTAATTTCCTCTTTGGCCATGGCTTTAAGATCAGCGTCATCCTCGGCCAGCATTAACTCGGCATCTTCCATGTCTTGTTGTGTGGAGAGATATTCGTTGAATTTTTCACTCACCGGGGTGAGCTGTGAATGCTCAATAGAAAGCTCACGAAATTGTTTTTGATCAGCAGCAATTTCCGGATCAGAGAGCATGGCGCCGACTTCTTCTAGGCGCATAGAGAGTTGTTCAAGTTTGGCGATGATCGACTCGTTCATAATAACTGGGTTTATTTTTTAATCTTAGGTACGCAGGCTTCGCATTTGCTGAGTTGCGTTGTATCGGCGCCTTTAATATTTTGAAACGGTGTGTGCAAGAGTTTGTTGGTTAGCTGATCAGCCAACATTGTTAACACCGATTCAGCGTCAGTACCGGCGTTGAGTTTTTTCAAGGCTTGCTCTAGCGTTTGTTGTTTTACCTCGTAGGCACTTAGGCGATAGGTCTGCACCACTTGCTCATTAGGCAGTGTTTCTAACCATTGGTTAAATACCAGGTTTTGTTTTTTAATAATCTCTTGCGCCAAGGTTTTTTCTTTTTCGCGATTATCAAGATTATCACTCACCACTTGTTGGAGGTCATCAATGGTGTATAGATAGACATCATCTAATTGTCCCACTTCGGGTTCAATATCGCGAGGAATGGCAATATCCAGCATAAACATCGGCTTGTGTTTGCGCTGTTTAAGTGCGCTTTCAATCAAGCCTTTGCCGATAATAGGCACGGAAGCTGCAGTTGAGGAAATGACGATATCAGCCTGATCAATCACTGAAGAGAATTGTTTAAGACTAATGGCCTGCGCTTGGTATTGCTTGGCAATTTTCTGTGCATTTTCCAGTGTTCTATTGGCCACAATCATAGACTCAACACCTTTTTCACTCAGATGTTGTGCGCATAGGTCAATCATCTCACCCGCACCAATAAGCAGCACGGTTTGTTCAGAGAGATCAGTAAAGATTTTTTCACTTAGCTTAACCGCGCAATAGGCTACTGAGACTGGAGAAGATCCAATTTGGGTATCGGTTCGTACTTTTTTGGCTGTTGAGAAAGCATGCTGGAATAGTTTTTCCAAGAGCTTGTTTAGCGTATTGGCATCTTTGGCGACGTGATAAGCTTCTTTAAGCTGACCTAGAATTTGCGGCTCACCAAGTACTAAAGAGTCTAGTCCGGTAGCCACATGACAAATGTGTTCAATGGCTTCATCATCCTGGAAATAACTTAAAAAAGGTTGTAACTCACCCAATGGAATTTGGTGTGTATCGGCCAAATACTGACTGAGCAATGCTTGCGGATTGTCATGATTAGCAATGGCGTAAATCTCCGAGCGATTACAAGTCGATAGAATCACGCAAGCCTCAATACCTTGAATAGCTTGTAGCGTTTGCAGTGCACTGCTGAGTTCTTTAGGTGCGAATGCCACCTTCTCCCTAACCTCTACGGGAGCCAGTTGGTGATTAACACTTAAGATTGCAATGCGTGACATGAAACCCAATAAGCAGAAAAAAGATAAACGCTCAATTATACCTCTAAGTCGGCGGTTTATCGTTACAATGCAAGCTTATGAAATACGGCGTATTAATTGCTTGGGTTTTGTTTTTATCTGCCTGTAGTACTCTAAACCAACCCAAGTCCACCCCCATAATCAAACCCACACCTGAGCATTGGAGTGCTAGTGGCAGAATTAGCATTCAGCAACAAAATACACTAGAGAGCTACAGCTTTGCCTTGAGTGTGCGTCCGGATTCAACTCAACTAGAATTGAGTGATGCACTGGGTCTGTCTAAGCTGATGGCACGGCAAAGCCAACAACAATTATGGGTTAACAATCAGCCGGTGTCACAGAATCTGCAAAGCTGGCTACAATCTCAATTAGGCTGGCATCTTTCCATCAAAGATCTAGAAAAAATCCTCTTTAATCACCCAATTGAACGCATTGGAGATTGGCGGGTTGTTATTAGCAAAACCCAGATAATTGCCAATCAGGCTTTTCCTAAGATTGTGCGTCTGCAACATTTCGATAATAGCGTAAAAATCAAACTACTTTTGAGCGATATTAACAGCTAAAATAAGCTAAATATTTATAGGTAATTTCCATGATAGAAGAGGATTCTTTAGTCAGTTCACAGCCAAGCGCAAATGAAGAAGTGGTAATGTCATCAGTACGCCCTAAGGTGTTGGATGACTACATTGGTCAGCGTGATGTGAAGGCGCAAATGTCCTTATTTATCTCAGCAGCTAAAAAACGTGGCGATGCGCTGGATCATATTTTGATTTATGGGCCGCCTGGCTTGGGTAAGACCACCTTAGCCAATGTGATTGCCAATCAAATGGGCTCAAACTTGGTGCAGACCTCAGGCCCGGTGTTAGAACGCTCAGGTGATTTGGCGGCGATTCTCACCAAACTCGAACCACATGATATTCTCTTTATTGATGAGATTCATCGACTTAATCCTGCGGTGGAAGAGATTTTGTATCCAGCCTTAGAAGATTTTAAATTAGACATTATGGTGGGCGAGGGTGTGGCTGCACACTCGGTACAGTTGGACCTGCCACCTTTTACCTTGATTGGTGCCACCACACGAGCAGGCATGCTGACCTCACCGCTGAGAGATCGTTTTGGCATTGTGCATCGTCTAGAGTTTTATCACAATCAAGACTTGCAAAAAATCATCCAACGCTCAGCCGATATTTTGGAGATGACGATTGAACCTGAAGGCGCTATGGAGATTGCCATGCGCTCACGGGGTACGCCTAGAATTGCCAACCGCCTGCTTAGACGTGTGCGCGATTTTGCCGATGTGAAAACCGATGGCGTGATTCACCAAGCCATTGCCAATGAAGCACTGACCACACTTAAGGTGGATCAGGCTGGCTTAGAGCAGCTAGATCGTGATTATCTGTCTATCATGGTAGAGAAATTCTCCGGTGGCCCGGTGGGTTTGGATACGCTCTCTACTGCTATTGGCGAGGAGCGCGGCACTTTAGAGGATATGGTGGAGCCGTATTTAATCCAACAAGGTTTTATCATGCGTACGCCACGTGGACGTAGCGCCACAAAATTGGCTTATACCCATTTGGGGTTAACAGATTCTCGAGAAAAAACCGACTTGTTTGATGAGTAAGTTAGAGGTTCGCGTTTATTACGAAGACACCGACAGTGGTGGGGTGGTTTATTATGCCAATTATCTTAAATTTATCGAACGCGCACGCTCAGAATACCTGCGCGAATTAGGTTTTGAGCAAGACCAGCTAATCAAAGCGCAAAACATTATTTTTGCCGTGCGTAGCTTACAGGCTGACTATCGCTCTCCAGCTCGATTTAACGACTTGTTAACCGTCAAAACCCAGCTAAAAAAAGTGGGTAAAGCCAGCCTGGATTTTTCACAGAAAATCGCGATATCTGGGCAAAATCAGGTATTATTTGAAGCGCAAATTAGCATTGCTTGTTTGCAAGCAGACAGTTTTAAGCCTTGTGCAATTCCTCAGCGCATTTTGGAGAAAATAAATGGGTGATAATTTAAGTATTTTTAGTCTAATCATCAGTGCTGGATTTGTGGTGCAATTGGTGATGTTAATCTTGGTACTGATGAGTGTGTACTCTTGGACCATCATTATGTCGAAGAAGAAGACATTGATGGATGCCAATAAAGACATTAAAACCTTTCGCAATAAATTCTTATCCGACCCAGATTTAGAGGCTATTCACGCCAGCGTGTCGCAAACGGCAGCCAAACGTTCTGCTATGGAGCATATTTTTGCCTCAGGTTATTCTGAGTTTACCCATTCCAACTCCAGCTCTAATCAAGCGATGGTAATTAACTCTGAGCGTGCTTATCGCGCGATGAATACCGTGGCCAATAATGAGGTTGACCGTTTGGATAGTTCTCTGAGTGTATTGGCGATGATTGCCTCTTCTTCGCCTTATATTGGCTTATTTGGTACGGTTTGGGGCATTATGCATTCTTTTATTGGCCTGGCTTCGGTCAAACAAGCCACCATCGCCATTGTAGCGCCAGGTATTGCAGAGGCATTGATTGCAACCGCCTTTGGTTTGTTTGCCGCTATTCCTGCGACGATTTTTTATAATCGTCTACTGACTCAGGTTGAGGCGATTGATAACAAATACACCGCTTTTATTGAAGAGTTGTTTGTGCTATTCCAAAGACAAAAATAGAGCATGATTGCACTGCCCAAACGTCACAGACCCAAGGTTGATGCACATATCAACATTGTGCCTTATATCGATGTGATGTTGGTGCTGTTGGTAATCTTTATGATGACCACACCGATTATTGAACAAGGTATTGATGTGGACTTGCCATCGGCCGAGGCCAATATGGTGGATTTTACTGATCAGCAACCTACTATTGTGACGGTGAATAAAGAGGGTCGATATTTTATTAATTCTTTAGAAGAAGAGTCTTCTTCGGTTACCAAGGGCGAGAACTTACCGCTGGGTATTATTGCTGGACGTGTCAGCGCCAGATTGTCCGTCTACCCGAACATGAAGGTTTTTGTGCGTGGCGATCGTGAGGTGGCTTATGGCAAAGTAGTGGCGCTCATGTCTTTTTTGCAAAAACATGGCGTAGAAAAAGTTGGCATCATCACTGAGTCGCCAGACGCTAAATAGTTATGAATCTCTATCAACGTCTCAAATTACCACAAATCGCTCAAAAGCATCCAGTGGCTTTTTGGGTGGCGGTGGCACTACACGTGCTCTTGTTGATTGGTTTGTTGTTTTCCAATGTACAAAAATGGGAAATTCCCAAGCAAGAATCCAAAACCAAGTCGGTTGATATTCCTAAAGCAGTGACGGTAGATTTGCAATCTATTGAGCAGGAAAAGCAGCGTCTGATTAAGATTAAACAACAACGTGAAAAGCATTTAGCAGATTTAAAACGTGCAGAAAAACGCGTTGAGAATGAGCGTTATAAAGAGCAGCAGCGACTCAAAAAACTCAAAGCCCAAACACAAAAAGCCAAACAAGCCAAAGCCCTAGCGGAGAAAAAACGCAAGGCAGAAGAGGTCAGAATTAAAAAAGCCAAGCGTGACAAACAACTGGCAGAGAAAAAAGCCTTAGAGGCCAAAAAACGTGAGAAGCTGGCCAAAGAACAAGCCCAAGTTGCCGAGAAAAAGGCTCAAGAGGCTAAGCAGAAAAAACAAGCATTAGAAAAGCTTAGACAGGTTGAGGCAGAAAAATTCTCCAAGGAGCAAGATAAACGCGCTTTGAAAAAAGAAATCCAGGCAGAGGAAGATCAGGATCGTGCTCTAGCACAAGAAGATATTCTTAATGAGCTTAAGGTAAATTACATCAATCAAATTGCCGCCAGAGTTAAAGACAAATGGCGCTATAACGGTGCTAAGGATGATTGGGGTTGTGACGTGTATATTTTGCAAGATACCGATGGCAATGTAAAAAGTGTGAATTTGACCTCGTGTACTATTGATGCAAGTGCCAAGGCCAAATCATTTAAAGATTCAATTGAGCGCGCGGTTTATAAAGCCTCGCCTTTGCCACATGCGCCAGATAAAACCATTTTCGACCGCGAGGTTGTTTTCCACTTTAGGGTGAATTAATGTTAGATACCGACTCGTTAGACGATAGCCAAAAGAATCAACTGACCTTTCATTTGTGTCAGATTTTAGAGAATTGGCAATTGAGCGATGCAGAGCAATTAAACTTATTGGATTTGGAGGGTAAAGTTAAGCCCAGACATCTGTATCAATACCGCCGTGGCGACAGCTCTTTTGAGTTTGACCAGGGACTAAAGATTAGAGCTGAGATGGTATTGGGTGTGTACGAGGCGCTAAATACCACTTATCCAACCAATCGAGATTATCCAGCTATTTGGCTAAGACGTTCGGTACGTAAATTTAAGAATAAGGCACCACTGGAGCTAATGCTTAGTGGTGAGCACGGAATGAAACGCGTTTGGCATTTTCTAGATTGCACGCAAGGATGGCGAGATTGAATAATATCAAAGTTAAAACTCAAACTGAGGCACTGTACACGCTTAAAGTACTTAGCAACAATACTGACAAGCTCTTGGAAGAGGTTAGTAGTTTGGCCGCTAGCAATAAAAAGCAATTTCAGCATGCGCCGGTGATTCTAGAGATTGAAGATAATAACTTCCAAGCTAATGAGTTGGCAGTGCTGATTGAGGTGCTGGCACAAAATGATATGGTGGCAGTTGGCATTCGCTCTAAAAAACAAGAATTGGTGGATTTTGCCAAGTTCTCCGGATTGGCGGTATTTGGTAAATCACTGACACCAGAATCGGCTGAGACCACACCAGTACCAACACTTGAGCCAGAGAGTAGTGTACCCAATCCGCATCAAGATCCAATCTATCAGGCGCCTAAGATCATTAGTACTCAGGTGTATTCACAGCAGCAAATTGTGGCCAGGGATAGAGATTTAGTATTGTTATCTACGGTTAAATCTGGTGCTGAAGTACTTTCTTATGGCTCGATTTCTGCTTATAGAGAAGTGCGTGGTCGTCTGTATGCAGGGATTGAGGGCGATGAAAAAGCCACCATTTTTATTCAATCCTTTAATGCTGAGCTGATTTCGATTGCCGGCGTGTACAAAAAGTTCGATGTAGTACCGACCAAGTTGTATGCCCGTTCAGTCATGGTTGATTTGTTCGATGGCAATCTGAGATTTCAGATTATTTGATAAAATAGCGATTTATGAAAACAACAGATTTTTTATTAGAGCTTGGAACAGAAGAGCTCCCACCTAAATTATTACCCAAACTCTCTAGCGCACTTAAAGACAATTTAAGTCAAGGTCTGCAACAGGCCAAGCTTGATTATGCTGAGGTGTTGGCGTTTGCCACCCCAAGACGTTTGGCTGTACTGGTTAAGGGCCTGCAAACTGAACAAGCCGATCAGGTAATTGAACGCAAGGGTCCGGCAGTCGGTGCGCCAGAACAAGCAGTTGCTGGCTTTGCCAAATCTTGTGCTGTAGAGCAGTCAGATTTAGAAACTAGAGAGGTTGATGGTCGTGATTATTATTTCTTTGCCACCGAGCAAAAGGGCTTGCAGGCCAAACAACTGCTAGAAGCCATTAGTGAGGATGCCATCAAACAAATTCCAATTGCCAAGCCAATGCGTTGGGGTGATTTGGACTATTCATTTGTACGACCAGTGCACTGGCTAATCATGCTATTGGGCGATGAAGTGCTTGATGCCAATATTATGGGACTGCAAGCAGGTAATACCACACGCGGCCTTAGATTTACTGGTGAGAAAACCGTCCAAATTGATCAGGCAGCTAATTATCGCTCAGTGCTATTTTCTCAGGCGCAGATTGAGGTAGATTTTTCTGCTCGAAGAGAAATGATTCGCGAGCAAGTGATACAAGTGGCTAGTGATCATGGCGCGCAAGCAGTGATTGATGAGTCTTTGCTGGATGAGGTAACGGCCTTGGTAGAGTATCCTCGCGCCTTTGCTGGTAAGTTTGATCAGCGTTTTTTGGCGGTGCCAGAAGAAGCATTGATCTCAGCAATGAAATCGCATCAGAAGTATTTTCATATGGTCGATAAAAACAACACCTTATTGCCACTATTTATCTCAGTAGCCAATATTGAGTCTAGTGATATTGGGGTGATTATCGATGGTAATGAACGAGTGATTCGTCCACGTCTAAGCGACTCAGAATTTTTCTGGGAGCAGGACAAAGCGCAATCACTAGAGTCACGTCTGGACAAACTGGACAGTGTATTATTTATGCAATCCTTGGGCTCAATGGGCGACAAGTCTAAGCGTATCAGTGCTTTGGCGCAGTATATTGCTGGCGAGATTGATGCCAATGCTACAGACAGCGCCAGAGCAGGTTTGTTATGTAAGAGCGATTTAATCAGTGATATGGTGGGTGAATTTGCCGACCTTCAAGGCATTATGGGTGGTTATTATGCGCAAAACGACAATGAGTCGGCTGCAGTAGCCAGTGCCATCTCTGATCATTATCATCCGCGTTTTGCCGGCGATAGTCTGCCGCAAACTCAGGAAGGTTTGGCGGTTGCCATTGCTGATAAGCTTGATACCATTACCGGTATTTATGGTATTGGCCAAGGGCCAACCGGCTCTAAAGATCCTTACGCCTTAAGAAGAATGGCTCTAGGTCTGCTAAGAATGATTGTGGAATCTAAGTTGTCACTGAATTTAAAGACCTTGATTGAAAAATCATTGGACTTACATGCAACCGAGGTAAATCGTGACTCTAAAGATGATGTCTATAGTTTCATGATGGATCGTCTGCGCGCATACTACAAAGAGCAGAAGCTGAGTGCCAAGGCCTTTGACGCAGTATTGGCGATTAAGCCTGAATCACCTTATGATTTTCAACTGCGCGTTGAGGCACTGAATGCCTTTATTTCTGATAGCGCCTCTGCTTCACTGATTGAGGCCAATAAGCGTATTGCCAATATGCTTAAAGATCAGAGTGATTTAGATACTCAGGTAGACGGCTCGGTATTGGTAGCGCCTGAGGAAAAGCAGTTGCTGGATAGAACCACGCAAGTGGCCAAGTCTCTTCAAGATGAGAAAGACTATACACAATCCATGCATGCGCTGTTATCGCTTAAAGATGACATTGACGGGTTTTTTGACAATGTCATGGTGAACACCGAAGACGTACAATTAAAAACAGCACGTCTTAAGCTGATTAACTGGATTCGCTCATTGTTTTTATCGGTGGCCGATGTCTCACGTCTGGCTTAATGTGTTAAACCCATGAAGGCTTTAATTCAACGCGTTAGCGATGCTAAGGTTGAAGTGGGGAATCAAATCACTGGCCAAATTAATCAAGGTATTTTGGTATTTCTAGGTATTGAGAAAGCCGACGAGACTCCGCAGATTGATAAAATGATTAAACGCATACTTTCTTATCGTGTGTTCTATGATCAGGATGAGAAAATGAATCTATCGGTTAGCGATATTAATGGCGGCGTACTTTTGGTGTCACAATTTACCTTAGCGGCCGATACCAACTCTGGCACGCGCGCAGGCTTTTCCACGGCTAAGGCACCAGCTGAAGCGAAAGTATTATATGAGCAGTTTGTGGACAAATTGCGTTTGGCACATACCGAGGTGGCCACAGGTGAGTTTGGTGCCGATATGCAAGTCTCACTCACCAATGACGGTCCGGTGACCTTTTTATTGTCATGTTAGATTGGATTCTTGCGCTGCTGGCTGAATACGAGCAATACTTGGTATGGATGGGTGTGGTATCGGCCATTGTTTTTGTACTGAGTTTGCTACTAACCCCTTATCTCTTAGGTCTTATTCCAAAGGATTATTTTGTGGGCCCCAATCCGCATAAATTAGAATTGGAGCACATGGGTCATGTGATTGCGGTAATTCTTAGAAGTTTGTTAGGCTTGGTTTTACTCTTGGCGGGTATTATTATGCTGGTTACCCCGGGTCAGGGTATTATCTCTATCGTTTTGGGTTTGTTTTTAATGGAGTTCCCTGGTAAGCGCAAATTAGAGTTAAAGCTGATTCATCATAATCCGACCTATAATGCTTTGAATTGGCTTAGACATAAGGCCAATAAACCCTCACTGAATCGATAGTTAGTATGAAAGAAAGTAGAATTGTTTTAATCATCTTAGCGGTAACCCTGGCGGCTTTTACCATGATTAGTCTGATCAATTATCAAGACGACAAAGCCGGCGATAAAACCATGCCTTGGCAATCTTATGTAGACGAGCAGGGGGCGACAGTGGCTTTTGGTTTAACTATTGGTGTATCTGATCTGACCGATTCTATGCGTCGCTTTGGCTCTGAAGTGGAAGCCTCATTATTTGAAGATGAGCAAAAAAATACCGATCTAGAGGTGTTTTTCCCTAAGGTGCGTGTTGGCGGTATTGATGGTAAATTGATTCTGAATCTTGAGTTGAATGAACAAGTGATTCAAGTATTGGGCCAGCATATTAAGGATTCAGCAGTGATGCCATCAGGAGTTAGAAAAACCACCTTTGAACCAGTAGCGGATGCGGCGATGTTTAATCTAAGAATCCATGCTATTACCTTTGTTCCTAGAGCGGATTTGCCTAAGGAGATTATTGTACAGCGCTTTGGTGAGCCGGACTCAATACAAGCGCTAGCAGGTGAGCCTGAGTATTGGTATTACCCGCATAAGGGCCTACGCATTATCGTTGATGATGAGGCGCAAGAAATGCTAGAGTACTATAATTCGCAGGCTAACTAATGAAGCTGTACGGCATTAAAAATTGCGACACGGTTAGAAAGGCGCAAAAGTTCTTTGCGGCGCAACACTGTGAGATTGAGTTTGTGGATTTTCGTCAACAGCCTCTGGATGATAAGACCTTGCAGCGTTTTATTGACGTGGTAGGGATGGAGCAATTAGTGAATAAGCGTTCAACCACTTATCGAGGTTTAAGTGATGCGCAAAAAGCGCACATTGATAACGCGCTGATATTAAAAAACCCAACGCTAATCAAACGCCCGGTGTTAGATACGGGCGATGAGATTATTGTTGGGTTTAATGAAAAACGTTATTTGGCGCTGATTTAGCTTTGCTGCTGCTCGATCTCTTTACGCACCTGATCCATATCTAGCTCTTTAGCCTTGTTTAGAACCGTTTCTAAGTCTGAAGCGGCCATCGCACCTGGCTGTTGGAAGATAGCGATTTGCTCTCTAAAGATCATCAAAGTTGGGATAGAACGAATCTGGAAGTGACCGGCTAATTCTTGCTCGTCTTCCGTGTTGATCTTGGCAAAAGTCACACCCTCAATTTTCTCGCTCATTTCTTCATAAGTCGGTGCAAATTGCTTGCAAGGACCGCACCATGGTGCCCAAAAATCCAAAATAACCAGCTCGTTGTTTTGAATAGTTTCGTCAAAGTTGTCTTTGTTTAGCTCTAATACTGCCATGATGTTTGTATCCTTAGTTCAATAAAAGACAAAAGTATATCATACGACACTTATATACTGAGGACTTTGTCATGCTTTTATCACTTGTCTTTAGCGTACAATGTCCTCATGAAAATCTTAGGGGTGGATCCAGGTTCAAGAGTTACCGGATTTGGGATTATTGAAGCCGAAAAACTAAAGTTTAATTACGTTGCCAGTGGTTGTGTGCGTACCCAGGGCGAATTACCTCAGCGTATTAGTACCATTTTTGAGAGTATTAGTGAGATTGTGACTCAGCACCAGCCTGATGTGGTGGTGATTGAACGTGCCTTTATGCGTCCTGATCGACCTAATCCTGATGCGGCTATTAAGCTGGGTCATGCACGTGGTGCGATTATCTCTGCGGTGGGTCCCAAAGGTATTGAGATTGTGGAATACAGTCCTAACCAGATTAAAAAAACTGTGGTAGGTAAAGGGCATGCCGATAAGGCCCAAGTGTCCTATATGGTATGTGAGGCGCTTAAGCTCAACAAGGCGCCGCAAGAGGATGCCGCTGATGCCCTAGCCGGGGCAATTTGCCACGCCTATCATTGTCTTTAATTACTAAAGAAATACACGGCTACTTCGCCAAATCCTTCTAACTCTGCAACGGTGTTTTTGAGTTTTTTAACAATCTCATCATGGCTTTGCTTACCTTCCAAACAGCTTAGTGGCAAGTAAAAATCTACATGAATTTGACCATCTAAATAATGTAATTGAATACGGTCAATTTCCCCGTCGCATTCATTGTCAAACAGCACTCGGGTGAGAATACCCAGTGCTTCAGAACGTTCTGGCAGGTGTTGATAAGGTGCAACCACTTCATCATCTTCAGGGTCGATATGTACCGTAACATCGGTTAAATCTTCTAAGCACTCCTTGGCCACGCGCTCAACACTGACACTGATAATATGGCCTTCGCTAACACTTAGAAAGGGGTCGACCTGTACGTGTACATCAGCAGAGATGGTGTGGCCAATTTTGCGTGTACGCAAAGAGTGCACACTATTAACGCCACCGATACGGCCAATGGCATCTCGAAGTTTTGCAATCTCATCGGCATCAATCGAAGTGTCAACCAACTCACGGGTAGCTCCCGAGCCTAACCCCCAGGCAATGTGCATAATCATCAGTCCCACCACAATAGCCGCTGCTGCGTCTAGATAGGTATAACCAAATGTCGCACCCAGTACACCAGCAAATACCACCACTGAGGATAAGGCGTCTGAGCGATGGTGCCAGGCATTGGCTTTGAGCATGTCTGATTTGCAAGCCTTGGCCACTTGTAAGGTGTACCAATACAAAGCTTCTTTAGAAAAGATGGAGATAGCAGCAATTCCCAGCAGTAGGTTAATATGGGTAATCTCAGTAGGGCTATCCAGTCGATTAATGCCATCAATAATGATGCCAAGCGCCACCAGTGCCAAGATGATGGCCAGACCCAGGGTGGCAACAGTCTCAAAACGCTGGTGCCCATAAGGATGATCCTCATCAGCCTCGACCGATGAATGTTTGGCAGCGTAGAGTACGATACCATCAGAGAGTAAATCAGAAAATGAGTGGATGCCATCAGCAATCAAAGCACTGGAATTACCCAGTACACCAGCAATGACTTTAAAAACCGCCAAGGAAAAATCAACCACAGCACCTATGATGGTAATTCTTTGACTGGCTTTTGCGCGATCCTGACCTTGCATTTGTTTTTAAGACTCTTTGTCGATAAAGTTTTGTTTATTTTAGGTTAGTCCTCATTTTTTTTAGACAAAATCCAAAAAAAAGTTTGCAATTACAAATGATAATCATTATCATTTAACCATTATTTTCAAAAAACCAATAGAGCTATGCACAAAGATTATCAAGTTTTTACTCAAGCACAATTAAAACACTATTTAAGGCATTCGGCCCGTTAAGCACAGTGTTGATATTAGGTTATATGATCTATATCACAAAATTATAATTATTTAATAAAACGGATATTGGGCGTAAATGATAACTGGTATCATTTGCACTTATCTCAAATTACCATACTTTTTATGCAAGTATTATCAAATCTAACCATTGGAAAAATAGCACTGATTGGGCAGCTTAATGTTGCCAGTGATAAACAAATGAAACTACTTGGCCTGGGAGTTAATACCGGGGTTCAGGTTTCTGTGTTGAGAAACCGTGGTGGCGACATGGTGTTAGCATTGGGTAATGCGCGCGTGAGTGTGGGCAGAACGCTAAGTCGCATGATTGAGGTGAGTGTCCTATGAGCTTTAACAAAGTCGCCTTAATTGGCAACCCTAATTCTGGCAAAACCACTTTATTTAACCTATTAACCGGTGCCAAGCAACGCACAGGTAATTGGCCAGGGGTAACCGTTGAGCGTAAAGAAGGTGAGTTCAAAGTGAATCAAAATGCTTATCAGGTGGTTGACCTGCCAGGTGTTTATTCGATTGACAACAAGCACAGCTCCATGGATGAACAGATTGCCAGAGAGTTCGTGCTGAATCATTCAGACTACCTGTATTTCAATTTGGTGGATGCCTCAACGCTAGAGCGCGGACTGTATCTCACCACGCAACTCAGAGAGCTGGGTGTTAATGTAGTAGTACTACTGAATATGATGGATGTGGTGCGTAAGCGCGGCATGCAGATTAATCTGCATCAGCTAAAACAACGCTTAGACTGTGAAATTATTCCCATCTCCTTAAAAGAGCAAAACGACTTATCATTACTCTCCGGCGTTATTGAGCAATTCCAAGCATCTTCAGCACTGGAGATAGATTATCCAAGCCAATCGATTGAATCGGCACAAGCCGAGAATAATCAAGCTCAAGTTGAATTACTAGAGGCAGAAGCCAGATTTAATCATGCACATCAGATTGCCACAGGGGTGATTGAACATGCCCATACACTTAAACATACGTTTTCTGACAAGGTTGACAAACTGGTGCTAGGACCACTTACTGGCGTGCCATTTTTCCTATTGGTGATGTATTTGCTGTTTTTGGTCAGTATTAATTTTGGTGGTGCATTGATTGACTTTTTTGACATGGCTGCTGGCACCATCTTTATCGATGGCGTGGCACATATGCTGAGTAGCATTGGTACGCCGCAGTGGCTCATCGTGTTACTGGCAGATGGCGTCGGTAGCGGTATCCAAGTAGTGGCCACCTTTGTGCCTATTATTGCAGCCCTGTATTTGTTCCTAACCCTATTGGAAGAAATGGGCTACATGGCACGTGCGGCGTTTGTGATGGATCAGTTTATGCGCAAAATCGGCCTATCGGGTAAAGCCTTTATTCCGCTGATTGTGGGTTTTGGTTGTAACGTACCCGGCATTATGGCAGCGCGTACATTGGATTCGCACCGTGAGCGTATCACCACAGTGCTGATGGCACCGTTTATGTCTTGTGGTGCGCGCCTGGCAGTCTATGCTCTATTCGCGGCAGCCTTCTTCCCGGTGGGCGGACAAAACGTGGTATTTGCCCTATATCTGATCGGTGTATTGTTTGCGATTCTGACTGGTTTGATTTTAAAACGCGCGTTTAAAGGTGGTACCGATGCCAGTGATTTTTTAATGGAGTTACCAAACTATCAACTACCAAGTGCGAGAAACCTACTGCTTAATACTTGGAATAAGCTTAAGGGTTTTGTGTTGGGCGCCGGTAAGATTATTGTGATTGTGGTGACACTGATCAATGTGGTCAATAGTGTGGGCACGGATGGCAGTTTTGGCAATCAAGACTCTCAAAATTCCCTGTTGAGCAAAGTGGCACAAACCGTCACACCAGCCTTCAAACCCATGGGTATCGAAGAAGATAACTGGCCAGCCACGGTGGGTATTGTTACCGGTATTCTGGCCAAAGAAGTGGTGGTGGGTACGCTAGATTCGCTGTATGCCAATATTGATGCGCCAGCTGTTGAAGCAGTTGAAGAGACGGTTGAATATGACTTGCAAGCAGGCTTGACTGAGGCGCTAGAGACTATTCCGCTCAACCTGTCTGATGCGCTGGATAACTTGTCGGACCCACTGGGTTTGAGCGTGTTGGATGATACCCATTCTCAGGATTTAGCCGCTGAGTCGCAAGAGGTGTCAACAGCGACTTTCGGCGCCATGGTGTCGCGTTTTGATGGTCAAGCGGGTGCGTTTGCCTATTTGCTGTTTATTCTACTGTACTTTCCGTGTGTGGCCGCCTTTGGTGCCATGATTCGAGAGATAGGTAGACAATGGGCCTTAGTAGGTGCATTGTGGGCCACCGGCCTAGCTTATACCTCAGCAACGGTATTCTACCAATTAAGCACGTTTACACAACATCCAGTTTATTCATTGGCTTGGATTGGTATTTCAGCGATGATCTTATTTGCCTCGGTTGTTATGCTGTTTAAAACCGGCAAGCAGCCACCGCAGATGAGTATTCCGGTGGAGACCAATACGCAGTGCAATCACTAGTGAATGAAAGCCAATGCTAACTGTTAAGGACGTTCAAATTTCCCATAGCGGCAGAGAAATCCTCTCCGGATTTAGCTTAAATCTGTCGCAAGGTGAGATTTTTGCCCTATTGGGTCAAAGTGGTAGTGGTAAGAGTAGTCTGCTAAGGTTTATTGCTGGCTTAGAGGCAGCTGATCAGGGTGAGGTGATGTTAGATGGTCGAGAGCTCTCTAGCCAGGGACAGCACCTAGTCGCACCTGAACATCGAGAGGTGGGTATGGTATTTCAAAACTATGCCTTATTCCCGCATATGACGGTTGAGCAAAACATTGCCTTTGGTGTTAATCACTTAAGTAAGACTGATCAAATTGATAAAGTCTCTAGATTATTGCAATTGGTAGATCTTCCGGGTATTCAGGCTAAATATCCACATCAGCTCTCAGGTGGTGAGCAACAGCGAGTTGCTTTAGCGCGCTCGCTAGCACCATCACCTAAGTTGTTATTGTTGGATGAGCCTTTTTCTAATTTGGACACAATACATCGAGAGCAATTAACCCATCAGATTCGAGATATTTTGAAAGAGGCTAATATTAGTGCCATCTTTGTGACTCATAATCAAAGCGAGGCCGATACTCTGGCTGATAATATGGGTATTATCGAAAATAAACACTTGACAACTAAATAGAAATAAGTATCATTTGCAAATGATAATAATTATCATTTACTAATAACAAACTTACTATTGGAGTCAAATAAATATGAATTTTAAACAAATCTTAGCATCGGTCGTTGGCACGGTGATTCTGTCAAGTGCTTATGTGGGCGCAGTACAAGCAGCTAGTGATGAGTCGTTAACCGTTTACAGTGCGCGTAAAGAGCATCTAATTAAGCCATTATTTGAAGCCTTTACCAAAGATACTGGTATCGAGGTTCAGTACCTAACTGGTAAGGGCGGTGCACTAATTGAGCGCTTAAAACTAGAAGGTAACAACACCCCAGCAGACATCTTTATGACGGTAGATGCGGGTAATCTTTGGTATGCAGGTTCTCAAGATCTATTTCAAGCAACCAAGAGCAATACTTTAGAGAGTAACATCCCGGCGCATCTACGTGATCCAGAGGGTTTGTGGACTGGCCTGTCGGTACGTGCCCGTACTTTGGTCTACTCAACGGAGCGCGTCAAGCCAGAAGAGCTGTCAACTTATGCCAACTTGGCTAGTGACCAGTGGCAAGGGCGTCTATGCTTAAGAACCAGTAAAAAAATCTACACCAAATCATTGGTTGCCTCACTGATTCACAATCATGGTAAAGACAAAGCGGGCGAGATTGTTTCAGGTTGGGTTAATAATCTAGCCAGTACACCGAATGCCAAAGACTCACATGTGATGGATGCTATTTTGGCCGGACAATGTGATGTGGGTTTGGTGAATACCTATTATTTTGGTCGTTTGATTGAGAAAAATCCAGATGCGCCGCTGAAATTATTCTGGGCCAACCAAGACACCACCGGCGTACACGTGAATGTATCAGGTGCAGGTGTAACTAGATATGCCAGCAATCCAGAGGATGCTGTCAAACTCTTGGAGTGGTTATCATCAGCCAAAGCGCAAGCCATTTATGGCGCACTTAACAAAGAGTACCCAGCCAACCAAAATGTTGCTGCGGATGCGCTAGTATCAGCCTGGGGCTCGTTTAAGCAAGATAAAATGAACTTATCGCAGGCTGGTGTGTTGCAAGCTGATGCAGTGAAGCTGATGCAAACCAGAGGCTATAAGTAGCCCTTAACACGGTATGATTTTTTTAACCCAAGGTGTAGCCTTGGGTTTTTGTGTGTATGAAGTAAACAGCGTTAAAGTAGTATGTTAAGTAGCAATTGCCTTAAGTCAAATCTATGGATCAGTGCGGTGGCACTAGTGGTAGCGTTGCCAATCTTTGTGGTGCTATTGTCTTGGCTATTGCCTGAGCATGAATTATGGGCGCATTTCTCTGAGGTCTTATTACCCAGTTTGTTAAGTGCAACCGCGGTACTACTGCTGGGTGTTGGCCTAGGATCCGCCTTACTGGGAACTACACTGGCTTATCTAGTGGTGATGGTGGAATTTCCGGGTAGACGATGGTTAGAGTGGGCGCTGTTTCTACCGTTTGCCATTCCGGCTTATGTATTGGCCTTTGTTTATTTGGGGGTGTTTGACTACTCGGGTTATGCACAGGTGTGGATGCGCGAGGTCTTAGGTCTGCCAGGTTTTGATATTCGTGCTGGTTCGTGGGCCATTATCCTGACCTTTGTCTTGGTGTTTTATCCTTATGTGTACATGATGGCGCGCGCCTCTTTTCAGCGTCAACGCATCAATATGATCGAGGCTGGAAAGCTTTTAGGTGCTGGCCCTTTGCGGGTGTTTTTTCAAATCTCTTTACCACTGGCCAGACCGGCGGTTGCCGCCGGTGTGCTGGTCACGCTGATGGAAACCTTGGCCGATTTTGGTGTGGTAGGATTGTTTAACTACGATACCTTTACCACAGCCATTTACTCAGCTTGGGGAGACTTTCGTTCGATTGAAGTAGCCGCGCAGCTAGCCTCTTTATTAGTGTTAGTGGCGTTCTTGTTGATTTATTTTGAGAAAAAAGCGCGCGGCCAAGCCAAGTATTATTCAGCCGATATCTCGCATAAGAAACCTTATCAGCCAAAAGGGGCAAGCGCGTGGCTAATCACGATGTTTGTATTGACTGTGTTTTTATTGGCCTTTGCCATGCCAATGTTGCAGCTAATCGTATGGGTGCTTGAGAGTTATGCGGATGAATGGGGCGCTAAATACTTTGAGCTATTCAAATCAACCAGTATTTTAACGATTCTGGCAGCATTCACCACTATTGTGATTGCCACGGTGTTGGCGCTGCCAAGTCGATGTAAGCGGGAAAGTGCTTGGCTAAATACTGTAACTCGATTGGCCACACTGGGTTATGCCCTGCCGGGCTCGGTGATGGCAGTGGGCTTGTTATATGGCGTTAATCAACTCTCGCTAATCAACATTCACTTGGGCGGTGAGAGTTTGAACCACCTGCTATTTGGTTCTATCGCACTGCTGATTTTTGCTTATGTATCGCGTTTTATGGCCATTGCCTATAATTCGATTGATGCCAGTGCCCAACAAATCAAACCGGTGTATGCGCAAAGTGCACGCTTATTGGGCGCTTCTAGAGGACGTGTCGTTTGGCAGGTTTATCTACCGATGATGACCCCGGGTATTTTAGCCGGCGGCCTATTGGTAGCGGTGGATGTGATGAAAGAACTACCAGCCACGTATCTCTTGCGTCCTTTTGGCTGGGATACACTGGCCATTCAAGTCTACGAACTCAGTGCCGAAGGCCTGTTTGAACGCGCCGCCGTGCCAGCGCTGATGATGGTTGGTATTGGTGCGGTTTTGATGGGTGTTTTTCAATGGTTTGATAAAAAATCTGCAAAAGTCTAAGAGCCAAGTAAAATACCCAACATTATTGAGGTATTTATATGGCAGATTCAACTCTTACAATCTTAGGTGTACAGGCGTCAGCAATCAGTGCTGGTATTAAGAGTAGTGGCGCACCAGATTTATGCGTGGTGGCCTTGGGACAGGGAACAACGACTGCAGCAGTATTTACTCAAAATGTCTTTTGCGCAGCACCGGTTCTGCTGGCTAAGAATCATCTAAATAGTTCAGTGAAAGCGCTACTGATTAATAGTGGTAATGCCAATGCCGGTACCGGTACTCAGGGTATGGAAAGCGCTCTAAAAACTTGCGCATTATTGGCAGAGGAATTAGGTGTGAAAGCTGAACAAGTCCTGCCATTTTCAACCGGGGTGATTGGTCAGCAGCTGGATTTATCTAAGTTTGAATCTGGTATACCTCAAGCGGCATCTGCGCTAAGTGATACTGGCATTGAGCAATTGGCCAAGGGTATTTTAACCACCGATTTGGTAAAGAAGACTGCTTCAGCTCAGTTTGACGTAGACGGGAAAACCGTGTCAATCACCGGTGTGGCCAAAGGCTCGGGCATGATTCGTCCAGATATGGCCACCATGCTTAGTTTTATCTTTAGTGATGTTCAGGCAGATTTTGATCAGTTGCAGACGTGTTTAACACAGGCAGCCAATCAGTCGTTTAATCGTATCACTGTTGATGGTGATACTTCAACCAATGATGCTTGTACGCTAAGTGCGACGGGCCGTAGCGGGGTGAAGCTGTCAGATTGTGCGGCGCCGTTCCAACAAGCACTGAATCAAGTCAGTCAATCCTTGGCGCAGCAAATTGTGCGTGATGGTGAGGGTGCAACCAAATTTGTAGAGGTTCGGGTTAAAGGCGGTGCTAGTAATGAAGATTGTTTAGAAGTGGCTTATACGGTTGCGCATTCACCACTGGTAAAAACTGCATTGTTTGCCTCAGATGCCAATTGGGGTCGGATTTTGGCGGCTGTGGGCCGGGCCAATATTGCCGGACTTAATATTACAGACATTAATATCTATCTAAATACAGTGCGCATCATTCAAGCCGGTGAGCCTGATGTTGATTATTCTGAGGCTGCTGGTAGTGCAGAATTTGCTAAGGATGAGATTGTCATTACCATTGAAATTGGTCAGAACCACACCCAAGAAAGTGTTTGGACCTGTGATTTTTCTTATGATTATGTAAAGATTAATGCGGAGTATCGTACATGAGTGTTTATCGACTATTGATTTCTTGTCCGGATGCGCCGGGCTTGGTGGCCGTAGTATCGAGCTTTATTCTCAAATACAACGGTAATATCAAGGAAGCGCATCACCACTTAGATGAGCAAAACCAACACTTTTTTATGCGCATTGAAATTGAGTCAGACTCCTTATCTTGCTCGCTGGACGAGTTCGAGTTGGCCTTTGCACAAATGGCTGGCGAATATCAGATGGCTTGGCGTGTTAGTGATTCGGCACAGAAAAAACGTATTTTGATCATGGGCTCAAATTCTTCGCATTGTGTGGCAGACCTATTGCATCGCCATCATGAAAACGAATTAGAAGGTGAGATTGTTGGCGTGCTGTCTAATCATAATAAATTAGCCAATTTGGCCAGTTGGTATGAGGTGAACTTTCAACAGGTTGAAGTGCGCTCGGAGTCTAAGGCGGCAGACATTGTGAAGATGAGCCAGGCCATTGACGAGTTCGAGCCAGATGTGGTGGTGTTGGCACGCTATATGCAAATTGTGCCTGAGGAGCTGTGTCAGAAATATCAAAATCGCATTATTAATATCCATCACTCGTTCTTACCCTCATTCGTGGGCGCTAATCCGTATGCACGCGCTGCTGAACGCGGGGTAAAACTCATTGGCGCCACTTGCCACTACGTGACGGCCAATCTGGATGAAGGGCCAATTATTGAGCAAGATGTGGTGCGTGTAGATCATGCCGATACCGCAGAAGACATGAAAAAAATGGGTCAAGATGTGGAGAAAATTACCCTAGCCAAAGGACTGAAATACCACTTAGAGGATCGTGTATTGACGTGTAATAACAAGACCGTGGTGTTTTCCTAAGTCTTGATTTGGGTTAAGCCTTTTTCTCACTTGCCTGGTTAAAATAACCCGAGATGGAATTTTTAATTACCCATATCGACACTTGGTTACCGCTGCTGTTTTTTGTGGTGGCTTTTGTCTATTCCTCAGTAGGCATGGGTGGCGGCTCTTCTTATACCGCGCTGATGGTGCTCACGGGTTTCTCAACTTTGGCCATTCCCATGGTCTCGTTATCACTAAATCTATTGGTCACCACCTTAGGTAGTTATAATTTTTTGCGTAATCGTCATGGTAAGTGGCGCATTATTATGCCGTTCTTGGTCTCGGCCATTCCTTTTGCCTATGTGGGTGGTGCCTTGCAATTGCCCAAATCGGTATTTTTGTGGGTGTTGTTAGCCTCGTTACTATTGGTAGCGGCGAGAATCTACTTATGGCAAAACACCAGTTTTAATCTGCAATTAAGCCCCAAGCAAAAAATAGGAGTGTCACTGTTTGCAGGTTCGATACTGGGATTGATCGCTGGCATTGTTGGCATTGGCGGTGGTGTATATTTGGTGCCCTTGATTATTATGCTCAATCTAGGCACCCCCAAACAAGCCGCAGCAGCAGGTGTGGTATTTGTATGGGTGGTCTCACTCTCGGGCCTGGTGTCGCGTCTGCAATACAACTCCATTGATTTATTAAATTATCTGCCGATGATTGGCGCAGTGCTTATCGGTGGTTTTTTAGGCTCTTATTGGGGTTCGTTTAAATACAGTGCCAAAACCCTAGAGAAGGTTTTGGGCGTGATTATTTTGACCGCCATTGGTTTTTTGTTGAAAAAACTTCTGTTCTAACTGTTGTCAATAATAAAGTCTTTAAAGCGCTGTGCAATCAGTGAGAGCTTGTTGTTTTTATTATGCACCACGTACCATTGACGCGTGATGGGAAATTTTTCTGCGTCCAGCTGTTTAATGATGCCATTTTCCAGCTCTAGTTTTACGGTGTGTTCGGATACGAAGCCAATACCCAGTCCGGCTTGTACCGCACCAATAATACCCTCATTCGAATTAATCTCAATATCAGAGTGAAACTCTAAACCGGTGGTACGTTCAATGGTACTACGCGTACCTGAACCTTGCTCACGGGTAATTAGGGTTTCGTGGTCTAAATCTGAGATGGTGTTATGTTTGCCTAGTCGTGGATGGTTGGGGTGGGCGATGGCAATCAGCGGATTGTCCATAAACGGTTGAGTTTCTAGACCCAGGTTGGTGGGTGGCTCACCCATGACCACCAAGTCAACCGTATTGTCATTGAGTTTTTCTAAGAGTTTTTCACGATTGGTTACCTCAAGATAGAAGGTCATCTGTGGATAGTGTTGTTTAAATTGTGCCAAGATACGAGAAACAAACGAGTTGGTGGTGGTGGCTACCGCAATCTGCAAGTGACCTGCATCAGGGTTTAGTGTTTGATCGATGTCGGCCTTACTTTGTTCTAGTGTTCCGATTACTTTGATACAGGTCTTATAAAATTTCTGACCCAAATAAGTTGGGGTAATGGTCTTACCCTGGATGTGCAACAAATCAGAACCAATATTTTGCGTGAGTTGTTGGATCTGCATATACACAGCTGGCTGGGTAATATTAAGTTCTTGACTGGCTTTGGTGAAGCTGGATAAGCGCACCACAGCCTCGAAACTATAGAGCTGCTTGAGTGTGTAATTAATCATAAGTAAAATTTATTATTTTTTAAAAAAATATTATTTTACATTATTCAAAGCTTCTTGTATGATGACCGTTCTTTTAATAAAAGGAGCTAAAGAAAATGGCTAAAGTTTATGATGCGGGTGTAAAAGAATACCGCGAGACTTATTGGATGCCGGATTATACCCCGGTTGAAAGTGATCTACTGGCTTGCTTTAAAGTAACGCCACAAGACGGTGTACCACGTGAAGAAGTTGCAGCAGCGGTTGCGGCGGAATCTTCAACAGGTACTTGGACAACAGTATGGACAGATCTACTAACAGATCTTGACCACTATAAGGGTCGTGCGTACGCTATCGAAGACGTACCAGGTGACGACACTTGTTTCTATGCATTTATTGCATACCCAATTGATCTATTCGAAGAAGGTTCAGTTGTAAACGTACTAACTTCACTAGTAGGTAACGTATTCGGTTTTAAAGCACTACGTGCACTACGTCTTGAAGACATCCGTTTCCCTCTAGCTTACGTGATGACTTGTAATGGTCCTCCGCAAGGTATCCAGGTTGAACGTGACCTAATGAACAAATATGGTCGTCCAATGCTAGGTTGTACAATTAAGCCTAAGCTAGGTCTGTCAGCTAAGAACTACGGTCGCGCTTGCTACGAAGGTCTTCGTGGTGGTCTAGACTTTACTAAGGATGATGAGAACGTAAACTCACAGCCATTCATGCGTTGGAAGCACCGTTTCGATTTCGTAATGGAAGCAATCCACAAGGCAGAAGCTGAGACTGGTGAGCGTAAGGGTCACTACCTAAACGTTACAGCGCCAACTTCAGATGAAATGATGAAGCGTGCTGAGTACGCGAAGGAAATCGGTGCACCAATTATTATGCACGACTTCTTTACTGCTGGTTTCTCTGCAAACACGCAACTAGCTCAATGGTGTCAAGACAACGGCATGCTACTACACATTCACCGTGCGATGCACGCGGTAGTAGACCGTAACCCACACCATGGTATTCACTTCCGTGTATTAACTAAGTGTCTACGTCTATCAGGTGGTGACCACCTACACTCAGGTACCGTTGTAGGTAAGCTTGAGGGTGATCGTGAAGCGACACTAGGTTGGATCGACATCATGCGTGATTCATTTAACAAAGAAGATCGTTCACGCGGTATCTTCTTCGACCAAGATTGGGGTGCAATGCCAGGTGTTATTCCAGTAGCATCAGGTGGTATCCACGTATGGCACATGCCTGCGCTAGTTAACATCTTTGGCGATGACTCAGTACTACAGTTTGGTGGTGGTACACTAGGTCACCCATGGGGTAACGCTGCAGGTGCGGCTGCTAACCGTGTTGCGGTTGAGGCTTGTGTTGAAGCTCGTAACCAAGGTCGTGAGCTTGAGAAAGAAGGTAAGGACATTCTTACAACTGCTGCTAAGCACTCTCCGGAGCTTGCTGCTGCGATGGATACTTGGAAAGAAATCAAGTTTGAATTCGACACAGTTGATAAGTTGGACGTTTCTCACAAGTAAACGATTTAACAACAGAGCGCAATGCGCGCTCTGCTAATGAATTAATATAGGAGCAATAAAATGCAAGATTATCAATCAAGTTTAAGCAACCCGGATAGCCGTAAGTTTGAGACTTTCTCATACCTACCAACGCTGGATGCAGATCAAACACGTACTCAAATTCAGTACATCGTAGACAAAGGTTGGAACCCATCTATCGAGCACACTGAGCCAGAAAACGCTTCAGGTTCATACTGGTATATGTGGAAACTTCCAATGTTTGGTGAAACAGATGTTGACGTAATTCTAAAAGAATTAGAAGCATGTCGCGCTGCACATCCAAACAACCACGTACGTCTACTTGGTTTGGACAACTTTGCACAATGTGCAGGTGCGTCAATGGTTATTCACCGTGGTCAAACGGTTTAATAGCTAGCTAACGCAACCATTAAGCCTCAATTTTTTGTATAAAAAGTTGGGGCTTTTTTATCTATAAGTTAAAATTACGAGCATGAATAAACCAGATTTATATGTCGGTATCAATAATGAAATCAATGGTGGTATGACCACAATTGCTAAAATTATTCGCGACGCTTGGGTATTTGGGCTGCTCGATGAGGATGAGACCTGTGAAGGTTGGAACCTAGCCGGGATTGACGCTTTATTACAAAAGGTTAATGCCGAGTGGGATAAGTATGGCTGTCTGGTAAGTAATTTACCACCAGAGCTAGCCAAACGTCATCAAGAAATTCACTACAAGGCGTTTAATGACGCCAAAGTCGCCGGTTGGTCAGGTGAAGTAGAAACCGACGACGAAGATTAAACATTAATAACATAAAGAGGTAACTATGTCAGATACAACAGTAGATCCAAAAGAATATCTAATTAAAGACGAGCCTTATTACGAAACCATCGCCGATGAGGTGGAAATGTATGAGGCAGCGTATAGTGTACGCATGCCAGTCATGGTAAAAGGCCCAACCGGTTGCGGTAAGTCGCGTTTTGTTGAGCATATGGCTTGGAAATTGGGTAAGCCACTGATTACTGTGGCCTGTAACGAAGACATGACTGCCTCAGATCTGGTTGGTCGTTTTCTACTAGACAAAGATGGTACTAAATGGCAAGACGGTCCACTGACCACAGCCGCACGTATTGGTGCGATTTGTTATCTAGATGAGGTGGTAGAAGCCCGTCAAGATACCACCGTTGTTATTCACCCATTAACGGACCACCGTCGCACGCTACCACTAGATAAAAAAGGTGAACTAATTGAAGCACATCCAGATTTCCAATTGGTAATCTCTTATAACCCAGGTTATCAGTCACTAATGAAAGACCTTAAGCAATCAACCAAGCAACGTTTTGGTGGTATGGACTTTGATTATCCAGAGGCTGAGCTAGAAGTGTCAATTGTGGCCAAAGAATCAGGTGTGGATAAAGAGATTGCTGAGAAGTTGGTACAAATTGCACACCGTGCACGTAACCTTAAGGGTCACGGTCTAGATGAAGGTATTTCAACCCGTCTATTGGTATACGCCGGTCAGCTAATTACTAGCGGTGTTGAGCCATCAGCGGCTTGTAGTATGACGATGATCACACCACTAACGGATGATCCAGATATGAGAGATACACTGACAGCAGCTGTACAAACATTCTTGGGTTAATCATCAAATAAAAGGCCTGCTTCAGGCCTTTTTAAACCCGCAAGGGTTTTGTGTTAGTAATCGATTAATTTGGTACAAAGCTTATGTCAGCCATCATATTAGAAGAATATTCAGAATTTTTAGAACAAATCTCGCCAGAGGTTAAGGACGTTCTTGATGCAACGTTCCATGACGCAGCGCGTGTTATCTCACCAGCAGGTCTTAAAGACTATCTAGACGGCGCCAAGGCGCTATGCAGTCTGGGTCGTGGTAATGATTTGGTGGTTACTTACCTAGAAGTAATCCCACAAATCGCCAAAGAATGTGGCGAAGACATTATTGATGATTGTGTAACCGCGGCGATGAAAGCGTCTTCCATGACCTCGGGTGAGGTAATCACCATGTTATTGGCCAGCCTACCAGCGGTAGCTAGACACTTGGGTGATGCGCAATTGGTACGTGGTTATTTAACCCTAATTCACCAGTTGGCCTCAACCGCAGCCCGTGGTTTACGACCGATGCTTTCACACGTGGACGAGTTATTATCCAAACTCACCCTAAGTGGTCTAAGACGCTGGGCTAATTTTGGTGCTCAGGCTTATCGACGTGATTTTAATAACCTAACCGCGTATTTCAATCTAGAGTCACAAGATTCACGTGCCATGCTAGAGAAAGAGCGTCGTGGCGTACTATTTGTTAAAGTTCAGCGTAAGTTAAATTTTTATTTGCGTGCCCTATGGGGTCGTGATTTCTTCTTGCGTCCAACCGGTGCGGATTACACCGACTTTAGACCGTATGTGCAAGATCGTATTTTGTACGTGCCAGATGCTCTGGATGATATTAAGGTTGACGACAAGGTAGTACTAGAAGGTTTAGAGATGTATCGTGCTACAGCTGCACATATGGCAGCGCATATGATGTACACCTCTAAGTCTATGTCGGCTGAGCAACTATCTCCTGCACAAATGTTCTTTGTCGGTTTGATTGAAGATGCGCGTGTGGAGTATAAAGCCACGCAGGCTTTCCCAGGTCTTAAACGCTTATGGCGCACCATCATGACCATGGATTTTGAGGGTGATGTTGAGCACGAGACCATGCCAGTGTTGGAAAAATTTGCCTTGCAACTACTAGATGAAACGGTAGTGGGTGAGGATGAGCAACTCAATCAAATTGCCCAGAAATTCCACGAAGGTATTGAAGAAAATCAAGATGATAATCATTTCTCTTGGCTATTAGGCGTTGAGCTTTTCAATATGTTTGCTGGTCGTAAGGCAGTGCCAAGTCTGCGTATCTTAGAGCGTTATCGCATTCCTTATCGTGATGACAATCGCATTATCTGGCATTTTGAAGACTTTGACTGGGGTCAGGGTGTGGAGTATGTGGCCGCGAGTCAGAAGCAAGTTCGTCATAAGGTAAGCCCACTGATGATGGCACACGAAGTTGATTGTGAGCTGGCTGGTGATGACGCTCAAGAGATTTGGATTTGTGAAGATGAGATGCGTATCTACGAGGATGATCTAACCGATAATGCCACCACCTTTAATGAGGTAATGGGCAAGGAGCCAATCTCTGAACCATATCATTATCAAGAATGGGATTATCAAATTCAATTGCATCGTCCTGATTGGGCGACGATTTATGAGCGCCGTCCTTCTAAGGGTGATCCTGAAGAGATTGATGATATCTTGACAGCGCACAAGCCAATTGCACACCGTATTCGCCAGATTATTGATCTATTAGCACCAGCTGGTGTACAGCGTCAACGCGGCCTAGAAGATGGTGATGAGGTTGATATTAATGCTGCAGTTGATGCGATGATTTCAATTCGCATGGGCGAACAGCCGTCTCCAAGAATTACCATGCGTAATGTATTGAAAAATCGTGACCTGTCCGTGGTGGTACTACTGGATTTATCCGAATCTACCAACGAGAAGATGGATGGTTCAGACAAGACAGTTCTGCAGCTCACTAAAGAAGCAGCAACGCTGGTATCAACCGCGATTGAAGGTATTGGCGATCCATTTGCGGTTCATGGTTTTGCCTCAGATGGTCGTCACGACGTACAGTATTTCCGTTTTAAGGACTTTAATCAGCACTTTGAGGATGATGCCAAATCGCGTCTAGCTGGTATGAAGGGTGGTTTGTCCACGCGTATGGGTGCAGCGCTGCGTCACGCAGGCCATCACTTGTTAAAACAGCAAGAGCGCCGCAAGTTAGTACTAATGGTAACCGATGGTGAACCGGCAGATATTGATGAGGCAGATCCGCAACACCTACGCTTTGATACCAAGAAAGCGGTAGAAGAGCTTTATAGTAATGGTGTGCTGACTTATTGTTTAACACTAGATCCGCATGCAGATGATTATGTGAAGCGTATCTTTGGTGAGAATAATTACACGGTGATTGATCATGTTGATCGTCTGCCAGAGCAATTGCCATTACTATTTGCTAGCTTGACTGCATAGGTGTAGGCGGATTTATGTTTGAAGATGATGAACAAATAATTCACTTCAAGCCTAAATATCCGCCAACTCTGCCTCAAGATTGGAAAGACCCCAACAATCCCAGCGTCTATGAGATTAGTGCCACATTAGAGACACTGAAAAAAATGTATGCTGATCAGGTTAAAGATCTAGAGGCTGGACGTATTGACAAAGAGCTTGGCGAACAAAATCTGCGTAATATTGCCACCAATTATCAATCGATTAAATCCATTTTATTTCAACCACGTTAATTTATTATGTCAGAGCCGTTAATTTTTGAAGTCAGTCAGTCTAATTTTTCCGACGTGGTGTTGTTTAACTCTAACAAGGTGCCAGTCGTGGTGGAATTTATGGGAGTTTGGTCGGGGCCTTGTATTCAACTCTCGGATCGCATCAGCGACCTGGCCAAAGAATTTCCAGGTGAGTTTATTTTTGCCAAGGTAGATGTTGACGAGCAAGAAGCGCTTAAAGATCAGTATAAGGTGAGTAATGTGCCAACAGTATTGGTGTTCTCTGGCGGTGAAGAAAAACGCCGAGAAGAGGGTTTGTTAGAAGAAGCAGAACTCAGAGCAATCTTAAAACAACAAGGTGTTTTCAGTCCAATAGACGAGTTGCGCGAACAGGCCAGGGAAAAGCATCTTAGTGGTGATACACAAGCCGCCATTATGCTACTAACCCAGGCCATTCAGTCTGATAGTACTAATATGCGCGTGGCACTGGATATGGTACAAATTTTCTTGGATATTGGTGAGATTGACCAGGCGCAATCTTTGTTTGATCGACTGCCAGAGCAGGCGCATAAGATGGAGATGGGTAGTGCCATTACCAGTCAATTAAATTTTATTCGTTTGGCGCAAAATACCGCTGGATTAGAGCATTTACGTATGCAAGTGTTTCAAAGCCCAGAGGACTATCAAGCGCGCTTTGATTTGGCAATTTGCTTGATTGCCACCCATGAGATTGAAAAAGCCATGGATGAGTTATTTTTTATCCAAACCAGCGAACCTGAATTTAAAGATGGTGCAGCGCGTGAGATGATTGGTATGGTCTGTAATATGCTGGCCAATACTAATGCTGATGCGGCGAGCGCCTATCGTCAAAAGCTAGCAAGTTTGCTAAGCTAGCGCTTAAAACTCCTGCTCAACAAAATCCAAGTCAATTTGGATATTGGAGCCATCTAAAAGCTCCAAACATTTAGGTACCGCTAAAAATACCGCGCCCAAACACACGGCAATGGCAGCAGGCT
>CAZLDG010000002.1:57233-79493 GCA_964558405.1 uncultured Candidatus Thioglobus sp. | reverse complement strand
TAATTACTGATCATCCAACCAGTGTCGAATAAGCGGCATTGGTTAGAATCAAAAAGAACCACCCGAGAGGGTGGTTTTTTTATGCGCGGAAAAAAACTTTGATATGCGTCAAAGACAAGGGGCGGACTCACTTCTACAATGACAGCTCTATTGTAGTCAGGAAATCATCGTAATCCCATGGAGCTCGTCTGTCCCGCAGGCAATCTGCCCTCTTTAAAAACCGCCATAGACCACGGCGCAGATACTGTTTATATTGGTTTTGGTGATGACACCAATGCACGTCATTTTGCCGGTTTAAATTTTAACGAGGCACGCGCCAGACAAGGGGCTGACTATGCGCATGCCAGAGGTAAAAAACTCTATGTGGCGATTAATACCTATCCTCAACCCTCGGGCTGGGAGCGTTGGATTGGTGCGGTTGATCGTGCAGCCAGTATTGGTGCAGATGCTGTTATTTTGGCCGATATGGGCCTGATGGAGTATGCAGCTGAAAAGCACCCGCAACTAAATCTGCATTTATCGGTACAAGGTTCGGCCACCAGTTATGAGGCCTTAGAATTCTACCAACAAAACTTTGGCATTAAGCGCGCAGTTCTGCCTCGAGTACTTTCGGTGGCACAGGTAAAGAGAATTATCGAGAGCACCTCGGTAGAGATTGAAGTATTTGGCTTTGGCTCTTTGTGTGTGATGGTTGAGGGTCGATGCATTCTTTCTTCCTATGTAACCGGGCGCTCTCCCAATACCTATGGCGCCTGCTCTCCAGCTTCACATGTTGAGTACATAGAAAATGATATTCAACTGGAAACCCGATTGGGCGGTGTGCTGATTGATGCCTACGAAAAACACGAGGTGGCGGGCTATCCAACCTTGTGTAAGGGTAGGTTTGAAGCCCTGGATAACACCTATTATGCGCTGGAAGAGCCCACCAGTCTTAATACCTTGGAAATACTGCCAGAGTTAGAGGCGATTGGAGTTAAGGCCATTAAAATCGAGGGCAGACAACGCTCCCCAGCCTATATTCAAACCGTTGCCAGCACTTGGTCACAAGCCTTACGCCAGCTTGAGCGCGGGAATTATCAATCTCAAGCGGCGTGGAATCAGGCTTTATCTGAAGTCTCTGAAGGTTTTCAGACTACGTTGGGTGCTTATCATCGGAGTTGGCAATGAAGATTTCTTTGGGGCCTATCTATTTTTATTGGCCCAAGCAAAAAGTCTATGAGTTTTATCAAGACATTGCCTACTCTAGTGTTGATGTGGTGTATTTGGGCGAGGTGGTTTGCGCCAAGCGCCACGAGATGCAGCTATCTGACTGGCTGGAGATTGCTAGGCTGTTGACAGAGGCCGGTAAAGAGGTGGTACTGTCTACCCTAACCTTGATTGAGGCTGACTCGGAGCTTAAGCGCCTATCGCGTATTTGTGATAATGCGCAGTTTTTGGTAGAGGCAAATGATTTTGCGGCTATTAATCTGCTGTCCAAACAACAAAAACCGTTTGCAATAGGACCCAGTGTGAATATATATAACAGTGCCAGCTTAAACTTCTTGGCCAAAAAAGGTTTGAGGCGTTGGTGTTTTCCAGTGGAGCTATCGGTGGATACCTTGGCGCAGATTATGCAAGAAAAAACCGATGACCTAGAGGTGGAAGTGTTTGCTTTTGGCAAGTTGCCCCTGGCGTTTTCTGCGCGTTGTTTTACCGCCAGAGCTTACAACCTAGACAAAGACAATTGCCAATATAAATGCATAGAACATGAACAAGGGGTGTTGTTATCGACCAAAGAACAACAGTCCTTTTTGTTGATGAATGGTATTCAAACCCTCTCTAGTGACACCTTTAATTTAATCGCTCAATTAGATCGGATGCAGGATATGGGCGTTGATGTGGTTCGAATCAGTCCCCAGGCTGAGAATACGCGAGAAATTATAGAACTGTTTAAAGCCAAGGCCGCGGGCGATATCAGCACGAACCAGGCCACGCAACAGCTCGACGCACTGATTGATGATAACCAATGTGATGGCTATTGGTTTGAACAAGCAGGCATGGGGCAGATTGAGATTGCTACTGCGCCTTAGAGCTGCAGACCGGTTTGCGCTAGACGAGAAAAATAGCGCGCCCGATAATAGTGACGCTTGTTTTGTGCGCTGTCAATAAAGGCGGAGCGATTGTGCAAAATATTGTTGCTAATTAAGCCCATGCCTGGCTCTAATCGTCCGCTAAAGACATAACTGGACTGATCATCATTGAGCAGTTGTTGTAAGTATTGGATGGCCTCGCTCACGTGATCATCATCCGACCAATGGATATTTCTGGCTCTGGCACTATAGCGCATATGCAGATCACCCTCATCGGTGATGCTAAATACTGGCCCGGGTCGTTCTGGGCGCATAGAGCCATCGGGTTCTGTGCCGGCAGGAATGCTCATGACATCATCCATCATTAAGGCGTGGATAAATTCAGGATTTTTCTCGCGTAATAATAGGTAGGCCATTTCATGATCCATTAGCTGATTCTCCCCGCCTGAGGCGGCTTGTTGCACCACATGTAGATTCAGTGCATGAATTTGCTTATCTGGCGCATTGTAATAACCATCGGTATGCCAGTTAATCAGCTTGTTGGTATAGGGTATGTAGTTTTTTCGCGTGCCGTTATCCACCACGGTTAACGAGGTGAGACCGCTCTCATCGGCCAACCAGTTTTTGTTCATTTCTCCCAGGCCAAATTGTTGAGTCAGCGCTAAAGGAATCTGTGGATCAGGATTGGTACCGGTACCACCAACATAAATGGCCATATTGACACGTTGTATCCGCTCTAATAGCGCGTCATGTTCGCTTTTGCTTAGTGCTCTTGGGTCTTTAACCTCAACCAAGAGCTCTTGGATGTTTTGCGGATGTTCTGCGAGTTTTTTGTCCCTCCAGCGTTGATACAGCGCTTCATCATTTAGGGCAAAAGGCGAGTGGGTTGGGCTAAAGGCTGGTTGCATGGATAGTTAGCGCTCAAAATTTGTCAGTGTATCGACAGCTATTGCGCAGGTCATTGACATGGGTCAACCTTTATTAGATCAATTGGTTTTTCGCCAGTACTGCGTGGATTTTTTTAGCGGTCTTTGCCAACTTGTCAATGTCTTTGAAGCTGGGCACCTCGCCTTGGTCCAGTTTATATTCCCAATCGTCAATCTCAATTAAGAGAAAATCCAGCAATTTAACCGAGCAGCCCCTACAGGTATCAGAACAAAAGTCACTCTCCACCCCGTCAAAAGGCAGCGTGTCTCTGATTTGCGTAATTAAACGACGCATTGCCGTTCTGAGCTCGGGTTTGGGCATAGAATTTTGAGGATTGCTTGGCTAAGCGTTGCGACAAAACAGTTGTTTTAATACCGGCTGTCCTAGCTGTAGCACCTGGTCGGTTTTGGCGCTAAACCAGTGAGATTGAACATCAAAAGCATCTAAGAAATTTTTGACATACAGCCCCAACTCTGTCGAGCCTTGCATTTTAATCTTTCTTTGGAAGAACAAGGTATCAGGGTCTTTTTCTCGAGAGATCATGGACAAAAAATCACAGGCTTTGGCCGAGATAACCAGATCGTTGTTTTGATGAGGATGGCCGCGCAAGATTCTTCCCCGTTCCAGTCGCAAGGAAAAAGACAGTCCTATGTCACTGACTTCAATAAGGACTTGGTTATCCGTTAAAAAATCTAAATCTCCCTCTTTGATGGCCTGAGCAAACACTTGATTAAATAGCGTAGCAATCAGATTATTGCCCAGCGCTACAGGTGCCAAGATAGAGACCGGGCTAGGTAATACGTCGCCCAGATGATTGCTTGCGAACATGGTTTTGAGAGATAAATAAATACATTTCGCATTCTATTACATTGCCAAGGGGTTTTGATTGACGTGAGTCAAGTTATTAAAAAATAATTTAAATTTATTGATATGCGTCAATATACCACTACATATAGTGTCTTATAATTTTAAAACCACTACATATAGTGGTATATTGCCAATCAGGCATTTTTATTAATATTATCAGAGGGGAATAATATGAACACACAAACCGCCAAAACGCCCAGAAGCGTGGTGAAAAGAGACGGTAGTATTGCTTTTTTTGATGAGGAGAAAATTTACCTGGCCATCCTTAGAGCTGGACAAGTCAGTGAAGAGTTCGCTGAGTCTGAGGCCAGACTTTTAAGCGCACAAGTACTAAAAGTGCTTAGCCATAGCACAGAGACTGAGCCGGGTATTGAACGCATTCAAGATGTAGTAGAGCAAGTGCTTATTTCTGCTAATTTTGTTAAAACCGCCAGAGCCTATATTGCTTATCGCGCTAAACATAAGACGCTGCGTGAGGATAAAAAAACCTTGGTTGATGTGGCCAGCTCTATTAATGAGTATGTGGATCGTGCAGACTGGCGCGTGAATGCCAACGCCAATCAAGGCTATTCACTGGGCGGGCTGATTTTAAATGTCTCAGGCAAGGTGGTGGCTAATTATTGGCTGTCCCATGTTTATGCGCCAGAGGTAGGAGAGGCGCATCGACAGGGAGATTTGCATATCCATGATTTGGATATGTTGGCTGGTTATTGTGCGGGTTGGTCGTTGCGCACCTTGTTAAGAGAGGGTCTCAATGGCGTGGATGGGCGTATTGAGGCCAAGCCACCAAGACATTTGTCCAGCGCCGTGGGTCAAATTGTTAATTTTTTAGGTACCTTGCAAAACGAATGGGCTGGCGCTCAGGCTTTTAGTTCGTTTGATACTTATCTGGCGCCGTATATTCGTTTGGATAATCTGGACTATGACACGGTTAAACAACTGATACAGGAGCTGATTTATAATCTAAATGTACCTTCACGCTGGGGCACACAAACCCCATTTACCAATCTGACCTTTGACTGGGTTTGCCCTGAGGATCTGCGCAACCAAGTGCCGATGATAGGTGATGAGGAAATGGGATTCACCTATGGCGAGTTGCAAGTGGAAATGGATATGATTAACCGCGCCTATATTGAGGTGATGACTGAGGGTGATGCCAAGGGTCGTGTTTTTACCTTCCCAATTCCAACCTATAACATGACGCCGGACTTTCCTTGGGAGAGTGAAAACGCTAAGCGCCTATTTGAGATGACGGCCAAATACGGCTTGCCTTATTTTCAGAACTTTTTAAACTCAGATCTTAAACCCAATATGGTGCGTTCTATGTGTTGCCGATTGCAATTAGATCTCAACGAATTATTAAAACGCGGCAATGGCTTGTTTGGTTCGGCAGAGCAAACCGGGTCTTTAGGTGTGGTGACGATTAATTGTGCTCGACTGGGCTATGCGCATCAGGGCGATAAGCACGGCTTATATCAACAATTGGATAAGCTGCTATTGATGGCCAAAGACTCGCTAGAGGTAAAACGCAAAGTGGTACAGCAATTGATGGATAACGGCTTATTCCCTTATACCAAGCGTTATTTGGGCACATTAAGAAATCATTTTTCTACCATTGGCGTGAATGGGATTAATGAGATGATTCGTAATTTTAGCGCGGATCAGGACGACATCACTTCTACGGCAGGCTACAGCATGGCGCTTGAGTTTTTGGATCATATTCGCATGCGCATGGTCGAGTTTCAGGAGCAGACGGGCCACTTGTTTAACCTGGAGGCTACACCGGCTGAGGGCACAACTTATCGTTTTGCCAAAGAAGACAGGAAACGCTATCCAGAGATACTACATGCAGGCACCCAGGAAAAACCTTATTACACCAACTCTTCCCAACTGCCGGTGGGTTATACCACCGATCCTTTTGCGGCGCTGGAGATGCAAGATGAATTACAAGCCAAATACACCGGTGGTACGGTATTGCACCTATATATGGGTGAGCGTATTAGCAGTGGCGCGGCGTGTATGAAGATGGTAAGGCGCTCGCTGGAGAATTTCCGCCTGCCCTATATTACCATCACCCCAACCTTTTCCATTTGTCCAAAGCACGGTTATTTGGCAGGCGAGCACGAGTTCTGCCCAACCTGTGACGAGGAATTATTGGAGAGAAAAAATATCAACAACCAAGGAGAGAACCATGCAACAGCAGAAAAACTTATTAACCAATAGTGAGAGACAACCATGTGAAGTTTGGACCCGAGTCATGGGTTATCATCGCCCTATTGTCAGTTTTAATCCTGGCAAACAGGCCGAGCATCATGAGCGCACTTATTTCAAAGAGCAGCACAACGCTTGAGTGAGGTTTTAAGGGTAGGCGGCTTTGAGCCGCTAACCACCATTGATTATCCGGATCACCTGTCCTGTGTGGTGTTTACCCAAGGCTGTCCTTGGCGCTGTGGCTATTGTCACAATCACGAGTTGATTGATGCCAAACGTCCAAGTGCTTTTGATTGGCAGCAGATCTATAGCTTTCTTCAAAGTCGCGTTGGTTTGTTGGATGCGGTAGTTTTTAGTGGTGGCGAGCCACTGCTGCAAACACGACTGCTAGAGGCTATACAACAGGTTAAAGCGCTGGGTTACAAGGTAGGACTGCATACAGGCGGGGCTTATGTACAGCGTTTTCAGCAGTGCCTAGCCCATGTTGATTGGGTTGGGTTTGACGTCAAACACTTGCCTGAGTATTATCTTGAAATCACGCATACACCTGGTTCTGGAAATAAAGCCTGGCAGTCTTTGGAGTTGTTGTTAGAGTCGGGGGTGGCGCACCAGTTGCGTCTTACTCGACACCGGGATTTAATGAGTGATCAGCAGCTGGACAGACTGAAAAATATTCTGCGTCATAATTATGATAGTGACTTGCTGGTACAAAGGTGCAATACCCATAACTGTTTAGACAAGCGTTTGAATTTATCCTAGACAATAAAAAAGGCGCTCAGAGAGCGCCTTTTTAATAAACGGTAGAAAATTAACCGTTGATTTGTGCCATCACTTCGTCAGCAAAGTTCTCTTCTTTCTTCTCGATACCTTCACCTACTTCGAAGCGTACAAAAGAGCTGACTTTGGCGTTGTTGCTAGAAAGCAATTTGCCAACCGTCGTGTCCGGGTCTTTTACGAACGCCTGACCGTGTAGTGTGATCTCACCGACAAACTTCTTCATACGACCAACAATCATCTTCTCAATGATTTCCTCAGGCTTGCCTGATTCTCTGGCTTGTTCAACAAAGATTGCCTTTTCACGCTCTAGGATTTCATCCGATACATCTTCTTCAGCAATACATTCTGGCTTAGAAGCCGCAATGTGCATCGCTACGTCTTTTGCTAGTGCCTCATCGCCACCCTCTAGTGTGGTTATAACCGCAATCTTATCGCCGTGCTTGTAAGCACCGATTACGCCATCAGTTTTGATGGTTTGTACGCGACGAATGGTGATGTTCTCACCAATTTTAGCCACGATGTCTTCTCTTGATTTTTCTAAAGAGTCGCCATTGTCTAGTGATTGAGTCATAAACTCATCAATATCTGCCGGCTCAGTTTTCAGTGCTAGGGCGCCCAGTGTATTAACATAGTCAATAAAAGCATCGCCTTTGGCCACGAAGTCAGTCTCAGAGTTCACCTCTAAGATAGTCGCTGTTTTGCCATCGTCGCTAATCGATACGTTAACCAAACCTTCAGCAGCCACACGGCCTGATTTTTTCGCTGCCTTAGCAGCACCTGAGGTGCGCATTAGGTCAATCGCTGCTTCCATGTCACCATCTGTCTCAGATAGTGCTTTTTTGCAGTCCATCATGCCAGCGCCTGTTCTTTCTCTAAGCTCTTTAACCATTGATGCGGTAATCGCCATAATTATCTCCTAATTTGTGTGCGCCCCATTAGGGCGCGAATCATATTTACGCAAGTTTTTCAATAATTTGCGCTTTGGTGTCTTTGCTTGCTACTTCAACGCCTTGAGTTTTGGCATAAGCAACCAAATCAGCCTTTAGCATTGCATTTAGCTCAGCGTCTGATAGCTTTGCACTTGCAGCTTCCTCAGCCGGCGCTTCTTCAGCAGGTGCTTCCGCTACTGGCGCTTTTTTCGCTGGGGCTTTTTTCACTTCCGCTTTGGCTTCTACTGGTGTGCCAGCTGCAGCCTTGGCCTCAAGAACAGCATTGGCAATTTCTCTGGCGTAAAAACCAATGGCACGAATAGAGTCGTCGTTGCCTGGAATCACGTAATCGATGCCTTCTGGGTTGTGGTTAGTATCCACCACACCGATGATTGGCATGTTAAGCTTTTGCGCTTCAGCAACAGCGTTCTTCTCATGGCCAATGTCCACCACAAAAATCACATCTGGAATGCCGCCTAAGTCTTTAATACCGCCTAAGCTACGCTCTAGTTTTTCCATCTCGCGAGACATCATTAGTGCCTCTTTCTTGCCAAACTGTGAGAAGTTCTCTTCGGCTAAAAATTCCAAATCTTTTAAGCGTTTGATTGATGACTTAATGGTTTTGTAGTTGGTCATCATGCCACCCAACCAACGGTGGTTTACATAAGGCATGCCACAACGCATCGCCTCTTGCTTGATAATATCGCCTGCTGCGCGCTTGGTACCTACAAATAGGATAGAGCCGCCAGCTGCCGCTGTTTTCGATGCAAAGTTAAGCACATCGTTAAACATTGGTAAGGTTTTTTCTAGGTTGATAATATGAACGCCGTTACGTGTACCGTAAATAAAGCGTTCCATTTTTGGGTGCCAGAAGCGTGAACGGTGGCCAAAGTGAACACCAGCTTCTAACATGCTCTTCATGTTAGTTTTTGCCATTAGATTGTCTCCGGGTTAGCAAAGGGCCATTTGCCCTTTCTTCCACAACTTCTATATTAATCAATCTTAATTGCTTAAGACACCCTGATTAACAGGCCAAGTTGTGTGATACATTAAAAACAAGTTGGGCGTCTAAACAGCGTTAGACGCCCAACTTAACTTGTGGATTTTTGTTAAGTGTATTAACCAAAATCCTAAAAGCGGCAATTATACCGCAATTTTGTATGAAATCAACTATTTAGCTTGCGCTAATTCGGCGCGCATGGCATCAATCGTTGCTTTGTAATCATCGGTATTGAAAATAGCAGAACCGGCTACAAAAGTATCGGCGCCCGCTTCAGCAATTTCACGAATGTTGTCAATCTTCACACCACCGTCAATCTCTAGACGGATGTCACGACCCGACTCATCAATCATCTTGCGTACTGTGCGTAGTTTGTCTAGCGCTGATGGGATAAATGACTGACCGCCAAAGCCCGGGTTCACCGACATCAGTAGAATCATATCCACCTTGTCCATCACGTGATCAAGATAGCTTAGTGAAGTAGAGGGGTTAAATACCAGGCCAGACTTACAACCACTTTCTTTAATCAGACCTAGTGAGCGATCCACGTGCTCTGAAGCTTCTGGGTGGAAGGTAATGTATGAGGCGCCAGCACTGGCAAAGTCTGGAATGATGCGATCCACTGGCTTAACCATTAGGTGTACATCAATTGGTGCAGTAACACCATGGTTTCTTAGTGCTTCACACACTAGCGGGCCAATGGTTAGATTGGGCACGTAGTGGTTATCCATTACGTCAAAGTGTACGATGTCAGCGCCATCGCGTAGTACATTATCCACTTCCTCGCCTAAACGTGCGAAATCAGCTGATAGGATGGAAGGGGCAATAAAGTTATCTTGTTTCATGAGATTCTCCAGTGTATTTTTTTAATTAAAAGTAATTAGACTATTGCCAGTCATTTCTTCTGGCTTTTCAATGTTCATCATTTCCAACAGCGTTGGAGCAATGTCTGAGAGTGCACCTACTTCTGGCTCGGCCATGGTGGCGTCACGATCGCTGACAAATACCAAAGGTACCGGGTTATTGGTATGCGCAGTATGTACCTTGCCGCTCTCTGGGTTGATCATTTGTTCGGCATTGCCGTGATCTGCGGTAATCAGCATCTCGCCACCAATGGACTTAAGTGCTTGATAGATAATACCCAAGCAAGCATCAACCGCCTCAACGGCTTTAATTGCAGCCTCTAACTTGCCCGAGTGACCGACCATATCGGTATTGGCAAAGTTGCAAATAATCAAATCGTATTTCTGATTTTCAATGTTTTCTACCAATTCATCGGTGAGCTCAAAAGCACTCATTTCTGGCTTAAGGTCATAAGTGGCCACATCTGGCGAAGGAATGAGAATGCGATCTTCACCATTAAAAGGGCGCTCGACACCGCCATTGAGGAAGAAGGTCACATGGGCGTACTTCTCAGTTTCAGCAATTCTAAGCTGGGTCATGCCCAGGTTGGACAGATATTTACCCAATACATTATTAAGCTTAGAGCTCGGATAAGCCACCGGCAGGTTAAAGTCTTTCTTGTACTCGGTTAGACATAAAAAGTGCGTTGGAATATAGGTGCCACGTGAAAATCCTTGGAAGTTTTCATCGGCAAAAGCCTGTGTGATTTGGCGAGCACGATCGGCTCGATAATTCATAAACACCATCACATCGCCATTTTCAATTTTGGTTGGCGCGTTAATCACGGTTGACTGAATAAACTCGTCGGTCTCACCACGCTCATAAGCCATATCAATCGCATCAGACGGGGTTTTGGCTAAGAATTTTCCCTTGCCTTGAGCGATGAGTTCGTAAGCACAACGCACACGAGCCCAGCGGTGGTCTCTATCCATTGAATAGTAACGACCAATGATTGAGGCAATCTCTCCACAGCCCAGTTCGCTGATCTTAGTCTCTAAGGCCTCAATGTATTTCTTGGCGCTTTTTTGTCCGCAGTCACGTCCATCGGTAAACAGGTGTAAGTAAACATCCTTGCAGCCGTATTGATGTGCCATCTCTAACATGGCGTGAATATGCTCATCGTGCGAATGTACACCGCCATCAGAGAGCAACCCCATAATGTGCACAGCCTTGTTGTTGTCGTTGGCGTATTCTAATGAGCTTTTTAGAATAGGATTTCTAAAGAAGTCGCCGTTTTCAATTTCGTTTTGAATGCGGGTAAAGTCTTGTTTAACCACGCGTCCTGCACCCAGATTAAGATGGCCCACTTCTGAGTTGCCCATTTGTTCGCCAGGCAGGCCCACGTTTTTGCCACTGGTGTGGATTAGTGAATGAGAAAACTCTTGATTAAAGCGATCCCATACCGGGGTGTTTGCTAGCGCAATGGCGTTATTTTCTTGGGTTTGTGAATGGCCCCAGCCATCAAGAATAACCAGTAATTTGGTTTGTTTTTTATTAATCATTACTCTTTAATAATCTATTTTTTCTACCGCGCTAAACATTGAACAAGAAGTGTACCACATCACCGTCTTGGACGATGTATTCCTTGCCTTCAGAGCGCAATTTTCCAGCTTCTTTGGCGCCTTTTTCGCCACCGCATTCAATAAAGTCATCAAAACTGATGGTTTCAGCGCGGATAAAACCCTTTTCAAAGTCGCCATGAATTTTGCCGGCGGCCTGTGGTGCGCTGTCGCCAATATTAATGGTCCAGGCGCGCACTTCTTGTACGCCAGCAGTAAAATAAGTTTGTAGACCCAGCAGTTGGTAGCCAGCAATAATCAAGCGATCCAGTCCTGATTGGGTTTGGCCCATTTCTGATAGAAAATCTTGTTTTTCCTCAGCATCTAACTCAGAGATTTCCGCTTCAATATCAGCACAAATTGCCACCACTTGAGCACCTTCATCACTGGCATATTGTCTAACCCCGTCCAGATGCGCATTGTTCTCAAAACCATCTTCGCTAACATTGGCCACGTACAAAACCGGTTTGGCACTTAGCAGCTGAAAGCCCCTAAGCAACTTGCTTTCTTCCTCGTCAAATTCCAGGGTGCGTACGCCTTGACCGGCTTCTAGTACTGGCAGGATACGCTCTAGTAATTCACGCAGTGGCAGACCTTCTTTTTGTCCAGATTTGGTGTTCTTTAAGGCTTTTTGATAGAGTTTTTCTACCGCGCTTAGATCGGCAAGTACCAATTCCGTGTTAATGATTTCAATGTCATCCAGCGGTGAAACCTTGCCAGAAACATGCACAATATCATCGTTTTCGAAACAACGCACCACATGTACAATGGCATCGGTCTCACGAATATTGCTTAAAAATTGATTACCCAGACCCTCGCCTTTAGAGGCGCCCTCTACCAAGCCAGCAATATCAACAAACTCCATGGTGGTTGGCAATATCTTCTGAGGACTTACGATATCGGCTAACTGCTGTAGGCGTGGATCGTTAATGGGCACAATGCCGACATTGGGCTCAATGGTACAAAATGGATAGTTGGCCGATTCGATACCGGCTTGTGTTAATGCGTTAAATAAGGTGGATTTACCTACGTTTGGTAAGCCAACAATGCCACATTTAAATCCCATAATTTATTCCTTTGTGTGTAATTGGCGCATGGCTTTTTCATCCTCACCACGAACCACGTCTTCAATCACGCTCAGCGCCGATACCAGTGAGTCCTGAATAGGCTCGAGCTCAGACGTATTGGGCGCGTGCAATACAAAACCCGAGACCCTAGATTTGTCTCCCGGATGACCAATGCCAATGCGCAGACGATAAAATACTTTGCTACTTAAAGCTTGAATGGTGTCTCTAAGACCGTTGTGTCCACCATGCCCGCCATCGAGCTTCAGTCTGGCAGTGCCAGGGTTTAAATCCAGCTCGTCATGTACAACCAGTACTTCAGAGGCGTCGATTTGATAGAATTTGGCAAGTGCGCTGATGGCCTTACCCGAGGCGTTCATAAAGGTGTTGGGCTTGAGCAGCCAAACATTATTGCCCGCGATGTTGGCCTTGGCCACGTCGCCAAAAAACTTGGTCTCTTTTTTAAAGTTGGCGCCATAGAGATTGGCCAACGCGTCTACAAACCAAAACCCGACATTATGACGATGCGATTGATATTCTTTGCCTGGGTTTCCCAGGCCAACAATCAACTTTATCGTCATATTGTTTTGGGCCTTGCCAGCATGGTGGTTATGGGCTTAAGATTCGCCCTCAGCGTTATCTTCAGAACCTTCAGCCTCTTCGCCCTCTGCGTCTTCAGCTACTACGTCCTCTTCTACCACTTCAGCCATCTTCTTAGCGGCTTGGATAGCAACCACACTTTGATCGTGCGCTTCAACATCACCGTGCGTTAGTGCGGTGATGGTAACGCCCTTAGGCATGTCTAGGCCAGTTAGTGAGATATGATCATCCATCTCAAGATTGGTAATGTCAATCTCGATCGCATGTGGAAGATCAGATGGTAGACATGAAACTTCAATTGAAGTAACAAACTGGTTAAGAACCGCGCCCAAACGAATGGCTGCGTTCTCTTCTGCACCGATGAAGTGTAGAGGCACCTGAGTTACGATGGTTTGCTTCATGTTTACGCGAAGAAAATCAACGTGAGTGATGTCGTTTCTTGCTGGGTGACGCTGCAGGTCTTTTACAATAACAGACTCTTTGGCTTTGCCTAGGCTTAGCTCTAAGATCGAGGTATAAGCCTCTTCATTATCTAGTAGATGGGTAATCTCGTGAATGCTTAAGGTTACCGGGGTTGCGTCTTTGCCCGCGCCATAAATAATGGCAGGAACTTGTTCGTTGCGACGTAGGCGGCGGCTCGCACCTTTACCTTGATCGTCTCTTGGTGTTGCGTTAATTGACATACTCATTTGTATTTCTCCAAAAATAAAAAAAACATCCAATGTGTGGATGCTGCTCATCTGCCATATTTTGCGACCAAATATAGCAAAGCGCTAATTTTACCTGAAAATCAACGGGCGTTAAAGACTAATTACGGGTGTGAATTAGCGTGAGCGCCACCAAAACACCAGGCCAACTGCGGCACTGATGCCGGCCTCAAGATAGCGTTGATTGGTGAGTAGTACGCCTGAGAGAATCACAAAGCTGCCGGCAAATACTGCCGAGGTTTGTTTTTTAGCGTTGTGCTGCAGTTGCTTAACAATGCTGTTGGTTTGTTGTTCTTGTAGGGCGCCCAAATCCTGCATTTTGTTGAGTTTTTTCAGCGCATTGATGGTTAGCTTAGGCAGCTCCGGTACTTCTTTAAGAATTTGTGGTGCTTCGTCTTTGAGTTTTTCAAATGTATTTTTCATGCTATATTTCTCACGCATTATTTCTTCTAAAAAAGGCTTGGCTGTCGCCCAAAGGTCTAAATCTGGGTCTAATTGTCGTCCCAAGCCCTCAATGTTTAACAAGGTTTTGTCTAGCAGCAAGAGTTGCGGCTGTACACGAATGTCAAAATTTTTGGCCTCTTGAATGAGCTCTAATAATACTTGACCGAAAGAGATCTCGCCCAGAGATTTTGCAAACATGGGTTCACAAATCCTGCCCACGGCTTGTTCAAAGGCGGCCACATCGGTGCTGGCACTGGCCCAGCCCGAGTCAATATAAACACTGGCCAGTGCGTGGTAGTCACGGTTGAAAAATGCCAAAAAGATATCGGCAATGAAGTCTTTGTCTGCTTCACTGAGCGAGCCCATAATGCCAAAATCCACACCAATGTAGTTGCCATCGTCGCCGACAAAAATATTGCCCGGGTGCATGTCTGCATGGAAAAAATTGTGTTTAAACACCTGGGTGAAGAAGATAATCACGCCGTTTTTAGACAAGCGCTTAAGGTTGATATTTTTGGCCTTAAGTGCGTCAATATCCCCCACTGGGGTGCCGTAAATACGCTCAATGGTTAATACGTTTTCGCTACACAGGTCCTCATAGACTTTGGGAATGTAAAGCAGGTCCGAGCCTTCAAAATTTTGCCTAATACGCACGGCGTTGTCTTTTTCTTTTAATAGGTTAAGCTCAGCGAGAATAATTTCTTCAAATTCAGCCACAATCTCTACAGGTCGTAGCTTTTGGCTAATCGGGTGCTTGTCAATCAGTCGAGCCAGGCCATACATTAGCCCTACGTCTCTGGTAATGGTTTGACGAATATTGGGGCGCAATACCTTAACCACCACCTCATCGCCTTCTAGTGTTTTGGCGCTATGTACCTGAGCGATTGAGGCTGAGGCCATCGGTGTGCTGTCAAAGCTTGAGAATAAGCGCTCGGCTGTACTGCCTAGATCTTTTTCAATGATTTGTTGCGCCTGGGTGCCATCAAATCCAGGACAAGCATCTTGCAGCTTAGCCAACTCTTTGGCAATATCCTCGGGCAATAAATCCGGTCGAGTTGATAGCGTTTGTCCAAATTTGATAAAAATTGGTCCCAGCTCTTCCAAGGCCAGACGAATGCGCTCGCCACGCGTGTATTTTTTCACTGGGAAATAGTGCCAAGGAATCAGATACAGTAGCGGCTTTAGACTTTTAAGTGCCGGGGTCGACAGCACTAAAGAATCCAGTCGATAACGAATTAAGACCCGAGAAATAACGACGAATCGAAACAGAGAGCGCATGTCTAAGACTTAGGCTTTTTAAACGATTCGGATTGCTCGGGCTGAATCAAGAAATTGGCAATCTCGTCTTTGATAACCTCTAGCGGGTTTTGCGCCTCGCTGGCAGCACGCTGAATGCGCCCAAAAGCTTTGCCAGCTTCGTTGGCAATAATATCACCGGTATAAGTAGATAGGATTTCTTCAGGGTCGATGTCCACTTGTTCTAATAGGTCAACCAATAGCTGCGCGGTTTTCACATCGCCATTGATGACGATTTGGTCTTCTCTGAGCAGTTGTTTGACGTCCTTGCCTTTAAACAAAGAGAAGAACACGGTTTTTTTCAACTGAATTTCAACATCAGCCGAGTCAATTGGCGTGGACAGTACGTAGATTTTGCGCTCAGTGCAGACGAAGTTCATCTCCAGCGGCAGTGACTCTAGTTGAAAGTGTAATTTTTTGCCACTGAGGGCACCAATGTCAATGCGTTGTTGTGACAGCAGATAATTCAGTGCAGCTTCAAGCACAAAGTGTTGCATGTTAAGACCTAAACCTTGATGCCTTTGTGTAGGGCGACGATGCCACCGCTGAGATTGTGGTATTCACAAAAGTCAAAGCCAGCCTCAAGCACCATGTCTTTTAAGCTCTCTTGATCAGGGTGTTTGCGAATAGACTCGGCCAGGTATTGATAAGAGTCTTCATCATCGGCAATCATGCCACCCAATTTTGGCATGACGTTAAAGGAGTAAAAATCATAGGCCTGAGACAATAATTCATTATCGGTCTTGGAGAACTCTAGAATTAGCAAGCAACCGCCCGGCTTGAGCACGCGATACATTTCTCTAAGTGCTTGGTCTTTATCGGTGACGTTTCTTAGACCAAAGGCAATGGAAACACAATCAAAACTGTTGTCAGAAAATGGAATAGCCTCTGCATTTAATTGCACAAAATCCACACCGGAAAAGCCTTGATCAACCAGATTATTGCGACCCTCGCCAAGCATGGCGGCATTGATATCGGATAGGATCACCCGACCACTGTCACCGACTTTTTTTCTAAAGGCCATGGCCAGATCGCCAGTACCACCGGCAATATCCAGCACAGTATCACCAGTTTGTACATTGCTCGAGGCAATGGTATAGCGCTTCCACAGACGGTGTGCACCAAAAGAAAGCACATCATTCATTAGGTCGTACTTAGAGGCGACCGAATCAAACACACCACGTACCAGTTTTTGTTTGTCCTGGGTTTTAACGTCTTTAAAGCCGAAGTGTGTTGTATCGCTCATGATTTATTCTTTAGGGTATTCCCTAAAGTCTGCTCCTGTGTAAATTTGTGTTGGTCTAAAGATTCTATTATGCCCAACTTGCTCGTGCCAGTGTGCTGCCCAACCTGCTGAACGCGCCATGGCAAAAATCGGGGTAAAGTGAATCTTTGGAATGTGGAAAATCTCTGAGTACAAAATACCTGAATAGAAGTCCACGTTCGGATAAACGCCCTTGTGCGCTAACAGTTCTTCACAAATGCGCTCTACTTCCATCGCAGTTTCAAAGCGTTTAGAGAGTTTAAGATTGGTCTTGCTGACATACTGCTCAATCATGCGCTGCAAGATGGTGGCTCTTGGATCTTTAACGCTGTATTCACGATGGCCCATACCCCAAATCACCTGCTTGTTCTTAAGGCGGTTTTCAATATAGGCACGCGCATTGCTGGCATCACCAATCTCATCGAGCATTTTTAATACGTCTTCGTTAGCACCACCGTGCAGTGAGCCGGCCAAAGTACCAACCGCTGCTGAAATAGAGGCAAATGGATTGGCCAGGGTAGAGGCGGTTACCATCGCAGAGAAGGTTGAGGCGTTAATCGTATGTTCGGCATGCAAAATCAAGCAGGCATCAAATAGCTTCACAATGTCATCGTCGGGCTCTTCGCCAAATGACATGTATAAGAAGTTCTTGGCGTATGACATTTCCTTGCTAGGTGGAATCGGATCATAGCCCGCACTGATACGCGCCCACATAGCCACCAAAGTGCTCATGTTAGAGATAATTTTGGTTAATGCGCTTTGGGTATAGGTCGAATCTGGATTTTCTGCGCCCGCATCGGGATAGAAGGTTGCCATCGCAGCAATTGAAGTTTGCAATACATCCATGGGATGGCCGCCACAAGGCAGAGACCACATCATTGAGCGAATGTTGCGCTTTACTTCATAGCGCTTGTGTAGCACGGTTTTGAAGTTCTCCAGCTTGTCTTTATCTGGTAGCTCGCCGTCTCTAAGTAGCATGGCCACTTCTTCAAATGAGGCATTTTTTACCAAATCCTCAATTGAATAGCCACGATAAGCCAAAATACCGTTTTTACCATCAATTGAGGAAATGCCCGATTCGGTAGCCGGAACTCCGGCCAATCCTGGAATGTATTCCATCATAGTCTCTCTCCCCTGGTTAGACTGAAAATGACGAGCCGCAACCACAAGTGGTTTTTGCGTTTGGGTTGTGGATAATAAACCGCGAACCCTGCAAGTCCTCTAAATAGTCGACCGTAGCACCAATTAAATATTGGTAACTCATCGGATCAACCACCAATTCAACGCCGTCTTTTTCAACGCCGCTGTCCCCCTCCTTATACTCTTCGTCGAAAGTAAAACCATAAGAGAACCCCGAACAACCGCCGCCGGTAATATAGACGCGCAATTTAAGTTTGTCGTTCTTTTCCTCTTTGATTAAATCGGATACTTTCTTAGCTGCATTATCAGAAAAAATAATCTCAGCCTGTTCTAACACTTCGCTCATTTGTTTTACTTCCTAAGGTAGTAGTCCAATTGATTTTAGCCCGGTATTCTCTTCTAGGTTAAACATTAAGTTCATATTCTGAATTGCTTGACCTGAGGCGCCTTTGACCAAATTATCAATCACCGACATAATCACCAGTTTATTGCTCCCTGGCACTTTTTGCAAACCGATTTGGCAGAAGTTGGACGACTTAACGCTACGAGTTTCGGGGTATTGCCCCGGCTCTAGCACGCTGACAAAACCCTCATCTTTATAGGCTTGTTTAAACAAGGTGTTTACATCGGTTTGCGCATCGAGCAGGTCCACATAAATTGTGGCGTGAATGCCGCGAATCATCGGCACTAAATGTGGCACAAAGGTCAGACCAACTTCAGCGCCACCTGAGAATAGCTCTAATTGCTGTTTAATCTCTGGAAAATGACGATGTCCACCAACACCATAGGCCTTAAACGATTCACTGGTTTCACACAACAACATCGCTTGGTTTGCGCCACGACCTGCGCCAGAGACGCCCGATTTACAATCGGCAACAATATTATCCAGACTGATTAATTGGTTTTCAATCAGTGGCTTAAGTGCGAGTTGAACTGCGGTGGGATAACAGCCTGGGTTGGCTAGCAGCATGGCCTCTTTAACCTCGGCGCGATTGTACTCAGGGATGCCGTATACTGCAGCCTCTAACAGTTCGGCCTGTGTGTGCTCCATGTTGTACCACTTGGACCACTCAGTAGCGTCGCTGATTCTAAAGTCAGCACCTAGATCCACAACCTTAATGCCCTGATCGATAAATTTGCCGGCGCCTTCCATAGCCACACCATGCGGGGTGGCAAAAAATATCACGTCACAGCTACTCAGTATTGCGTCATCTGGTAGTGAAAACACCAGTTCAGATTGATTGATTAGTGAGGGAAAAACCTCGCCCACTTTTTTACCCTGTAAAGAGCGCGAACTAATCGCCACCACTTCAACCTCAGGGTGGTTGTACAGTAATCTTAGTAGCTCGACACCGGTATAACCGGTGCCGCCAATAATGCCAGCCTTAATCATCTCTAGTGTGAATCTCCCAGCATTTTCTCTAGGTAGTGAATGTTCATGCCACCTTCACGGAAGGTTTCATCTTCCATAATTTTTCGATGTAGCGGGATATTGGTTTTAATGCCATCAATCACCATCTCATCGAGGGCAACCTGCATCTTAATAATGGCACCAATGCGTGTCTCTGAAAAAGTAATGAGCTTGCCAATCATCGAGTCATAGTGTGGTGGTACGGTATAGCCGTTATAGATATGAGAGTCCACACGCACACCTAGGCCGCCCGCAGCATGATACTGGGTAATTTTGCCCGGCGAAGGCATAAAGTTATTTGGATCCTCAGCATTGATTCGACACTCCATGGCTACGCCTTTAACTTTCACGTCTTCTTGAGCAAATGACAATTCTTGGCCGTCGGCAATCATGATTTGTTCGCGCACAATATCCACGCCAGTAATCATCTCGGTCACTGGATGCTCAACCTGTACACGGGTGTTCATTTCAATAAAGTAGAACTCGCCATTTTCAAACAAGAATTCAAAAGTACCGGCGCCACGATAGTTAATCTCCTGACAAGCACTGGCACAGATGCTACCAATTTTGCTTCTAAGTTCATCATCAATACCCGGGGCTGGTGCTTCTTCTACCACTTTTTGGTGACGTCTTTGCATTGAGCAGTCACGCTCAGCCAAATGCACGGCGTTACCATGTTCATCGGCCAAAACTTGAATTTCAATATGACGTGGCGTGGTTAAAAATTTCTCCATATACACTTCGGGGTTGCCAAAGAAGCTCTGAGCTTCGGTTTTGGTGAGCTCAATCGAACCCAGCAGATCCTCTTCTTTTTCAACCACGCGCATGCCACGACCGCCGCCGCCGCCAGAGGCTTTAATAATAATTGGAAAGCCAATATTGCGTGCTAGCTCGGTATTTTCAATAGCATTATCGCCCAAACCGCCATCAGAACCTGGTACACAAGGCACACCAGAGCGTTGCATCGCATCAATGGCAGCGACTTTATCGCCCATAACGCGAATGTTTTCGGCACGTGGACCAATAAAGATAAAGCCACTTTCTTCAACGCGTTGAGCAAAGTCAGCATTCTCAGATAAAAATCCATAACCTGGGTGGATAGCATCGGCATGAGTCACCTCGGCCGCACTGATAATGGCTGGAATATTTAAATAACTTTCTGTTGAGGGGTGTGGACCAATACAAACTGCTTCATCGGCCAGACGCACGTGTTTTAGGTCTTGGTCGGCGGTTGAATAAACCGCAACGGTTTTAATGCCCAGCTCTTTACAGGCTCTTAGAATGCGCAGTGCAATCTCGCCACGGTTGGCGATTAGAACTTTTTGAATCTTATTCATTACTCTATTACAACTAAGGTTTGACCAAATTCAACGGCGTCACCGTCCGTGCATAAAATCTCAATCACGGTACCTGATTGATCGGCCTCAATTTGATTCATGATTTTCATGGCCTCAACAATACAGATGGTGTCACCCTGATTAACGTGCTGACCAACTTTGACAAAATTCTCTGAAGTCGGTGAAGCGGCCGCGTAGAAGGTGCCAACCATTGGCGAGGTAATTGGGTGACCATCAACAGCAGCAGGTGCTGCAGATTCTGCTACTGGCTCTGCTGCGGCTACCGGTGCTGCAGCTACTGGGGCAGCTATTTGTACCGGTGCTGGGGCAACGGCGGCACTCTCGCCATAGCGGGAGATACGAACCGATTCTTCGCCTTCTTTGATCTCAATTTCCGCCATGCCAGACTGCTCTAGCAATTCCATTAGTTTTTTAACTTTTCTAATATCCATGTTATCCCCTTATATGTTTAATTGCCGCAGCGAGTGCAAACTCATAGCCTTGTGCACCAAAGCCAGAAATCACGCCATCAGCAATATCTGAAAAATATGATTTTGAACGAAAATCCTCGCGTTTATAAACGTTTGATAGGTGTATCTCAGTAAACGCTATACCCACAGAAAGCATGGCATCTCGTAGTGCTACCGAGGTATGAGTAAACGCCGCAGGATTGATAATAATGTATTTAACCTGGTCTTGGTGTGCTTGGTGAATGCGCTCAATCAGGCCGACTTCAGCATTGTCTTGATAATGCGCTAGACTGACACCTGCCTCGTTGGCTTGGGCCTCAAGTCGAGCAACAATTTCATCCAGGGTTTGCGCACCATAGTGATCAGGCTCTCTAACACCGAGCATGTTTAGGTTAGGACCATTGAGCAACAAAATGTCTGACATGGGTGCGTTAATGATTAAATAAAATCAAATTTTACCACCAACATTGTGCAATTTAGGTGGTTTTGTCAGCAATTTAACTGCAGAAACCCTTGTTTATTTAACTTTGTTAAGGCGCTCGATAAAGCCTTGGGCATTAACCTCGCCGACAATTCTGGCACTGCGTACTTCTTCACCGTTTTTAAAGAACAAGATTGCTGGCGGACCAATAATACCAAACTTGGCCATCAGCGCTTTGTGTTGCTCATTATTGGCGGTGACATCTGCTTGTAGGCTGATGGTGTTTTTCAACTCATTCACCACGGTCGCATCAGAGAACACAAACTTTTCCAATTCTTTACAAGAGATGCACCAGTCGGCGTAGAAGTCTAGCATCACCAGTTGATTGTTGCTCTTGGCGCTGGCCAAAACCCCGTCTAATTCCGCTAAGGAGTTAACCGGCTGAAATTGCACATGGGCAGATTCAATTTGAGCACTGGAAGCACCCCAATGTGAAAGTGGTGCCAACATATCACCACCACCACGGGCCACTAAGCCCCAAAGCAAAATACCATAGCCCAGAAGAATCAGACCAATGGCCTTAAAGATTCGACCCCAAGCGCTGGAAGTGCTGCTGATGTTGTTAAACACGCCCATGGCAATTGGCGATATGGTAAATAGTAGCGCCCAAAGAATCAACGAGGTGGTTTGGGAGATAATGCGATCTAGTAGCCAAATAGCCACAGCCAACATTAAGATACCAAAGATGTATTTGATGTTGTCCATCCATCCGCCAGCTCTTGGCAGTTTAGAGACGCCTGCACCAATGATAATCAGTGGTACGCCCATGCCCAGACTCATCACAAATAGTGACAAACCACCCAG
>CAZLDG010000002.1:0-57133 GCA_964558405.1 uncultured Candidatus Thioglobus sp. | reverse complement strand
TAATCAGTGGTACGCCCATGCCCAGACTCATCACAAATAGTGACAAACCACCCAGGACGGCATCACCAGTTTGACCAATATAGATCAGCGCACCTGCCAGTGGCGGCGCCACGCAAGGCCCCACAATCAGCGCTGATAAGAAGCCCATAATCAGCACGCCAAATAGGTGACCACCCTCTTGTTTGTTACTAATGCTAGTCACTTTGGCTTGCAAGCCAGAAGGCAGTTGAATTTCATAATAGCCAAACATGGAGAAAGCCAAGGCCACAAACACCAAGCTAAATAGCACCAACACCCAAGGTGTTTGGAACAGTACTTGTAGGTTTTCGCCAAAGTAGCCGGCCAATACGCCCGCGACCGAGTAGGTGATACTCATGGCTAGAACAAATACAATGGACATAATTAAGGCTTTGCGCGTAGTCACGTCTTTTTGTCCAACGATAATGCCTGAGAGAATTGGAATCATTGGGAATACGCAAGGGGTTAGCGACAATAACAAGCCAAAACCAAAGAAACTTAGTAGTACCCACCAAATATTGTCTTGCTTAAGCAGTTCAGCCACCTGGTCGGTTTCGTTTAACTCCAGCGTGTCATTGCTAGGCGCACTTGGTGCGCTTGGCGCAGGCGTGCTGACACTTGGCGTATTGGCAACAGGTGTAGGCGTGTTAGACGTGGTTTGAATCGGCAGGGTAATGTCTAGCGTCTTTTCCATGGGTGGATAGCAAATACCACCGGTCCAACAACCCTGGTATTTAGCTGTGAGACTCACCTGTTGAGACTGGATATTTTTCAGTGGCAGCTCAACATTGAGTTTGCCTTTGTGAATTTGTACCTTGCCAAATAGCGGATCGTCTTTAATTTTGCCTTTAGGGAACTGAATGGTGTCAAACTCTGCGCCTTTAACATCTAGGAAAAACTTATCGTGATAGAGGTAATATTCTTTATGTACATCCCAACTAACCATCAGCGTGTTGGCGTCAATTGCACTGGCGCTAAATTTGAAAGCCTCATCACCAGGTAATGGCTCATCCGAGATCGGCACGATTTGTTCAGCAACGGATTTGGCCTTAGATTTAACCTGGTCAAACATATTGAGTGCACCGTCCATGACCGAGGCCTGACGTAGATTGCTAATGTCTAGCGCAACCGACTTGGTCACCGGCGGATAACAAACGCCCAGATCAGCACAACCCTGGAAAGTCACATTGAGCAAAATAGAATCGGCTTCACCAGCCAATACCGGCACAGCAACCTTGACCTGGTCTCTATAAATGCCGACGCGACCAAAGAATTCATCGTCTTTAATTTTGGCCTTGGGGAATTTGGCAATGCCTAAGCGTTTAGACAAATTGGAGGTGATTTTGATTTTTTCTTTATAGAGGTAGTAGCCTTTGGCGATGTCCCAATTCAGTTGGATTTCATCGTTAACCACTTTGGCGGTCAAAGCAAACGCTTTGTCTGCAGGCAGCAGTTCTTCCTGCGCATGTACCAGCGTTGCACTTAGTGCCAACCATAAAGTAAATAGCAATCTCATGGATTGTTCTCCCCAATTAGAATTCATTAAGAACGCTAATTATAAGACAAATGTTCACTGAAAACAAATAAGCTTGCACGGTTTGTTGGCAGATAAAAAAACCCCAACAGCCATCACTATTGGGGTTTTTAAGTTTTGTGCTTTGCTCCTTAACAGAGCAAAGTAAGCGGCTTAGCCCAGCTTAGCTTGGATAGCCTCAAGTACTGCATCTGATGAAGTGGCGTTTACTGAAAGTAGTAGGCCTTCTTCTTTATAGAAACCAACCAGTGGTGCAGTTTGATCGTTATAAACGTTCAAACGGTTGCTAATGGCTTCTTCAGTTTCGTCATCACGCTGTACAACTGGCTCACCACATTTGTCGCATACGCCCTCAACCTTGGTTGGATTTGATTTAACGTTGTAGATTTCACCACAGCCTGTGCAAGTACGGCGTGTAGTTAGGCGATCAAGAATCACATCACGTGGCACGTCGATTTCAACAGCAGCGTCTAGTTTCTCGCCCATCTTTTCTAATAGTTTTTTCAAAGCTTCTGCTTGCGGAATAGTGCGCGGGAAGCCATCTAATAGGTAGCCGTTTTTACAATCGTCTTCTTGTAGGCGTTCTTCCATAATGCCCATGATTAGATCATCAGATACTAGGTCGCCAGCCTTCATTGCTGCTTCTGCTTGTTTGCCTAGCTCAGTACCTGCCGCGACTGCGCCACGTAGAATATCGCCCGTTGAGATTTGAACTGAACCGTCAAGTTTGGTTAGTAGTTTTGCCACAGTGCCTTTGCCCGCACCTGGTGCACCTAAAAGAATTAGTTTCATAATATTTCCTTAATAGTGGTTAATAAAATTCAGCCCCATATCTTTAATTAGTCTTAATTCTCTGAGGTCAAAATTGAGCGAAAATTATATCATAAACTTATAAATGTATTAACAGCCATTAAGAACTAGTAGTCAAAACCGTGCATTTTAAAAGACCCCTGTTACTAGCTAAAAAACATCTTTTTGATACTGAAAATAGCGTTATTTATGCCAAAAATAAGGACTTTTTATTGTTGAAAAGCTGTCTTTTGGGTTTTTTGTTATGGTGTTTATGAATTAAATTTATTTGCTGTGTAATTAGAAATATAATTTGTAATTCGAATTGTTTAACAGTAGCCAGGCTTTAACTATGAATTTAGATACAGATACTATAGAGTTTAAGGATTTTATATCAGGTCTTGGAAATAACCTTATAAAGGTTCCTGACTATCAAAGGGATTATGTTTGGAAAACCGGAAGTGAAATTGAAGAATTTTGGCAGGATTTAGAAGAACATTATTTTGATATTCAAAGAGGCTCAAGTAAGAATGGATTATTTCTCGGCAACTTAATTTTATGCAATCCTGAGAATAGCGATACTTTTCAAATTGTTGATGGGCAACAAAGAATCACAACAATTTTTATTTTGTTAATTGCATTTAGATCTTGGTTAAAAAAACTTAGGGAGAAGACCAATAAAGAAAAGATCAATCGTGTTGTAGCTCGTATTGATGAAAGCTTGGTTTTTGAAAATAGAGATACTGGTGAGGTTGATGGATATAGGTTTACTGCAGCATCGTCAATATCAGATATTTTTAATTATATTAGTGATCAAGATTGGGGTGGTGATTTTCCTGAAAAAATAGGCAAAAAAGGAGTTAAGCGCCAGACAAATAGAATCAGACCCATTTATGATTTCTTCTTAAATAGAATTGATGAGTTGCTTGTTAATGACAATGATTACTCAACACTTAATCGCGTAATCAATCATCTTACATTTATTAAGATTACCCTTTCAGACTTTCAAGAGGCTTATTTATTTTTTGAAAGAACCAATTCCCGTGGAAAAAATCTTGAGGTGTCTGACCTATTAAAGGCACACCTATTTGCAAACCATCCTGATTCAGAAGAGATAGTAAGCTATTGGGATGATATTGCTGAAAAATCAAACAACAACCTTACAAGAATGCTTAAATATTTTTATATAAGCATCAATGGACATATAACATCCTCAAAATTGTTTAATGGGCTAAAGGGCCTGTATGTAGGATCTAGCGGCAATAAAGAGGACGCTGCAATTGAGCTGTTGATTAATTTAGATGAATTTTCTAATTTTTATAATGCAATAAATAAGATTGAAAATGAAGACTCCTTAATACCCATTATAAGGGGATTAGCAAATACTGGCATTGAAGACAAGTTGCCTTCTTCCACTAGTCATGACAGGTTAAATCGAATATATCGAGCCATTGATGGCTTAAATTTATTTGGGGTTACTCAAGCAACCCCATTAATTTGGTCTGTTATTAAAAAGTATTACTTGTTGGGCTTAGACAAAGACAATAAGTATAGAAAAACCTTAGTTTTATTTTTTGAGTCGCTGGAAAATTACCACTTTATAAACAATTATATTTTAGACAGAGTTGGCAATGAGGTAGAGAAGCTATATTCCAATTATGCTAACAAGTTTTCTAACTCTACGGACGAGGATCAATTTAAAGACAATTTGAGTGGTTTGTATAAGGCGCTGAGAGAAAAGATTGCTACAAAAGATGAGTTTGTGGCTAGATTTTCTGAAATAGAGTACAACCTTTCCAGTAATAATAAAGGTTTGTATTATATTTTAGATAGATTTAACGCGGTCGATAGAGATTACAAAAAAATATCAAAAAGCGACAGGGTTAGGGTTTACTATGCTCATTTGCCGTATCAAAAGACAGATGTAACAATCGAGCATTGGTATTCTCAAGATCAGGCAAAGATAAAGGCAAATACAAAAGACACCCCGTCCTGGTGTAACAACATAGGAAATTTAATTGCACTAGACAAGAATGTCAATTCTAGCCTGGGAAGCAAAACACCACAAGAAAAGTATAATTTTCTACAGAGTAAGGGCGAATACAACAAGTTTAACCAAAACAGATTCTTTTTTGAGGAGCAGATTAATAAGCATGGTTCGTTTGAGGACTGGGGTCAAGAGAGAATTAAGGAGAGGTCTGACAATCTTGCCATAGAAGCCTATACTAAGATTTGGGAGTTTAATCCTCCAGTTATAAGATAATAAATATGATTAGAGTTCTTGCTTAAGTCCAGCTTATACTGGCCTCTATACGCTTAACTTTTTCTTTGAATGTGGTTTGATCTTATTTTTACATAATTGCTACTGAACCACGACTACCATTGCAGGACGCACCAGGCGACCATTTAAGGTAAAGCCAACTTGTACCACTTCCAAGACCGTATTAGAGTCTTGATTGGGCATTGGTACCATGGTAACCGCTTCGTGAAATTCTGGATTAAAAGCCTCGCCTGCTGGATTGAGCGCTTCAACGCCAAATTTTTCTAGGGTAGAGATAAATACCTTATCAGTCATCTCCAGACCTTCAATAATGTTCTCAATATTGGCCTGCTCTTCTTGTGCAGATTTCAGTCCCATGCTCAGAGAATCTTTAACCTCTAACAAGGCTTTAACAAAACCATCCAGCGCATATTTGTGGGCATTCTCAACATCTTTGGCGCTGCGACGTTTGAGGTTTTCCATTTCAGCTTGGGCGCGTAATACCTTGTCCCAATTGTCTTTAGCAGACTGTTGTGCTTCTGTTAATTGCGCTTGTAAATCTTCAACACTGGGAGTTTCATCTGCTTGAGCCTCTGGGTTTTTGTCGTTTGGCTCTTCAATCGGCGTTTCACTTTGTTTTTTAGTCATTATTTGTTGTTCAATTGATGTATATTTACCCGTTATATAGTGTCTATTTTAGACAAATCAACGCTTATTTTAAAAAATAATACAAACCATGTTTAACACAATTGGCATTATTACCAAACCACAAGACGACGTTAGTGAAAATACTGCCGAGAAACTGGTGGCTTATCTAGATACGCAAGGGGTTAGCACAGTATTTGCCGATGAGGCGATTGCTGAATCAGCCGACTTGGTGATTGTGTTAGGCGGTGATGGCACCTTGTTAAATACAGCGCGTACTTTTGTTGACCATAACATTCCAATTCTGGGCATTAACTTAGGGCGTTTAGGCTTTCTGGCCGATGTCTCGGTTGATAATATGCTGGAGATTGTTGGCCAAGTGTTGGCGGGCGAGTTTACCAAAGAGGATCGTTGTCTGCTTTCGTGTCAACTGCTTGAGGGTTCACAGGTATTGGAGTCACACTTGGCGCTCAATGACGCGGTCTTGCATCGCAAGAAGAGTCTGCGCATGATTGAATTTGAGGTGTTCGTTGATGATAAGTTTGTCAACAACCAACGTGCAGACGGCATGATCGTAACCACACCAACCGGTTCTACAGCCTATGCCTTATCAAGCGGCGGCCCTATTATGCATCCTGGCGTGAATGCTATTGGTTTGGTGTCGATTTGTCCACATACCATGAGTCATCGACCACTATTGGTGCCAGGCGGCTCAGAGATTGTGGTGCGTATTAAGGACATTGATGATGGGGCGACGGTGAGTTTTGATGGCCAAAGCTCGTTCACCATTGCTCCAGGCCAAGACCTGCGCGTACGTCAGCATAATAGCTTTATTCATTTGCTGCACCCTAAGGACTATGATTATTTTGAGATTGTACGTTCAAAACTGCATTGGGGCTCCAAACTAACCTAAGCAAAACATGCTCTTAGCGTTATCCATACAAAACTTGGCGGTGGTAGAAGACCTCGAGGTGACATTCGACTCGGGCATGAGCGTGATTACCGGTGAGACCGGTGCGGGTAAGTCGGTCTTGTTAAACTCACTGAATCTGGCCTTGGGTGCACGTGCTGATAAGTCGATGGTGCGCAGTGGATGTACGCGTGCTGATATCAGTGCCACCTTTGCTGTGGAGGGCAATAAAAGACTACAAGCACTACTGGAGCAGCAGGCACTGGAGACGGACGACGAGTGCATCTTGCGCCGGGTGATTGGTGCTGATGGGCGTTCTAAAGCCTTTATCAACGGGTCGAGTATGCCACTTGCAGTATTAAGATCAGTAGGCGAGCATTTGGTGGATATGCATGGCCAGAACGAACATCAATTATTATTGAAGCCCGTCGAACAGCTTAACCTATTAGATGGATACGCCAACAATCAGGCGCTACTGACTCAACTCAACGAGCTGGCCAGAACCCATAGAACACTGGCGCTTGAGATTGAGACAGTACAAACCAATCAAAGTGCTCTATTGCAACAGCAGGAGCTATATCAGCACCAACTGGGCGAACTGGAAGCGGCAGCATTAAATGCAGATGAGCTGAACAGCATTGAGGCTGAATACAAGACCAGTAGCAATGCCAAGTCTTTGGTGCTTGAGGTTTCTAATACGCTGAATCAACTAGAGGCCGAAACCGGTGCCAACGCCCAGCTCTCTCACCTTAGTTATGCTTTGTCAAAAACCCAGGAGCTAGATCCTAAGCTTAGTGAGGCCAGTGAACTACTTACCAGTGCGCAAGTGCAAACTCAAGAGGCAGTGTATGAGCTCAATAATTACCTCAACCATCTAAATGTTGATGAAGAGCATATGCAAAACCTAGAAGCTAGAATCTCTGAGTTGCACGAGCTTAGCAGAAAGCACAATTGTCAATTGGAGGGGTTACTAGAGGTGCAGGCAGACATTGCTCAAAAGCTAGCGGATACGGCCGGTGCTTCTAGCTCGATTGTTGAGATGCGTCAGCGCTTAGATGAGATGGCGCAACAATATCAAACGCTGGCTTTGCGCTTAACGCAGACGCGCCGCGAGCAAGCACAACAACTCTCCAAGCAGGTGAGCGAGGTCATGCAAGTATTGGGCATGCCTGGTAGTGAGTTTAGCGTGGCCTTAGTCGATAAAGCCCCTGGTGTGCATTTAGGCGGGGCGGAGCAGGCGGAGTTTTTAGTGCGTACCAACATGGGACAAACACCTAAAGCGTTGAAAAAGATTGCCTCAGGTGGCGAATTATCACGCATCTCATTGGCCATTTCTGTGGTGGGCAGTGACAGCGAATACACGCCGACTATTGTTTTTGATGAAGTGGATGTGGGCATTAGTGGCGCAGTAGCTGAGGTGGTCGGACAAAAACTCAAATCACTCTCTAAGCATTATCAAGTGCTGTGTATTACCCACCTGGCGCAAGTGGCTTCATTTGGCGATCAGCATCTTAAGGTGCATAAGACCCAAAGCGCCGAGGGTGCTAGTACCACGCTCGATAAGCTCTCTGCTGAGCAGCGTGTACAGGAGGTGGCTAGAATTCTCTCGGGTGCCTCTATTAGTGATAAGGCGCTACACGCTGCGCAGGAAATGATCAGCGCCTCGAACTAAAGCGCTCAATAAAAAAGCCGCTATTCGCGGCTTTTTGTTTAGTTGTCTTTTTTCAAGCGCTCAATGCCCAACATCTTGAAAATATATTTCTGATAAGAAGGCTCGGAGTTGCCGGTTTTCATGTTGCGGATGAAAAACTTTTCAAAGGCAATTTTTGCCAGGTGCATCATTTTGCCTTTTTTGGCCCAGGTGACGTTGCGCGGTGGAATTTGTGGCATGGCTACAAACGCCGCACCGGTATCGCCCATATCAGCAATACACACCGCATTCCAGGTTGGTTTGTGGCTTGGCGCTTGGCCGGCAACCATCTCTTCAATATTGTGCACAATCGCCGTGACCATCGATTCAATCATATAACCAGTTTTTGGCGTACCACACATTACTGGCGTCGCCTCAACCGGTGGGATGGCGATGTTCACACCCAGGGAAAAGATATTGTCTTTAACCGGTGATTGTTGGTAGTCATTGACCATCACAAAGCCACGTGGATTGACATAACCGCTATCAACCTCAGCCAATTTGGCCACGGTGTCCACACCTTTAAAGGCCGGCAACATCATTGTGTGTTTGGTTGGTACCTCATGGGTTTTAATTATCTCTCCGGCCTCATTAACCTCCTCGACTACTACCGTATCAGCAGCAATAGAAGCCACTTTGGCATTGGTAATCCACTTAATATGACGATGTCTGAATTCTGATTCCATTAAGCCCTTGGAGTCACCCACGCCACCCAGGCCCAAATGGCCAATATAAGGCTCGGCAGTGACAAAGGTAATGGGACATTTGTCACGAATACCGCGTTTTTTCAGATCGGTATCCATAATGGTGGCAAATTCATAGGCCGGGCCAAAACAAGAGGCGCCTTGCACCGCGCCCACCACAATTGGACCACCACCATTGGCACAGAAGGTTTCCCACTCGTCCGAGGCAACTTTGGCATGCGCGGTGGTACAAATGGACACACTATGACCCTCAGGACCCAAGCCTTCAACCTCATCAAAGGCCAGTTTGGGGCCAGTGGCTAAGACTAAGTAGTCGTAATCAACACTCTGATCTCCAACCATTACTTGATTGTCATCAGGCTTAATTTCAGTGGCCTCGCCAACAATCAGCTCGATACCTTTGCGTTTGAGGCGTGGTGCGAGCTCGAAACTAATATCGTCTTCACTACGCCAGCCTACTGCCACCCAAGGGTTCGATGGAATAAAGTTAAAATTCGGGTTATTGGAAATAACCGTTACCTGGTGATCTTTGCCTAGGGTTTTTTTAATGTCATAGGCAAACGGCAAGCCGCCAGTGCTTGCGCCAATTACAACAACATGCGCCATTCTCTTCTCCTCAAAAGTTTTCTCAACTCCCCGAGTCCTATTATTCACTGAAATCCACAGTTGTCAAATAGAGGGCCAATACCCGCGTATTCAGCCGTGAAAAACCCAGAGATTTTCTTCTTCATAGAGTGGATTTTTTTTTCACAGGGTGGAATTTTTTTTCTAAAAGCGCTTATTTAAAGTGTGTATAATTCACAGCCAAATGGGAATAGTCGCGGGACTTGTAATCGCTGTTGTTAATCAACTGCTGCTGTGTTGGCGAATGCGTCAATTAAAACGTAAGAATATTACAGTTCCTAAGCAAGTTGTTAACCTGGCCAGATTATCATTAATTGAGCGTTTGGCATTGGTCGGTATTTTATTGGCCTTGGCGATGATGCGCTTTGATCCATTAACAGTATTATTGAGTTTTTTTGTAATTAATTTAAGTCTGGTTTATTTTTTAAAATGTCAAGCGAAACACTAACAGCTTCAGGGTATATTAAACACCACCTGCAGAACCTTACTTACGGCCAACTTCCAGACGGCACTTGGGGTTTTGCCCACAATGCTGCTGAGGCACAAGCCATGGGCTTTTGGTCGATCAACGTGGATTCGATGTTCTGGTCATTGGCAACCGCATTGGCTTTCTTCTTTATTTTCCGTTCAGCGGTGAAAAAAGCCACCACCGGCGTGCCAAGCGGCATGCAAAACTTTATTGAAATGGTGATTGAGTTTATTGACTTTAGTGTGCGTGACTCTTTCAAAGGTAAAAACGCTTTAGTGGCGCCAATGTCGCTCACTATTTTTGTGTGGATTTTCCTTATGAACTTTATGGATTTGATCGCCGTAGACTGGTTACCAAAGCTTTTCGAAGTGGGTGTAGTTGCCATGGGTGGCGATGCACATAGCGCCTTCTTTAAAGTGGTACCATCGACTGATCCAAACATCACCTTTGGTATGGCGTTCTCAATCTTCGCGCTAATCCTTTATTACAGTATTAAAGTTAAAGGCCTGGGTGGTTTCCTATCTGAGCTATTGTTCCACCCGTTTGGTAAGCTAGGCTTGCCAGCAAACTTACTACTAGAGGGTGTGGCACTGATTTCTAAGCCGATTTCATTGGCGTTGCGACTATTTGGTAATATGTATGCGGGTGAGATTATCTTCATTCTAATTGCGATTATGTATAGCGTTGGTATTGGCTTTGGTATTTTTGGCGGTCTATTGCAAATTGGCTGGGCATTGTTCCACATTTTGATTATTACTTTGCAAGCCTTTATCTTTATGACGCTAACAATTGTTTATATGGACATGGCTCATCAAAAAGAGCATTAACTTTTTAATTTTTAATTAATAACACAGGAGAAAAACAATGAACGAAACAAGTGCAATCCTATATATTGCGGGTAGTATTATGATGGGCATGGGTGCTCTAGGTGCTGCGATTGGTATTGGTCTTTTAGGTGCGAAAGTACTAGAAGGCGCGGCTAGACAGCCAGAGCTAATCCCAATGCTAAGAACACAGTTCTTCATTTTCATGGGTCTAGTGGACGCGGTTCCAATGATTGCGGTTGGTCTAGGTCTATACGTACTATTTGCGGTTGCTTAAGTATCAATAGGGTTTTATTTTTCAAAATAATTAAGGCAGACTTATGAACATAAATGCTACATTAATTGGTCAATCAATTGCATTTTTCATTTTTATCTATTTGGTTAAAAAGTATGTTTGGCCACCGCTATTAAATGCCATGGAAGAGCGCAAAAAGCGCATTGAAAGCGGCATCTTAGCTGCTGAACGCGGCATGGCGGAGCAAGAAGAGGCACAGCAACAAGCGCAAGAGGTGCTGAACCGTTCTAAGGATCAGGCTGCTGAAATTATTGCTAACGCGACTCGACAAGCATCAGCCATGGTGGAAGACGCCAAGGATGTTGCAACGCAAGAAGCGGAAAAAGTAAAAGCACACGCCCAAGCCGAGATTGAGCAAGACACCATTCGTGCTCGTAATGAGCTTAGAGAGCAAGTTTCAACATTGGTGATGCAAGGTGTGAATTCAGTACTGGATAAAGAAGTAGACGCCAAGGCTCACAAAGACATGTTGGGCAAGTTGTCACAGTCTTTATAGTAGGACGTTATGGAACAAACAACAATTGCCAAGCCTTATGCTAACGCCATCTTTGAGATTGCGACGCAGACAGGCACCCAAGCGCAGTGGCATGAAGCACTGAGTGCACTTGCACAGATTGCAGCTGATGAACTATATCAAGCGTTCGCCGCTTCTCCAGAGGCGAATAAGCAAGAAAAAACCCAGGCTACAGCCAAGCTAATGGCTGGCGCACTGGGTAGAGACTTAAGCGCTGAAGAGCAGGCGACTATTGCTTTGTTGCAAGACAATGCGCGTATGGACGCGGTTGGCACTATTTTGGCACTATTTGATGAGGCGATGAACGCCACCAATGAAACCAAGGCGTTTCAAGTGATTAGTGCCTATAAGCTAAGCGCTGCAGAGCAAAAGCAAATTGTTGAGGACCTAACGGCAAAGTATCAAACCACGGTTAGCATTGACACCGAGGTAGATGAAAGCCTAAATGGCGGTATTGTTATTAAAGAAGGCGACAAGGTTCTTGATTTGTCAATCAGAGCACGAGTAGCAGCATTGCAAACTCGTTTGTCGGTAAATTAATTTAAAGTTAAGAGGATAAGATATGCAATTAAACGCTTCTGAAATTAGTGATTTAATTAAAAAACAAATACAGGGCTTTGATTTCGAAGCACAATCACGCACCGAAGGTCGTGTAATCAGTGTAAGTGACGGTATTGTTGCGATTCACGGTTTGGCCGACGTACAGTTTGGTGAGATGCTTGAATTCCCAGGTAATACCTTTGGTATGGCACTAAACCTTGAGCAAGACTCAGTGGGTGCGGTGGTACTAGGTGACTATCTGCATATCTCTGAAGGCGATACTGTTAAGTGTACTAACCGTCTAATGGAAGTACCTGTAGGTGAAGAATTATTAGGCCGTGTGGTAAATCCACTGGGTCAAGACATTGAAGGCAAGGGCGAAATTGACGCCAAGGCCAGTCGTCCTCTTGAAGTGATTGCACCGGGTGTAATTGATCGTCAATCGGTTGATCAACCCGTACAAACCGGTATTAAAGCGATTGACTCTATGGTGCCAATTGGTCGTGGTCAGCGTGAGCTAATCATTGGTGATCGTCAAACCGGTAAGACAGCGGTTGCAGTAGACGCCATCATTAACCAAAAAGACACTGGTGTTAAATGTATTTATGTAGCGATTGGCCAGAAGGCTTCTTCAGTAGCAGCAGTTGTACGTAAGCTAGAAGAAAACGGCGCACTAGAAAACACCATTATTGTGGCAGCGAATGCAGCAGACTCTCCAGCACTACAATACATTGCACCTTATGCAGGTTGTGCGATGGGTGAGTACTTCCGTGATCGCGGTGAAGATGCGCTAATCATCTATGATGACCTAACCAAACAGGCTTGGGCTTATCGTGAAGTATCACTACTACTTAAGCGTCCACCAGGTCGTGAAGCGTATCCAGGTGATGTATTCTATCTTCATTCAAGACTACTTGAGCGTGCTTCGCGTGTGAACGCAGATTACGTAGAGCAAATGACCAACGGCGAAGTAAAAGGCCAAACCGGTTCATTAACCGCACTACCAATTATTGAAACACAGGCCGGTGACGTATCAGCATTCGTACCGACTAACGTAATTTCAATTACTGATGGTCAAATCTTCCTAGAGACTGACTTGTTTAACTCAGGTATTCGTCCAGCGATTAACGCGGGTCTATCGGTATCACGTGTAGGTGGTGCAGCACAGACTACGGTGATTAAGAAGTTGGGTGGTGGTATTCGTCTAGACCTGGCACAGTATCGTGAACTGGCAGCATTTGCGCAGTTTGCTTCTGATCTAGATGCAGAAACCAAAGCGCAAATTGACCGTGGTCAGCGCGTAACTGAGCTAATGAAGCAGAACCAGTATGCACCACTATCAATTGCTGAGACAGCTACTTCACTATTTGCGGCTAACTCAGGTTCACTAGATGATATCGAAGTGAACAAGGTAGTAGATTTTGAAGCAGCACTACTGGCTTACATGAACAACAACCAGGCGCCATTGATGGAGAAGATCAATTCAACTGGCGACTATAACGATGATATTGCCGCTGAACTACAAGCAGCAATTGATGATTTCAAAGCAAACCACACTTGGTAATTAAACATGGCTAGCGGCAAGGAAATTAGAACTCAGATCGCGAGTATTAAGAATACTCAGAAGATCACCTCGGCCATGGAAATGGTTGCGGCCTCTAAGATGAAAAAGGCAGAAGACAGAATGTTGTCTTCTCGACCTTATGCTGAGAAAATTGCCAAAGTTATTGGCCATCTGGCTTATGCGCACTCAGAGTTTGAGCATCCGTATATGAAAGAGACGGGCGAGGTTAAGCGTATTGGCTTGATCGTTATCTCTAGTGATCGTGGTCTTTGTGGTGGTCTTAACACCAACCTATTTAGATCGGTACTAAAGCAAGTAGCAGAGTATCAGCAACAAGGTATTGAAGTGGATTTGTGCACGATTGGTAAAAAAGCCACATCGTTTTTCAAAAACACCGGCCTAAACATTGTTTCAGTGTTGACTGATCTGGGTGACACCCCACATTTTGATGATCTACTAGGCACCATTAAGGTGATGCTTGATAGTTTTGACGATGACAATATCCAGCAATTATCAGTGGCCTACAACGTGTTTGAAAACACCATGACCCAAGCGCCAACCACCACACAGTTGGTGCCAATGGTAGCGGGTGAAGTTGAAGGCATGGATCATCACTGGGATTATATTTATGAACCAGATGCTGAAGAAGCGCTTAGTGCACTATTGGTGCGTTATATCGAGGCTTTGGTTTATCAAGGTTTGGTTGAGAATATTGCCTGTGAGCAGTCAGCACGTATGATTGCAATGAAGAGCGCAACAGACAACGCGGGCGACATGGTGAAAGGTTTAGAGTTAGTTTACAATAAGGCAAGACAAGCAGCAATTACACAAGAGATTTCTGAAATTGTAAGTGGTGCTGCTGCTGTTTAAGTTTTAAAAAAGGAAAGGCAAATGAGTACAGGTAAAATTACACAAATTATTGGCGCGGTTATCGACGTTGAGTTTCCAGCGGATAGTATTCCTAAGGTTTATGATGCGTTACACGTAACAGCGACAAACCTAACCCTAGAGGTTCAGCAACAGCTGGGTGATAACGTAGTACGTGCGATTGCGATGGGTTCGTCTGAAGGTCTAAAGCGTGGCCTGGATGTGACCAATACCGGTAAGGCAATTCAGGTGCCAGTGGGTACAAAGACACTGGGTCGTATTATGAACGTACTGGGTGAGCCAATTGATAATGCTGGCGACATCGGCCAGGAAGCGGACTGGGAAATTCACCGTCCAGCACCGGCCTATGATGAGCTTTCTCCAGCAGCCGAACTATTAGAAACTGGTATTAAGGTAATCGACCTGGTTTGTCCATTCGCTAAGGGTGGTAAAGTTGGTCTATTCGGTGGTGCTGGTGTAGGTAAGACCGTAAACATGATGGAGCTGATTCGTAACATTGCGATTGAGCACTCAGGTTATTCTGTATTTGCTGGTGTGGGTGAGCGTACTCGTGAGGGTAACGACTTCTACCACGAAATGAAAGAATCAAACGTACTTGATAAAGTATCGTTAGTATATGGTCAAATGAATGAGCCACCGGGAAATAGACTACGTGTAGCACTAACGGGTCTAACCATGGCGGAATACTTCCGTGATGAAGGCCGTGACGTACTACTATTTATTGATAACATTTATCGTTATACGCTAGCGGGTACAGAGGTATCAGCACTATTAGGTCGTATGCCATCTGCGGTAGGTTACCAGCCAACATTGGCTTCAGAGATGGGTGCACTACAAGAGCGTATTACTTCAACTAAGACCGGTTCAATTACTTCAATCCAGGCGGTATACGTACCAGCGGATGACTTGACTGACCCGTCGCCAGCGACTACGTTCGCGCACTTGGACGCAACGGTGGTACTATCACGTCAGGTAGCTGAGCTAGGTATTTACCCAGCGGTAGATCCACTAGACTCAACTTCTCGTCAGCTAGATCCACATATCGTTGGTGAAGAGCACTACAATATTGCACGTAGCGTACAAGGTGTATTGCAGCGTTATAAAGAACTAAAAGACATTATTGCGATTTTGGGTATGGACGAGCTTTCTGAAGAAGACAAGCAGTCAGTATCTAGAGCACGTAAGATCCAGCGTTTCTTGTCACAGCCATTCTTCGTGGCAGAAGTATTTACTGGTGCGCCAGGCAAGTATGTGTCACTAAAAGACACCATTGCTGGCTTTAAGGCTATTTTAGAAGGTGACATGGACGACGTTCCTGAGCAAGCTTTCTATATGACCGGTTCAATTGACGAAGTTCGCGAAAGAGCCAAGGAGAGCGCGTAAATGGCAAACGTTCACGTTGATGTAGTTAGTGCGACTGAGTCTTTGTACTCAGGTGAAGCGCAGCACGTTTCCGTGCCAGGCGCCAGCGGTGAGTTGGGTATCTACCCAGGTCACTTGGCGCTACTGTCAACGCTAAATCCAGGCGAAGTTCGCTTGCAAACTGAAAATGGTGAAGAGTCAATCTATGTCTCCGGTGGTATTGTTGAAGTACAGCCCGATGTCGTGACTATCTTCTCAGACACAGCAATGCGCGCCCATGATTTAGACGAGTCTAAAGCACTAGAAGCTAAGCAACGTGCTGAAGAGGCGATGACCAATGCGGAAACCGATCAAGACATCTCTTCAACACAAGCAGCCCTGGCAGATGCGATGGCGCAATTGCAGTTGATTTCTAAGATGCGCAATAAGAAAGGCTAAGTAATTCTTATCTGATCAAAATTAACAATTTTATTGTTTTTAACCAAAACGCCTTCTTCTTGAAGGCGTTTTGCTTTTAGCGATACGGCTTGTGCAAACTCTCCCAATTCGCCATTGGATTTCACCACACGATGACAAGGCACCTCTGGGGCAAAGGGGTTTTTATTCATGGCAGAGCCAACTGCGCGGTACGCCTTAGGGTGGCCGATCAGTGTGGCTAGATCGCCATAACTAATCACTCGTCCTGCGGGTACTTTTTGCTTAAGGGTTTGATAACAAAGTTGTTGAAACTGCGTCATGACAAATACACGCTCATGGCCTGATCGTATTTATCCTGGGCCTTTAATAAGAAATCACAAGCCTCTCTAACGGCGCCATAGCCACCGGTCTTGTCGGTCACCAGGGCAGATTTTTCTTTAACCAATTCGTGGGCATTGTTCGGTGCAATTGGTAGACCGACTTTTAACATCACCGGCAGGTCGATTACATCATCGCCCATATAGGCCACCTCGCTGGCCTCAAGACCCAGTTTGTTCAGCAAGTCTTCAAAGGCCAGAACCTTGTTGCTTTGGCCTTGATAATAGTGCTCAATGCCAAGATTGTTCATGCGGTGTTTAACATTGCCCGATTCTCTGGCGGTGATAATTGCCGGCTCAATGCCAAATTCTTTGAGCATTTTAATGCCGTGACCATCCAGTGAGTTAAAGCGCTTGAACTCCATGCCCTCGTCAGAGAAGTACAGCCCACCGTCGGTGAGCACACCATCTACATCAAAGATAATCAGTTTGATTTTTTGGGCTTGCGCGCCCGCTTTATTTGCTTGTGTCATTGATTTTGCTCCAGTCAAATGCCGCTCCGGGGTCGGTTTTTCGTCCCGGGGCGATGTCACTATGTCCGACTACATCGCTAATTGGATAATAAGATTTTAACACCTTGAGTACTTGCTTGAGTACTTGATACTGCGCGCTCTCATAGGCCAGATTGTCGCTACCCTCGAGTTCAATACCAATAGAGAAGTCATTGCAATTTTCTCGCCCTTGATAAGACGACTCGCCAGCGTGCCAAGCGCGCTTATCAAAAGGCACAAATTGCACCAAAGAGCCATCGCGTTTAATCAGCAGATGTGCACAGACCTTTAGATCTTGAATCTGCTGAAAATACGGATGCGCCTCAATCTCTAGTTGGTTGGTAAAAAACTGCTCAATATAAGGCGTATTAAACTCACCCGGTGGTAAGGAGATGTTATGAATCACCACCAGGGAGATTTCCTCACTTGGGCGCTCGTTGTAATTATCAGAGCCAACATAGTGAGCATTATCAAGCCGGTGGTTGTTAATCATCATCCTTAGATTCTCTCAAAGAAACGCCCTCTTAGCATCAGTCTTGGACTGTCAGGGTTGTTAACAAAGCCGGAGCGTGTATGTGGCACATTGTTACATAAAATACCCTGTCCAGTACACATGGTGTGACGAAAGTGATAATCGGTTTCTTGGGCTAGCAGCTGGTCTAGGATTTGTACGGCTTCTTGCACCTCGGTCGAGTCACAAAATTCAATGTGTTTTTTGCGCTGGGTGTAGCGCATGTACAATTCACTGGTTTTCTCATCAACGAAAAAGATAGGGCCAATTGATCTGGCGCGACGCACTACTCCATCAACCCGATGCTCGGGAATGGTCATGGCCTGGGGGTGAGTCAGTGCTTGGGCCACATCTGCATTGTCTTCTTTGAGTAGAATGTAGAGCATTTGTGGGTCTATCCACTGATTCTCACCACCTTCTTTAGCTGGGTTGGCGCAAAATAGCGAGAAAGCGCGAATCCGATGCGCCAAGTCGTTATAGTAGCCGTCGCTATGCCAGTTAATCGCGCGGGTGGTATAGGGAATAAACTCTCCCTGGGTTTGTTGCTCGTTCGGGGTAATGTGAGCCAAGCCTTGGTCGCCTACGTAGAGGTGTTGATCAAATTCAAACAGTCCAAATTGTGCGTTAATTTGATTGACGGCATCCGAATAATCGCTTTGTGTTTTGATTTGAAACAGGGCAAAGTTGTTCTGATCACACAGCTGTTTAATCTGGGCTTTTTCTGTCGTACTTAGCGATCGGGGATCCTGGATCTCGACCAGGGTTTGTTCAATATCAGTGGCTGCGTGTTCTAGTTTGCCGTCACGCCAATGTTGGTAAGTGTCGTGATGCGCTAGAACGGATTTAGCCATTAATGCGTTTGTTAATCAGCCATTGTTGGGCAATAGACAATACGTTGTTGACTACCCAGTATAGTACCAATCCTGATGGGAACCACAAGAAGAAGATGGTAAAGATAAATGGCAGCGCCATCATAATCTTAGCCTGCATTGGATCTGGTGGTGTTGGGTTGAGCTTTTGTTGGACGATCATTGATAGACCCATCACAATCGGTAGAATGAAATAAGGATCTTCTGCACTGAGGTCGGCCAAATACCAAAACGGCGTTTGTCTGAGTTCAACCATCTCTAGTAGTACCCAGTATAAAGAGATAAACACCGGAATCTGCACCAGGATTGGCAAACAGCCCGAGGCTGGATTTACGCCTTCTTTCTTGTATAGCTCCATGGTTTTTTGACCCAGCTTTTGCTTGTCTTCACCATAGGCCTCTTTAATTTGCTCCAGTCTTGGCGCCAGTTTGCGCATACCCGCCATTGAGCGATAAGACTTCTCACTAAGCTTATAGAAGGCCAACTTAATCAAAATGGTTAGGATAATGATGGAATAACCCCAGCTGTTTGCCCAAGAATTAATCCAGTGTAATAATTCTGAAAGCGGCTTGGCAATGATAAATAAGATACCGTAATCAACGGTTTTATCCAGACCAGGGGCAATGCTATCAATCTGCACTTGCTCTTTAGGGCCGATATATAGACGGTTAGCCGTTAAGGTAGCGCTAGCGCCCGGGGCAATCGTTGTGCTTGGATTGAGCGTGGTTAATAGATGTTTGTCGCCACTAATCTTAGAAGAATAGGTGTGGGTATTGTCTGCATTTGGAATCCAGGCTGTTAGGAAGTAATGCTGCACCATGGCCATCCAGCCGCCTTTAGACTTCTTGTCCAAGTTAGAATCGAATTCGTCAAAATCTAGCTTGGTAAAGGTTTCTTCATCATCAAAAAATGCACCGCCGGTAAAGGTTGGCATCATTAGTGAAGATTGATCGATGGCATGACGTGCTAATTGTGTATAGCTGGTGATATTAAGCGCATTGTTGCTATTGTTGTTAATTTGATAATCAACCTCAACCACGTAGCTGCCCTTGGTGAAGTGGAAATTCTTAATCACTTCAACACCGCCACTGCTAAATTTAAAAGGTACAGTCAGTGTGTCACCGCTCAGCGTGTAATGCGACTTCTCAGCCTGATAAAGTGAATGATGGGTTGGTACGACGTCTTGTGGCAATAGACCACTTTGTGCTTGGAACAGCTCACCACGATTGCTATTAAGCAGCTGGAATTTTTCTTCGGCTCCTAGAGCAATCGGGTAGTTGTTTAAATAAGCGTTTTGTACCGTACCACCTTTGTGGCTAATCTCTAAGGTGAGTGTGTCAGTAGTAATGGTAGTAAAGGCTGGTTGCGCCACGCTATTGGCGCTCGGTACCTCAAAATTATTACTGCTTAGTGCCACTGGAACATCGCCGGTATTGGCACTTGGTGCTTCAGGGGTGATGATTGGCTGAGCGGCAACAACAATAGGATTGCCATTTTCATCATGAGTGGCTTGCCAACGATCCCATAACAAGAAGACCGATAAGAAAATTGCAATAATAAGAAAGAATTTTTGATTGTCCATAATAATTAATTGTGTTGTTATTTTTTGGGCACCGGATCATATCCGCCTTCGTGCCACGGATGGCATTTACCAATGCGACGCGCGCTTAATTTTAACCCTTTAAAAAACCCGTGGGTCTTAATTGCATCATAAGAATATTGTGAGCAGGTGGGTTGAAAACGACAGTTGGAACCCAGCAGCGGTGAGATAAATAGCTGATAAAATTTAATCGGAATTAACAGCAGGTAACGCATTAGGATTGGCTCGCTTGTTTTAGCGTGGACTTTAGGTCTGCAAATAGGGTGGGATTATCGGCATTTTTGCCTCTGGCCATGACCACCACTTCCCAGTGATCCAAGGCTTGTTGTTCTAGGCGAAACACCTCGCGAGCGATTCTTTTAAAACGATTGCGCTCGACTGCCAAACGATGAGACTTTTTGGAAATTGCCAAACCCAGGCGTGCTTTGCCTGTGGTTGGTTTGGCCATGATTTGCCAGTACTTTCCCCGAGTTATCTTGCCGTTTGAAAAAACAGCAGAATACTCCTTTGGCTTTAGAATTTTTGCAGCTTTTGTCAGCCTAAAAGACACCTATGCCGCTAAACGCTTACGACCTTTTTTTCTACGTGCGCTAATCACAGCACGACCTGCTTTGGTGCTCATTCTTGATCTAAAACCGTGCTTACGCTTACGCTTGATAACACTAGGTTGAAAGGTTCTCTTTTGTTTCATGACAAATACCGAAAATAAAAACTTATAGATTTTACCATAGTTGTTACGTATTATTAAGATTATGGACCTAGTTTATTGGTTGATGCTATACAAAGCACCCCAGGTAGGAATTAGGACTTTTTATCGGGTGCTTAAAGTGTTCGGCTCGCCTGAGCAGGTGTTTGCCGCCAGTGGTGCGCAGCTTGAGGCTTGTGGGTTATTCAAAACGCAAACGCTAAAGTATTTACTCAGCGCCAATCCTGCAAACGTGCAAAGTGACTTAGATTGGACAACAGCGGATGATTGTTATATTCTGCGCCTGATTGATGAGGATTATCCTAAGTCATTAGCAGCAATCTATGACCCGCCACCGCTGCTGTATGTGCGTGGCGATTTGTCGTGTTTATCAGAAAATCAATTGGGGATTGTTGGCAGTCGCCATCCCACACCAGGTGGCAAGGACCACGCTTATCGTTTTGCTTTTGAGTTGGCACAACAGGGGTTGGTTATTACCTCGGGTATGGCCAGTGGTATTGATGCACAAGCCCATATCGGTGCCTTGGAGTCTGGTGGAAAAACCATTGCCATTTGCGGCACCGGTCTGGATAGAGTCTACCCGGCCAAACACCGGTCTCTAGCCAAACAAATCGCCACACAAGGCGCGTTGGTGTCAGAGTTTATGTTGGGTACTGCCCCACTAGCGGCTAATTTTCCTCGGCGCAATCGTTTGATTGGCGCTCTGTCCTTGGGGGTGCTGGTGGTGGAGGCTGGCATAAAGAGCGGTACTATGATTACGGCAAAACTCGCTGCAGAACAAGGCAAGGAAGTGTTTGCCATTCCCAGCTCAATCCATAATCCTTTGGCCCAAGGGCCACACCAACTCATTAAAGACGGCGCCAAACTCAGTGAGAATATTGGCGATATTTTTGACGAGTTGCCGATAGACTTTTCTCCAAACACTAAACAGGGCGATGACAACAAAGACACAAAAACTGTGGACAATAATAACACTCTGCTATTAAAATACCTGGGCTATAATGCCGTAACCGTCGACGAGATGGTTGAAAAAAGTGGTCTTAGCCCACAGATAGTAACCCAAGAGTTGCTGCTGCTAGAGCTAAGTAAGCAAGTAGAAAAAACAGCATTTGGCTATGTATTAACGAGGCGCTAACCAATGACAAACAATATTCTTGATGTCCTAACTTATATGTTTGACTTTTTATTTGAAGAGTCTGAGCATGGTTCAGAACATCAAATTGACGACAAAGAGCTTAAAGCCCATCTTTCAGATGCTGGTTTTGACGTTGTGCGTATCGACAAAGCTCTAAGCTGGTTAGAGAATATTGCCACCTTGCAAGATGGTGCCATTAAACCATTCGCCAGTCATGGTGGCTCTATGCGTATCTATAGTGAAGCGGAAAAGCTAAAACTAGATACCAAGGCACGTGGCTTTTTACAATTCATGGAAAACGTCGGTCAGTTAGATGCCTCTCAGCGTGAGATGGTGATTGACCAGGTGATGTCACTTGGCGATGCCAGTGTTTCTTTGGATGATCTTAAGTGGGTAGTGATGATGGTATTGGGCAATTCTTCAGCCCAAGAAGTATCGACCGAATGGCTAGAGTCGATTGTGTTTCTAGATGAAAATCGCAGCGTCCAATAATGGCCAATAATCTTGTTATTGTCGAGTCGCCAGCCAAAGCCAAAACCATTGAAAAATTCCTAGGCAAAGACTTTACGGTTCGTTCCAGTATTGGTCATATTCGTGACATGCCCAAAAAAGACATGGGTATTGATCTGGAGAATAATTTTGAGCCAAGCTATGTGGTCAGTCCCGATAAGAAAAAGGTGGTGGCTGAGCTTAGAAAATTAGCCAAGTCAGCCGATCAAATCTATCTGGCAACGGATGAGGATCGCGAGGGAGAGGCCATTGCTTGGCATCTGCTTGAGGCGCTTAAACTACCTAAAGACACGCCTAGAATTGTCTTTCATGAAATTACCAAGAGCGCGATTACCAATGCCATTGTTGAGCCTCGACAGGTTGATTATCACCTGGTAGACGCCCAACAAGCACGTCGTATTATTGATCGCTTAGTAGGCTTCGAGATCTCGCCGGTACTATGGCGCAAAATCTCTGGTGCGCGCTCAGCAGGACGCGTGCAATCACCCGTGGTTAGACTGGTGGTTGAACGCGAACGTGAGATTACAGCACACGTGCCTGAGAGTACTTATAAGACTCGAGCCGAGTTGCGCACCAATGATGGCGAACTGCTAGAGGTTAAACTCAAACAAGAGTTCGGCGCTAAGGATGAGGCGCTGAGTTTTGCTAAGGCAGTAGCCGGCGCACAATTGCAAGTGGCCACGGTTGAGCAAAAACCTTCGAAACGCTCGCCTAAGGCGCCATTTATCACCTCAACCCTACAACAAGAGGCTGCGCAAAAATTAGGCTTCTCGGTGAAGCAAACCATGAACATTGCGCAAAACCTATATCGTGAAGGCATCATTACTTATATGAGAACCGATTCTTTCACCTTGTCAGAGGAAGCGCTAACGGCGGCCAGAAAGGTGGTGAGCAGTACTTATGGTGAGCAGTATCATCAGCTTAGACGCTTCAAGACCAAAGATGCCAGTGCCCAAGAAGCGCATGAGGCCATCCGTCCAACCGATTTGAGTAAACCTGAGGTTTATGGTCTGGATGCACAGGCACAAAAGCTTTATTCTCTGATTTATAAACGCACTTTGGCCTCACAAATGAGTGATGCTCAGTTGCAAAAAACCCAAGTTAATATTGACATTTCAGCGCGTGATGAGCAGTTTATCGCCAGCGGTGAAGTCTTGGTATTTCCTGGCTTTTTAAGTGCCTATGATTACGCCTCTAGTGATGACAAATTATTACCTATATTAACAGCAGGCGACACCCTTGCTTTAGAGAGTTTTGCCACGCGTCAAAGTTTTTCTCGCGCCAAGGCGCGCTATACTGAAGCCTCATTGGTAAAGACCATTGAAGCCATGGGTATTGGTCGACCTTCAACCTTTGCCTCGATGGTCTCGACGGTACAAGATCGTGGCTACGTGGTGAAGGAGACGCGCGAGGGCTATGAGCGTGAGTACCAGCTGATTGAGATTGAGGCTGGAGAAGTTAAAGAGTCGGTTGCCAGCGAAACCACCGGTGCTGAGAAAAACAAACTATTCCCAACCAATGTGGCGTATTTGCTTAATGACTTCTTGGTGAAGAACTTTAGCAATATTGTAGATTATGATTTCACCGCCAAATTAGAAGATGATTTTGACACCATTGCCGCACAAGACAGTGTCTGGCAAGACGTGGTTAGAAATTTCTATGAGCCATTTCATGCGCAGATTGAAGCGGCTAAAGACATCTCTAGAGAAGAGACACACGGCATGCGTGAGCTGGGCACAGATCCTGCCAGTGGCAAACCGGTTACTGTGCGCTTTGGTCGTTATGGTGCTTATGCACAAATCGGCACTCAGGAAGATGAAGAAAAACCCGTATTTGCTTCACTACGCAGTGGCAATGACATTGAGACCATTACGCTGGACGAAGCTTTAGAGCTGTTTAAGATGCCGCGCACCGTGGGCGAAACCGCAGACGGCTTAACCATTAAAGCCAACTATGGACGTTTTGGCCCTTATCTGCAATATGGCAAAAAATACGTCTCGCTCAAGGAAGACACGCCAGAAGAGGTTAGTCTAGAGACGGCGTTAGAGTTGATTGCGGCCAAAGAGAAGTTTGATGCTGAGCGCGTTATCAAGACTTTTGAGGATTCAGAGATTCAGATTCTCAATGGTCGTTTTGGGCCTTATATCTGGAATGGTAAAAAACGCGGAAAAGGCCAAAAGAACATCACCATCAAGAAAGTTTTTGGCGACAAAGATCCTAAAGATCTTAGCCTGGAAGAGTGTAAAAAAGCCATCAGCGGTAAACTCAAGGCCAAGACCACCAAGCGTAAGAAAAAACCTGCAGCCAAAAAAGCCAGCGCCAAGAAAAAATAAGCCGCGGTTTTGGCCACAGCCATAGCGTGTATTATTGATCGACAAGCCAGGTAAAATACCCCTATTTGATTATCAAATATTCACAGCTATGTTATTACTGAGTGAAATTATGATTTCTAATCCACAGGTTGAGGATTTTGAAACCCTGGTTGAGACGGTTAAAACCATTGCCAAATCATCTGACGAGCGTTTTTTTCGTATGGATGTCAAGCCAGACTATGTGGATACACCAGAGAATTGGGAGGACCGCCTAGAGGCGGCATTTTATTAAATGGGCAAGTATCTAAACAAAGAGCAAATCTTTGATGCCGAAGAGGCTGAAGATTTATACGCCAACGAAGAACAACTAAGCGCTAAGCTGGAGTTCTATGAAAAGCAACTCGCAGAGCAAGATGAGAGTACACCGGTAGAAGAGCGACTCAATACTTTGTTGGAGATTGCGCGCATTCAAGTGGAGCGCTACCAAGGTGCGGACGCTTGGGATAAGGCTATGCAGGCCTTTGATCTGGCCAAAGATAACCAGAAGTGGGAGCATGCGGTTGAGGCTTGTGATGCGATGTTTTTATCCGAAGGTCCGGATTCTTTAAAAGCGCTCGGCCATGGTATTTGGCTGGGTGTTACTTTCCCAATTGATCCAGAATTAACCGTGGCTATCTTGCAGCATTTGGTGGAAGAGTCGCCCAAAGGCGCTGACACCAAGGCTTATGCAGCGGCAGTCGCACACTATATTACTTCGGTTCGTCGCGGCGCCGATGACGACTTGACGTTTTTTGCCTCGCAGATGATTGCCTCGGTAGCCGATGAGCATTCACATGTCACCGATCAATCCAGTTTTGATTTGTGGCGCAGAACCTTGCAATTAGATAAGCCCGAGGTGTTTTTAACCAAACTCTCAGGTGCGGTTGACCAATTGGTCGGTGAAGACTGGTGGATTGATAGAGACGAGATTAGAAGTAGAATCGATGAAAATTAAAGTTTGCGGGTTTACCCAAGCACAAAACGCCTATGACGCAGCCATACTTGGCATTGATGCGATTGGCTTGGTGTTCTACGAAAAGTCCCCGCGTTGTGTTGACACCCAGCAAGCCAGAGAGATTGTGCAGGCCTTGCCGCCGTTCGTTAATCGCGTGGGTTTGTTTGTTAATGCAGATTCGGATTTTATTGACGAAGTATTGTGTGAAGTGCCACTGGATACTTTGCAGTTTCATGGCGATGAAACCCCACAACAGTGCGCGCAATACGCCATGCCATTTATCAAGGCCTTGCGTATGCAAAGCACAACGGACTTGGCCACCTTGTCTGAGGATTATCATCAGGCCAGCGGTTTATTATTAGATGCTTTTAGTCAAGAGGCCTATGGTGGCACGGGCGAACAATTTGATTGGTCTTTGGCCAAGGCTGATATTGACCTGCCCATTATTCTAGCCGGCGGCATGAACGCGCAAACCGTATCCGCAGCCATTGCCCAGGTTAATCCTTATGCGGTAGATGTCTCTAGTGGCGTGGAAAGCGCAAAAGGTGTAAAGGATATTGCTAAAATACAAGAATTTATTCAGCAGGTAAGATCGTGAGCTATTCACTACCAGACGACAACGGACATTTTGAACAATACGGCGGATCTTTTATGCCCGAAACCTTAGTAACAGCGGTTACTGAGTTGAAAGATGCCTATGAGCGACTCAAAGATGATCCAGAGTTCTTAAGCGAGTTCGAGCACGACCTTAAGCATTATGTGGGCCGAGAAACTCCGTTGTATTTCGCTGAGAATCTAACCCAACATCTGGGCGGTGCCAATGTGTATCTCAAGCGTGAAGATCTCAATCATACGGGTGCGCACAAAGTTAACAACACCATTGGTCAGGCACTATTGGCCAAGCGTTTGGGCAAGACTCGTATTATTGCTGAGACCGGTGCCGGACAGCATGGTGTGGCCACTGCCACAGTAGCAGCGCGTTTAGGTTTGGAGTGTGTGGTGTATATGGGCGCAGTTGATGTAGCACGTCAAGCACTCAATGTATTTCGCATGAAGCTCTTAGGCGCAACGGTGATTCCAGTTACCTCCGGTTCTAAAACCCTGAAGGACGCGCTAAACGAGGCCATGCGCGACTGGGTAACCAATATTGACGATACGTTTTATATTATTGGCACCGTGGCAGGACCACATCCTTATCCAATGATGGTGCGTGATTTTCAAAGTGTGATTGGCAGAGAAGCCAAAGCGCAGTTTGCTCAACAGGCCGGCGGTCTGCCAGATGCTTTGGTGGCTTGTGTGGGCGGTGGTTCTAATGCGATCGGCTTGTTCTATCCATTTATTGACGATACTGAGGTGGCTATCTATGGTGTGGAAGCTGCGGGCTATGGCATGGACAAAGGACCAACAGCACACGCTGCTCCGCTTTGCGCAGGTAGTGTAGGCGTATTGCATGGTAATCGTACTTATTTAATGGAAGACGAGAACGGGCAGATTATTGAAGGCCATTCGATTTCTGCTGGACTGGACTATCCAGGCGTGGGACCAGAGCATGCGTATTTAAAGGATTCGGGCCGTGCACAATACGTCTCGATTACTGATGAACAGGCTCTAGAAGCGTTCCACACCCTGACCAAGGTAGAAGGCATTTTGCCGGCGCTAGAGTCTTCACATGCGGTGGCTTATGGCATGAAATTGGCCAAAGAGTTAGGTGCGGGCAAGAATATTATCATCAATCTATCAGGTCGAGGCGATAAGGACATTCACACCATTGCTGAGATTGAAGGCATTAAGTTTTAAGTCTCAACACTTTTGGTTTTTAGCCAAACCAATAGAATCAATAATTGTATCAGTAGTATCGGCACTACTGAGAGTAGCACCATCTCCCAACCAAAGTTAAAGACAAAATAACCCGCGGAGAGTGAAGCCGCTGCTTGCAAGCCAAAAATCAATAAATCATTGATGGATTGCACCCGATATTTTTCCGCTTCACTATAAGCGCGCGGCAGTAGTGAAGTGCCGCCAATAAATAAGAAGTTCCAGCCCACACCTAAGAGCACCAAAGAGATCCAATAGTGCATGAGCATGTGATCAATCAGTGCTACCGCGACACAAATAAAATACAGGATAACACCAATGAGCATCATACGGCTCACACCGACCCAGCGCACCACCAAGGGGGTAAACAGTGATGGCAAGAACATGGCAATCACATGAGATTGAATCACCATTTTGGTTTGCGCCAAGGAAAAGCCATCAATCACGTGCATGCTCATGGGGGTGGCAGTCATAATATAACTCATTACCACGTAGCCTACTGCAGCGCTAGACATGGCAACAATAAAAACGCGTTGTTTGATAATCAGTGACAAACTTCTACCGCTGGTATGGGTATCAGGAGTTGTGATTTGAGTTGGCTGATAAAACCATAAGAGCAAGAATGCCAGCACAAAACAACCACCTAGCAGTAAAAACGAACCGGCGAATTGTGTATCAAGCCAATGTTGTCCTAGGGTGGCGATTTCTGGGCCTAAAAATGCAGAAACCAAGCCGCCAATGAGTACGGCTGAGGTGGCCGAGGCGCTTAGATTTTCGCTCACGCTTTCAATGGCAGCAAAGCGAAATTGATTCATGGTGGCCGTGCTAAGACCAAAGAGAAAAGTAGCCAGACAAAACAAAACAAAGGACTCTAAGGCTAAGGCGGTGATGGCCAGATAAATGATGGCCAGCACATAGATACAAACTCCTAAAAATACTCGGCGCCTACCCAGTTTAGACATCAGATAGTTCACCGGCACAATACTACTAACAGTGCCAATCACAATCATCGCCACCGGTAGCGTCGATAGACTTTGGCTGGGCGCCAAAGACTCGCCGATGATGCCACCGAGAAAAATCACAAAGACGCTCAGCGACATAAACAGCGATAAGCTGGCAGTTAAAATCCAGACATTAGGCGGCAGTAAGTGCACTTATTTTTTGCGTGGCGGCTGCCAGTTTTTAAGGCTCATCTGTTTGCTACGACTCAGACTGAGTTGATTCTCAGGCGTGTTTTTGGTAATGGTAGAGCCAGCGCCAACCGTACTGTTTTTGCCAATGGTCACCGGTGCAACCAGCTGTGAATCCGAGCCAACAAATACCTTGTCTTCAATCACGGTCTGATGTTTGTTCACACCATCATAATTACAAGTAATAACCCCAGCGCCAATATTCACCTCAGCGCCCATGGTGGTATCACCGATATAGCTGAGGTGCGATACTTTAGAGCCAGTGCCAATGGTGGATTTCTTCACTTCAACGAAGTTGCCAATTTTGGCATCAGTCCCAATCTCAGCCTCTGGACGCAGGCGTGCAAAAGGACCAATACTGGCGCCGGCGCCAATACGAGCGCCTTCAATCACTGAATTTTCCAAGATCGTGACATTTGAACCAATTTTCGCGTTTTTTATCACACAGTTCGGCGCAATTGATACATTGTCTCCCAGGCTTACCTCGCCCTCAAGTACCACGTTGACGTCAATTTCACAGTCTTGACCAAAGCTAAGTGATCCGCGTACATCAAAGCGATTTGGGTCTTTTAACAGTAGTCCTGAGGCCATAAATTTTGTTGCTTGATCCTGTTGAAATACACGTTCTAGTGCTGCTAATTGTTGTTTGTCATTCACGCCTGCTACCTCGTTTTCGTTGTTGGTTGTCACCGAAGCAATGGTTTTGTTATCCGCCACTGCCAAGGCGACGATGTCGGTTAGATACAGCTCACCCTGTGCATTGTCAGTACTGATGTTGGATAAATATTGACTCAGCAGTTTACTCTTTACAGCCATAATGCCAGTATTGACCTCGCAAATCTCTAAGGTTTGACTGTCTGCATCTTTTTGCTCGACAATGCTTTGAATTTGTCCTTGGTCATTGCGCACAATGCGCCCATAACCGGTTGGGTCACCCAATACGACAGACAGCAATCCAATCCCACTGGGTTGAGCAGCCTCTATCAAGCGTGTGAGTGTTGTGGTTCTTACCAGGGGTACATCACCATAAAGCACTAACGCCATAGCATTTTCATCGACATTAGGCATGGCTTGCATGACCGCATGGCCGGTACCTAATTGCTGAGCTTGCTCTGCCCACCCAATGCGGTTATCGTCAAAAGCCTGTTGGACTTGATCGCCACCAAAACCATACACCACGTGTACTTGTTCGCTCACGTCAAAAGCTTGATCCAGCACATGTCCCAGCAGTGGTTTGTCAGCCAGTTTTTGTAGGACTTTCGGCTTGCTAGAATTCATGCGTGTGCCTTTACCGGCTGCCAGAATGATGGCGTGAATGGGTCTCATAGGGCTTTAGAAATTCTCAACAATGGGGTTTTGCTCTAAATAGGCTTCGGTAATGCCTGGCACTAAAAAGGTGATGGTGCCAATCACCTGATTGTTTTGACGTCCAACACTATAGGTAGCAGCGCGCATTTTCAGTGGTGCGTCTTTAAACAAATCGGCAAAGTTTCTGGCCTTGCGTGACTGAGTTAGAAAATCGTCTTTACTGATAAAAGTGTATTTGATGCTGTGTTTTTGATAGGCTTCGTTTTCAAAATCGGCAATAAGCTGCGTGAATTCGCTTTTGTTAAAAGTATTGGCACTGACCTCGAGTATGTCAAAACGATTGTTGCCGTCTTCAATCAGTACCAAGTCAAATTGTGTCTTTAGCGCATAGTACATTTTTTTGACCTTGCTGGCATCATCCAGTGGCATGTACAAGAGTATGGATACCAGGCGGTCTTTTAAAAAGCGAAAAGCCATCTCGGCTTTTTCGCCAGCCAAAGAGTGATTCTGTAAGCACAGGGTGCCCGCTTCGTATTTTTGACTGCAGTCCTCTAGTGGCAAGGTTTTTTGTAAAAACACCTTGGGAGTGCCAACCAAGAATTGTTTATAGAGTTGAATCTGCTCTAAGGCATGAGCAGTGCCCAGTCCCAAGGTTAGCAGTGCAAGTAAAGCCCAACGTCGCATAGTCTATTTGTTTAATGAGATGATGACATTATAAGAGACCTTAGGTGAAAAATACAATAAAATCAAACGCCATGAGCACGCATTGTTATCACTGTTCTTTAGCGGTCAACGAACACAATAAAATCCAAGCTGAGGTACAAGACGAAGTACGAGATTTTTGCTGCGTGGGTTGCGCCAGTGTTTGTCAAACCATCTATGGCAGTGGTTTGGGCTCATTTTATGACAAACAAAGCGGCAATATCTTGCCGGCAGTTGAGCTGGAATACCCGCTAGAGTTTTATGATTCAGATGCTTTTCAAACGCCGTTTTTAGAGAGTGCCGAACCGGGCACCAAGACCATTACCCTGATTAGTGATACCATTCATTGCGCGGCCTGCGTTTGGTTGATTGAAAAATCTCTAATGGCAATCAAAGGCGTGGTGTGGGCGCGAGTTAATCTTACCGATAAGCGCATTCGACTTAATTGGCGTGACGAGGAAGTGGCGTTATCAACGCTGATGCAAAGACTGGCCGATTTGGGTTATGCGGCCATGCCGTATGAACAAAATCTAGCCGAGGCCAGTGCCAATAAGAAAAACAAGCAAATGCTATATCGCATCGGTTTTGCGGCCTTTACTATGATGAACCTGATGTGGATTTCCATTGCCATGTACACCGGTGCAGCTGAAGGTAAGTATTATGGATATTTCCAGTATCTCTCGTTCGCCTTGGCAACGCCGACTTTGTTTTATTCGGGCTGGGGCTTTTTGCAAAGCGCCTATTTCGGCATTAAAAACGGCTTTATGAATATGGACGTGCCGATTTCCATTGGCGCGCTGACTACCTATATCTATTCTACTTATGTGTTGTTGGGTTTTTCGAGCTCAACCGAGGTGTATTTCGATACAGTAGTGAACTTTATTTTTGTGATTTTAATTGGTCGTTACCTAGAAGCCTCTAGTAAAAAATCGGCACTCTCAGCCTCCAGTTCATTGCAACAATTACAACCCAAGGTCGCCCTGGTTAGACGCGATGATCAAGAAGTTATTACTCCGATTAGCAACATTGGTATTGGCGATGTGGTACTGATTAAGCCCGGTGAGCGTATTGCCGTTGATGCCACAGTCATTAGGGGTAAATCCAGCGTGGATGAATCGCTACTAACCGGAGAGTCGCTACCCATTTCTAAAGATTTGGGTGATGAAGTATTTGCTGGATCGGTCAATGCCAATGGCGCCCTAGAAGTTGAAGTGACGCAATTGGCGCGCAACTCAACGCTCAGTAAGATTGTGGACTTGGTGGAAAATACCAAGCAGACCAAAACCTCAATTGTTTGCACCATTGATCGCATCATTCCATATTTTGTCAGCACCACGATTTTGCTGGCACTGCTGACATTTTGGTATTGGTATCCACAGGATTTTGACTTGGCGCTACTCAGTGGTGTGAGTGTACTGATTATCACCTGTCCTTGCGCCTTTGGTCTGGCCACGCCAATGAGTATTGCTGTGGCCTCTGGCGCTGCTGCCAAAAAGAAAATTTTGATTAAAAATGGCGACGCTCTAGAGTTGCTAGATCGAGTCGAAAATATTGTTCTTGATAAAACCGGCACCCTAACCATGGGTAGCTTCTCCCTTGCTAAGGTGGTTTGCGAGATGGAAGAGACGCGCTTTATTAAGCTGGTGAGTAGTATCGAGAAAAACTCAGAACATCCGCTGGCCATTGCTATTGTACAGGCTAATGAATCCAAGGATTTCCACGCCATTGATCAATTTGAGTCGATGCCGGGTAGTGGTGTACAGGCCAATATTGACGAGCAGCAATATCGCGTTGGCAATCTGGGTTTTATGCCGCACGCGCCAGCAAGCGAATTGCTTACACAAGCACAAGCTTTGGAACAAACGGGCAGCAGCTGTATTTGGTGTGCAGATACGCAACAGGTGCTGGGTTTTATTGCCTTAAAAGACAGGGTTAAGGCAGATGCGCGCCAGAGCGTTGAGCAGCTTAAGACCATGGGTAAGAACATCACCATGCTCACCGGTGATAGTCCTAGCGTGGCCCAGTGCGTGGCTGATGAGTTGGGCATTGATCGGGTGATTGCTGGCGTATTGCCAAGTGATAAAGCCGAGCATGTGAAGCGCATCCAGCAAAGCGGTGTTACATTGATGGTGGGTGATGGTGTTAATGATGCGCCAGCTTTGGTACAGGCCGATACTTCTATTGCCATTGGTTCGGGCTCAGACATCTCAGCTCAGCACGCAGATGTGGTGGTACTAAAGTCAACCTTGGCGCCTATTGTTCAGGCGCTAAGCTTATCGAGAAATACTCAACGCATCATCAAACAAAACATTGTTTTCGCCCTAAGCTATAACGCAGTGATGATACCCTTGGCGATGATGGCTAAGGCCACGCCGCTGTTTGCAGCCATCGTTATGCCGATTTCATCAATTATTGTGATTGGCAACGCTATGCGACTTAAATCCAAGTAAAAAATATTCGCAAGCGTCAGTCAACTAGTATATAATTCACCCTCTTTGGTATTTAGTAAAGTTTTAAGACTATGAAAGCAGATATTCATCCTGATTACAACGACATTAAAGTAGTTTGCTCATGTGGCAACACCTTCGAGACACGTTCAACCGTTGGTAAAGAAGAACTACACCTAGATGTTTGTTCAAGCTGTCACCCGTTTTATACAGGTAAGCAAAAAATTATGGATAGTGCGGGCCGTGTTGAGAAATTCAAATCACGCTACGCTGCATTCAAGCGTTAAACGCTTATCAAACTTAATAAAAGAAGCCACTTTAGTGGCTTTTTTTATGCGCGAATCGTTATAATTGTGACATTCATTTTTAAGACCCAAACGCATGTCATTTGATTATATTAATGCCTTATTAAAGCAGCCAACCACACGCACCCCAATTTGGGTGATGCGCCAAGCGGGACGCTATCTTCCTGAGTATCGAGCCACGCGCAAAAAAGCCGGTGATTTCCTAACCTTGTGTAAGTCGCCTGATTTGGCTTGTGAGGTTACCATGCAGCCACTGGATCGTTACGATCTGGATGCAGCCATCTTATTTTCTGACATTCTGACCATTCCTGATGCAATGGATTTGGGCTTGTATTTTTCCGAAGGCGAAGGACCTAAATTTACCAAGCCGATTAGCAATTTAAGCGATATTCAAAACCTGAAAAGACCTGATGTAGGTTCGGATTTGGCCTATGTTACCGATGCGGTTTCAACCATTAAAGGTGCACTAGGCAGTCGCGCACCACTAATCGGCTTTACCGGCAGCCCTTGGACTTTGGCCACTTATATGGTTGAGGGTGGTTCGAGCAAGAACTTTGCCAAGGTTAAAGGTCTCATGTATGAAAATCCAACACATATGCACCAGTTGTTGGACAAGTTGGCGGATACCATTATTGATTATCTCAATGGTCAAATTCATGCTGGCGCTGACTCGGTGATGATTTTTGACACCTGGGGTGGTCTATTAAATCAGCATAGCTACCAAGAGTTTTCACTGCGTTATATGAGCAAAATTGTTGACGGTATTGAGCGTGAATATCAGGGCAAGACCATCCCAGTGACTCTGTTTACCAAGGGTGGTGCCATGTGGTTAGAGCAAATTGCCGATAGCGGTTGTGATGGTGTTGGACTGGATTGGACGGTTGAGCTGGGTGATGCGCAAAGACGTATTGGCGACAAGGTAGCACTACAGGGTAATTTGGATCCTTGTGTGTTGTATGCTTCACCGGATAAGATTCGCGCCGAGGTGAAAAAAGTCTTGGATCAGTTTGAGGGTGATACCGGTCATGTATTCAACCTAGGACACGGTATCTCACCCGATGTCAATCCAGAGCATATGAAAGTACTGGTTGATAGTGTTCACGAGTTTACGCAGCGATAATTATGTCAAGACTCAGCGGTATTTTCACCCAACTCAAGAGCGATAATCAAAAGGCTTTTATTCCTTTTATTACCGCAGGAGACAGTGGTCTTGATAATACTTTGACACTGATGAACACCTTGGTGGATTCAGGTGCCAGTGTGATTGAGTTGGGTGTGCCCTTTTCAGACCCAATGGCCGATGGTCCAGTGATTGCCAAGTCGCATGAACGCGCTGTGGCCGATGGCGTTAGCTTGACCGATGTATTGGCGTTGGTGACGCGTTTTAGAGCCGATAACGACACAACAGCGATTGTGCTCATGGGCTATCTCAATCCGATTGAAGTCTATGGCTATGAGCGTTTTGCTCAGGATGCTAAAACCGCAGGGGTTGATGGTATTTTGGTGGTGGATATGCCGCCAGAAGAAGCGCATGATTTAAAACCGTATTTGGACGCACAAGCCATTGATTTTATTTTCTTGGTGGCACCAACCACAACCAATGAGCGTTTGGCGTCTTTGGCCAATATTGCCTCAGGATTTGTTTATTTTGTTTCCCTGAAAGGGGTGACGGGTAGCGGTAATTTGGATATTGATTCTGTTAATACCAATATGCAAAGAATCCGTCAGTATATTGATTTACCGGTGGGCGTGGGTTTTGGTATTAAAGATGCTCAGAGTGCCAAGGCAGTTTCACAAACCGCAGACGCGGTGATTGTGGGTTCATCTCTGGTCGCATTTGTAGAGCGCCACGCCACAAATAAGGATAAAATGATTGCAAGCGTTGGCGCTTTAGCCACTGAAATAGCGCAAGCAATTAATTAAGGAGCATTAAGATGAGCTGGCTTGAAAAAATTCTACCTTCCATTAGCAGCGTAGCCAAAAAGAACATTCCAGAGGGGCTTTGGAGCAAGTGTCCTAAGTGTGAAGCCACCTTATATTCTGAAGAGTTGGTTGAGCTGAATTATGTTTGTCCGAAGTGTGATCATCATATGCGCATTTCTGCCAGAGACCGTATCGATGGATTCTTAGATAAGGACAATCAGAGCGAAATTGGCGAGAATTTGCAATCAGCCGACCCACTAAACTTTAGAGATCAGAAAAAATATAAAGACCGTTACGCGCAGGCCAAAAAAGCCACAGGAGAGAATGAAGCCTTAGTGGTTAAAAAAGGTACCTTACACGGTATGAACGTGGTGGTTGCTGCTTTTGAATTTAAATTTATGGGTGGCTCAATGGGCTCGGTTGTGGGCGAGAAATTTGTTCGCGCTGCACAAGAAAGCCTGGCCACCGGTGTACCACTAATTTGTTTTTCAGCCTCGGGCGGTGCGCGTATGCAAGAGGGTTTAATCTCTTTAATGCAAATGAGTAAAACCTCGTTGGCGGTTAAGCTCATGGACGAGAAAAAAATTCCATTTGTCTCGGTACTAACCGATCCTACCATGGGTGGTGTGAGTGCCAGTTTTGCCATGTTGGGCGATATTCATATTGCTGAGCCAAATGCCTTGGTAGGCTTTGCAGGGCCACGTGTGGTCGAGCAGACGGTGCGTGAAGAATTGCCAGAAGGCTTCCAGCGCAGTGAGTTCTTGCTAGAAAAAGGCGCAATTGATATGATTGTGCATCGTGCAGATCTGCGTGATAAAGTTCACCAGATACTGAGTGCGTTGACGCACAATGGCTGATTACAAAATACATTATCAGCTTAATCATGCAAATGGCGCACTGGTCGATGAATCAGGCGATACTCCTTTAGAATTTTCAATAGGCGACGGTCAACTCGACCCTTGTCTGGAATCTTGTGTGGCGGAGATGGAGGCGGGAGAAGAGCGTACATTTTTGCTCAGCGCTGATCAGGCCTTCGGCCCGTCTTATACCGAGGCTATCCAAGTCATGAGCCGAGGTGAGTTCCCTAGTGATTTAGCCATTGAACTGGACAACGTGGTGGAGTTTGCCACACCTGCAGGTGACGCTTATATCGGCACTATTGCCCAGATTGAGGGCGATGATATTACCGTGGACTTCAACCACCCATTGGCTGGCGCGGATATTGTTTTTCAAGTTAGTTTGTTGGCAGCGAATACGTGAAGGTGCTACTAGCCAATCCGCGTGGATTTTGTGCCGGTGTTGATCGCGCCATTGAAATTGTTGAGCGCGCGTTGAAGATTCATGGTGCCCCCGTTTATGTGCGCAATGAAGTGGTACACAATAAATTTGTGGTCGGTGATCTCAAGCAAAAAGGCGCAATCTTTGTCAAAGAAATCGATGAAGTGCCAGATCAGGCTGTGGTTATTTTTAGTGCACATGGAGTTTCACAAGCGGTTCGCGCCAAGGCACAAGATATGGCCAGCACAATCTATGATGCCACCTGCCCATTGGTAACCAAGGTGCACAAAGAGGTGGTGCGCAATCAAAAGCAAGATGCCCAGGTGCTGCTAATTGGTCACAAGGGTCATCCTGAGGTTGAGGGCACCCTGGGTCAGTCAGCACCAGGCAAGTCGGTGACGTTGGTTGAGACCCAGGCCGATGTTGAGCGTTTACAATTTCCTGACACCACCGCGATTTCCTATACGACACAAACCACGCTCTCGGTGGATGATACTCAGCATATTGTTAAGGCGTTAAGCGCCAAGTTCCCACAAATTAATGCGCCAAAAAAAGACGACATTTGTTATGCCACTCAAAACCGCCAAGACGCGGTGAAAGATTTGATGAAAACCGCTGATGTCTTACTGGTGCTCGGCTCTAAAAACTCCTCAAACTCTAATCGTTTGCGAGAGATTGCACAAAAACTCGGCAAGCCGGCGTATTTGATTGATGGCGCTGATGAGATTGACTCCAACTGGTTGACAGATGTTGAGATTGTTGGCGTTACAGCTGGCGCCTCAGCGCCCGAGGTGTTGGTGCAAGAGGTACTGGGTTACTTACGTGATTATGGTGCCAGCAGTACAGACGAGTTAAGCGGCGCGGCGGAAAACACCCATTTTCCGGTGCCAGAAGAATTAAGATAATCCCAAGGAGATAATAATGAGTAAAACAGCACTGATTTGCGGCTCATACGCTTTTGATTCCATCATGGTATTTCATGATCAGTTTAAGAATCACATTTTGCCAGACAAGGTGCACATGTTAAACGTGTCGTTTTTGGTGCCGAGTATGCGCAAGGAGTTTGGTGGCTGTGGTGGCAATATTGCTTACAACCTACACCTATTAGGTGCCAACACCATTCCCATGGCAACTGTGGGTGAAGACTTCGGACCTTATCAGCGTCAAATGGAATTGGAACATATGAATACCACCCATATTAAGGTGGTTGAAGGCAGCTATACCGGACAAGCCTTTATTACCACGGATATGGATGACAATCAGATTACGGCTTTTCATCCAGGTGCCATGGGCGAATCACACCAAAACAAAGTGAGCGATGTTAGTGCAGTGGATATCGGTATTGTCTCTCCCGATGGGCGTGACGGTATGATTGAGCATGCACAGCAATTCTCTCAAGCAGGCATTCCTTTTATCTTTGATCCGGGCCAGGGTATGCCGATGTTCAGCGGTGAAGAGTTGATTAACTTTGTTGAGCAAGCGGATTATGTGGCGCTCAATGATTATGAGTCGCAAATGCTCCAAGACAAAACTGGGCTAGATTTAGACACCATTGCTGGCAAAGTGAAGGCACTTATTATCACCAAGGGTGGCGAGGGTAGCGAGATTCATACGGGCGGTGAGATGATCGATATTCAGGTAGCAAAAGCCCAGAGTACGCAAGATCCAACCGGTTGTGGCGATGCTTATCGCGCCGGTCTATTGTATGGCATTATGAACGAGCTGGATTGGAAGACCACCGGGCAACTGGCTGGACTGTTAGGTGCGATTAAGATTGCCCATCTGGGTACACAAAACCACCGGTTTGATTTGGCTGAGATTGAGCAGTTGTATCAGCAGCAATATGGCGAGGCTTTATTTGCCTAATGGCGTGACTTGTATTGGTTGTAATTGGTTTTTATTGAATTTATAGTTTATAATAAGGGCTTTTAGGGAACCATAAAAATCATGAAAGCTTTAGACAAATTATTCGAATTACGACGTTCACTGGATGCTTATGAGCGTGAGATGGGCTTTGACGCCTTGTCAGAAGTCGAAAAAGCCGTGCTTGAGTTTATCATGCACACAGAAAACGCCAACATTACCGCCATTACCAAGGATCAATACTTCTCGAAATATTCATTGTCCACCATTAAACGTGCGGTTGGCGTCTTGTTAGAGCAAGATATTATCTCAGCCACGCAGTCCAGTGCCGACAAGCGTGCTATGGTGCTTAGCTACAACAAATCTTAGTCTATTCTGGTCTTAGTGCGCACCTTTTGAGCTAGATAAAGTCTGGTTTTGTTCTAAATTTATGGGTTGAATTCAACCATATTTAGTGCTATGATGAGCCTTATGCTCGTTATTAAGCACAATCTAATCGCCTTTTCATTAGTACTGTTTGCCTCTTGGATCATCGAAAGTCTTAGTCGTAGTCTGGCCGAAGGCAGCTTGCTATTTTTGCCCATGGGTGCTGAGATCTTGGTGTACTTGGTTTTTGGTTATCGAGTGTTGCCCGGGGTGATGTTGGCTAACTTTGGCGTGGGCTGTGTCCTATGGCATGATTGGTTTGGCAGCATGGTCTTTGGGTTTCTAGGACACACGGTATTTGGCTCAATTGCCCCTATTCTGGCGATTCAACTGATGCGCTCTTTGCATTTGAGTGATTTTTTTCAGGGTGATAAAGTCAACTTTCGTCATATCTTGTTTTTAATTCTACTGACTGCGCTGATTAACACCCTAGGAAAATTCTTTATCTATATGGATCGTATTGAAGAAAGTATTGATCCGGTCGTGTTCTTGCTGAGTTATTTAGCGGGTGATATTTTGGGCGGTTTGGTGTTTATTGTTTTGGCACTCAAGGCTTTGCCGTTTTTGTTTAAGTCTAGCTAGTGGGCTAGCTCAGGCTTTTTAATAGATCCTTGACCAACTCGATACGCCCTCTATCCTCTGGCATGGTTTGCTTAATCAGCAGCTGATTCTGATTTTTGAGTTGATAGGTTTGTGCTTGTTGTTGTACCAATTGGATAATCTTAATCGGCTCGATGGTGGTTTTATCGGCAAAATCAATCAGCGCCTTGTCCTCATAGATGGCAATTTTGCTGACGCCAATTTTCTCGCAGAACAGCTTCAGACTGGTGTTGGCAAAGAGGGTTTTGCTAGCATCAGGCAATAGGCCAAAGCGATCAATCATCTCAATTTGTAAGTCTTTTAGTTCTCTGTCATTAGTGCAACTGGCAATACGTTTGTACAGTACTAAGCGCTCGTGCACATCATCCACATAGGTTTTAGGAATAATACTTGGCAACGAGCTGTCAATTTCAATGGCCTGACTGATGGGTTCGTCTAGATTGATACGTTTGCCAGCGCGAATGGCCTCAACTGTACGTTTGAGTAAATCGTGATATAGATTAAAGCCAATTTCACTGATTTTGCCCGATTGATTCTCACCCAAGAGATCGCCGGCACCTCGAATCTCTAGGTCGTGATTGGCCAGCATGAAGCCAGCACCTAATTCCTCTAAGGACTCAATGGCCTCTAGGCGTTTTTTCGCATCTGCTGAGAGCGACTGGTGTGATTTGATAATCAGATAGGCATAGGCTCGATGATGTGAACGTCCAACACGTCCGCGCAATTGATGTAATTGTGCTAAGCCAAAATTCTGCGCATTATTGATAATAATAGTATTGGCGTTAGGAATGTCAATACCAGTCTCAATAATGGTAGTGCAAACCAGAATCTGAAAACGCCCATGATAGAAGTCTCCCATAATACCTTCGAGCTCCTTAGAAGGCATTTGGCCATGGGCTATACGCACCTTAACCTTGGGCAGTATCTCTTCGAGTTGCGCGGCCATATTGTCAATGGAGTCAATGTCATTATGTAATACAAAGATTTGCCCGCCACGATGCAGTTCACGCTCACAAGCCTCGATAATGCGTTGATCTTGCCATTCTTGTACAAAGGTTTTAATCGCACTGCGTTTGGCCGGCGGCGTGGCAATAATAGAGAGCTCCCTAAGCGATCCCAATGCCATATTCAGTGTGCGCGGGATTGGTGTGGCAGTCATGGTGAGAATGTCAGATTCGCCACGCAGTTTTTTCAGAGCTTCCTTTTGTTTGACGCCAAAACGATGCTCTTCATCGATAATCACCAGGCCCAGATTTTTATACTTAATGTTGGATTGGATAATTTTATGCGTGCCGATGACAATATCAATCTTACCTTGAGCAAGTTTTTCAATCACCAGTTTTTGCTCTTTGGCACTTTTAAAACGCGATAAAGATTCAATCTCTACCGCATAATTGGCAAAGCGATCCACAAAGGATTGCTGGTGCTGAGTAGCCAGTAGCGTGGTCGGCACCAGCACGGCGACTTGTTTGCCCGATTCAACCGCCAAAAAGGCAGCGCGCATGGCAATCTCGGTTTTGCCAAAGCCTACATCGCCACAAACCAATCGATCCATTGGTTTGGACGAGCGCATATCGGCCAGTACCTCGCCCATGGTTTTAATCTGATCAGGCGTTTCCTCAAAAGGGAAGCTGGCAACGAATGCGTTATAGGCATCGTTTGGTTCATCAAAAGCAAAGCCTTGAGAGGCGGCGCGTTTAGCATAAACTTCAAGCAGATCGGCTGCCACATCATAGAGTGCTTCTGAGGCCTTTTGTTTGGCTTTGGACCATTGCGCGGTACCGAGTTTGTGCAAAGGCGCATACTCAGGTGAGACACCTGAATAGCGAGAAATAAGATTCAGCGCACTCACTGGCACCATTAACTTGGCGCCATCGGCGTATTCCAGTTGTAGAAAATCTTGCGACTGGCCGTCATAAGTCTGAGTTTTTAGTCCCAAGTAACGACCCACACCATAGTTTTCATGCACAATCGGATCGCCTACTTCAATCTCCACCAAGGAGCGAATTGCCTCATCAAAATCTTTGTGCTTGGCGCGCCGGCGTCGTTGTTGAGCAACGGCTTCTTGGCCAAATAACTCATCTTCGGTAATAATGGCGATCTCAGTGCTGAACAGTCCAAGTGCTGGCGTTTGAGTACTGATATTAATCGCCTGTTTAGAGCGAACAAAGGTGGCAAAATCCTCTACTGTGTTGGCATCTAGAGCGTGTGAGTTGAGTAGTTCCAGTACTACGTTTTGTCTGCCCAATGAGCTGCAACTAATGAGGATTTTTTGTTGACTGCGATTCGCAAACTCGGCAAATTTTTTCAATGGCTGGCTGGCTTGGGCCTCGATGCGCAGTGGCGGTAATAATTTAGCATTTAGATTGGTATGTCCAGCAGCACTTGGCAGTTTTGAGTTGCCAATAATAAGTTGTTGGTGTTGTTTTAATTGAGTAAACAATTCTGAGCGCTCTAAGAACAGTTGTTCTATCAGCAGTGGTGGCCGATCCAGATTGGCTTTGGCTTGTGCAAATCGCGCCTCAATCTCTTGGTAGTGTTGATCAACATTGTCGACAAGACCGCTGAAATTGGCGATGACAAAATCACGATTGAGATATTCAAACAAGCTCTGGGTTTTGTCAAAGAACAGCGGTAAATAGAATTCAATACCGCTGGGCATTCTGCCTTCAACCACTTCATGGTAAATTAGGCTTTCACTGTCAAATTGTTGTGTGTAATTTTGTTTGAAGCACTCAATGCCGGATCTATCATTGGCCAGCTCCTTACCGGGTAACAGCGCAATACTCTCCACGGCTGATTCAGAACGCTGGGTACTGACATCAAAGCTGCGTATGGATTCAACCTCTTGATCAAATAAATCAATGCGATAAGGTTGTTTGGCGCCCATGGGGAATAAGTCAATCAGCGATCCACGAATGTTGAACTCGCCATGTTCCATCACCTTATTGGTGCGATGATAACCATTTTTTAGCAAGCGCTCACCCAGTGCACTGGGTTCAATTCTCTCACCGCAGCTTAGTTGAAAACTATGGCGTTGGACAAACTCTATGGGACATAGGCGATACAACAAACTCTCTAGCGTGGTGATAACCACGCCATTGGTTAAACTCTCAAGCTGTAATAGAGTTTGCAAGCGGCTGGAAGTGATATCAGGATGTGGTGAGAATTGGTCATAGGCCAGCACTTCCCAGTTGTCAAATTTCAATACCGTGGTTTCTTGCGCGTAAAAACACAAAGACTGATATAGATGCTGCGCATGTGCAATATCATTGGCAATCAACAGCACATTGCGATTGTTCTCACCTACAAATTCCAATAGGGCCAAAGCATCGGCACTGCCGTATAAAGAACCCCAATGATGTTTTTGCCCAGCGCCAAAAGCAGGTGGGTTGTTGTGATATACCCAGCTCATGGGTTAGTTTGTGGCTGCTAAGACGTCAAGTCCTTCGTTATTGAGCATATCAATCAGCCTAATCAGTGGTAGGCCAATCAGTGTATTAGGATCCTCTCCTTGCATTTTGGCAAACAAACTAATACCCAGTGCTTCAGACTTGAAACTGCCCGCGCAGTTATAAGGCTGCTCTGCGCGCAGATAATGCTGAATTTGTGCGTCAGTGAGTTCGCGAAAAGTTACCCGATATTTTTCAACAATTGTTTGTATATTGTGGTTATCTGTGTTTAAAAGTGTCAAACTGGTAAGAAAAGTAACAGTTTGAGCAGAACTTTGTTTGAGTTGTTTAACCGCTTTTTCATGGGTATGCGGCTTGGTAAGAATCTTATCTTCAACAGCAGATCCCTCACCCAGTGTCGCCACCTGGTCAGAGGCAATAATCAGTCCTGATTTTTGCTTGGCTACTTCACGCGCCTTTTCCTGACTAAGGCGATAAACCAATTGTTCTGGGGTTTCATCTGACGCTCTGGATTCGTCAATATCAGGAGAGACACTCTCAAATGGCAAGCCCAGTTTATCCAGCACAGCTTTTCTAAAGGGTGAGGATGAGGCGAGAATTAGTGACACGATGAATCCAGGTATTTGTAAAATAGAGACCATTTTACTAGACACTAAAGCCAATGCGTTTATCAATTATTGTGGCCATGGATGATCAGCAGTTGATCGGCAAAGACAATGCACTGCCTTGGCACCTGCCAGCAGATTTGGCTTATTTTAAAAAAGCCACCACGGGCAAGACGGTGCTGATGGGCAGGAAAACCCATGAATCAATTGGCCGAGCCTTGCCTAATCGCCGTAATGTGGTGATTAGTCGTAATGCTGATTTTCAAGCCGAAGGCTGTGAAGTGGTTGCCAGCATTGATGAGGCGTTGGCATTGGCCAAGGATGATGAGGAGGTCATGGTCATGGGTGGCGCTTCTTTTTATCAGCAGATGTTGCCCAGCGCCGATCGACTCTATATCACTCAGATTGAGGGTACGTTCGAAGGGGACGCACATTTTCCAGAATTCGAACGTTCAGCCTTTGTTGAGGTGGCGAGAGAGAGCCACACGCCTGATGAAAAAAACCCACATACTTACCACTTCATCATCTTGGATAGGAAGTCCCCATGTTAAAAATTAGCGTTGTATTATTGAGCACTGTATTGCTCTCAGGTTGCGTACTCACCAAAGTGGTGACGGTGCCGATGCGCGTGGGCGGTGCGGTAATCTCGGTCGTACCTGTGGTGGGCAGTGAGATTGATGAGGCGATTGATGAAACGGCCGATGTGATTGATGCTATTCCAATCTAGCCCATAAAAAAGGCCGCGAAAGCGGCCTTTTTATTTATTTGCTGGCGTTTTCTGCCAACACACGTTTAAAGTCTTTTGGCATGACCTTGACAAAGTCGGCCAAAGCAGCATTCCAATTATCCAGAATCTGTTGACCAACGGCTGAGCCTGTTAGCTTCACATGGTTTTCAAGATAATGACGCAACTCTTGTTGTGCTTCATCATCCATTGGATCTAGATCTACCATGATTGGATTGACCATAGCCTCAAAACTCTTGTTTGGATTATAGATATAAGCAATACCACCACTCATACCTGCGCCAAAGTTACGACCTACTTCGCCTAGGATAATCGCACGACCACCGGTCATGTATTCACAACCATGATCACCCACACCTTCAACCACAGCGACTGCACCCGAGTTACGTACGCAGAAGCGCTCAGCCACACGGCCTGAGAGATACATCTCACCGCCAGTTGCGCCATAACCACAAACATTACCGGCAATAATCTCATCGTGTGCCGCAAAGGTGGAGTTCTTCGGCGGATAAACCACCACTCTACCGCCTGATAGACCTTTACCTACGTAGTCGTTAGCATCGCCTTCAACTTCTAGGGTAACGCCCTTGGCTAAGAATGCACCTAGTGATTGTCCGGCAGAGCCAGAGAATTTCACCTGGATAGTCTCGTCGGCCAGATCATTATTACCACGCGTTTTGACAATATGTGAAGAGAACATGGCACCGACTGCGCGATCCACATTGGTAATTTTCTCCTCGATGGCAATTGACTCACCGCTGGCAATTGCTGCCTGGGTGCGCTCAATCAACTGATTGTCCAATTGTTGTTCTAATTGGTGGTCTTGCGAAATGCTTTGATAAGTGCCCGTGTCCTCATGCGGTTTTTGCGCTGGCATTAGTAGAGCATCTAGATTAATCGAGTCTTGCTTCCAGTGCTCAATGGCCTGATCCATCTCTAACATGTCCACACGACCAATCATCTCATTTACTGTTTTGAAGCCTAACTCAGCCATAATCAAACGCAACTCTTCTGCCACCATAAATAGGTAGTTCACCACGTGTTCTGGCTTGCCTGTGAATTTCTTACGCAGCTCCTTATCTTGCGTGGCAATACCCACTGGACAAGTGTTTAGATGACACTTACGCATCATAATACAGCCCATGGTAATCAGTGGCGCCGTTGAGAAGCCGTATTCTTCCGCACCTAGTAGTGCAGCAATGGCGACGTCGCGACCGGTTTTCATTTGACCATCGGTTTGAATAATCACGCGCGAACGCAAATCATTCATCACCAAGGTTTGGTGAGTTTCTGCCACACCCAACTCCCACGGTAGGCCCGCGTGTTTAATTGAGGTCAGTGGCGAGGCGCCAGTACCACCATCGTGACCAGCAATCACAATGTGATCAGATTTGGCTTTGGTAACACCCGCAGCAATTGTACCCACACCAATCTCAGCCACCAGTTTCACACTGATTCTGGCCTCAGGATTTGAGCGCTTAAGATCAAAGATCAGTTGTGATAGATCTTCAATGGAATAGATATCGTGGTGCGGCGGTGGTGAGATCAGACCCACACCCGGTGTTGAGTGACGAATTTTAGCAATGCCTTCGTCAACCTTGGTGCCTGGCAGTTCACCACCTTCACCTGGCTTAGCACCTTGTGAAACTTTAATTTGAATCTCATCGGCATTGTTTAGGTAGTCAATGGTGACACCAAAACGACCTGAAGCCACCTGTTTAATGGCACTACGACGTGAGTCACCATTGGCATCAGGCGTCCATCTGGACGGATCTTCGCCACCCTCACCGGTGTTAGATTTACCGCCTAAGCGGTTCATGGCAATGGCCAAAGATTCGTGTGATTCAGCTGAAATCGAACCAAAACTCATGGCGCCGGTGGCAAAACGTTTAACGATTTCCTTGGTAGGCTCTACTTCGCTAATGTCAATTGGCTTGCCTGGCTTAAAGCTCATCAAACCACGTAGGGTTGAGTTGCGTGTACCTTCTTCGTTAGCGTGCTTGGCAAATTCCCAATAGGCTTTTTCATCGTTGTTGCGCGCGGCCAATTGCAATTGAGCAATGGTATTTGGCTCCCACATATGACGCTCGCCACCACTGCGCCAGTGGTAATGGCCTAGGTTGTCCATGGTTTCGGACATATAAGCCGTGCCATGGCGTTTTTCAACCTCGCTTTGTAAGACATCAAAACCAACGCCGCTGATACGCGAAGCAGTTTCGAAGAAACACTTGTTCATCACCTCAGGGGCTAGACCAACAGCTTCAAAGATTTGTGCGCCTTTGTAAGATTCCAGGGTAGAAATACCCATTTTCGCCATGACTTTAAGCATGCCTTTGGCCACACCTTTGCGGTAATTGGCAATAATGGCATCGTCGCTTGCGATCTCAATCATGTTGTCGCGACGTGCTTGCCACAAGGCTTCGAATGCTAAATAAGGGTTGATTGCATCTGCACCATAGCCAGTTAATAGACAGAAGTGATGCACTTCACGTGCTTCACCGGTTTCTATGACAATACCCACCTGAGTACGCTGATGCGTCGCCACTAGGTGTCTATGCAAGGCAGATGAGGCCAGTAGTGCCGAGATTGGCGCGCGATTTCGACTGATGTTGCGATCCGATAGAATAATCAAAGAATGACCATCGGCAATGGCTTTCGAGCCCTTGGCACAAATCTCATCTAGCATTGTCTCTAGTGAGTTGTTGGCAGAAAGATCATAAGTAATATCAATGGTTTTAGAAGTCCAGCCACGATGATTGCAATGTCTAAGTGCTGCCGTTTCCTCGTTGGTTAGAATCGGATGATCGATCACCAAACGGTGTGCATTCTGCGCTTTATTTTCTAAGATATTGCCTTCTGGACCAATTGAACAACGCAAGGACATCACTACTTCTTCACGGATGGAGTCAATCGCTGGGTTGGTTACCTGAGCAAATAGTTGTTTGAAATAATCATAAATAATGCGTGACTGATCTGATAGACAAGCCAAGGCCGAGTCATTACCCATAGAGCCTACTGGATCTCTAAGCTCATTCACCAAAGGTAGCAGCATAAACTGCAAAGTTTCGGTGCTATAACCAAAGGCCTTTAGACGATGAATCAGTGAATCGGGGTAAAAGCCATGTGCTTCTTTGTCACAGCAGAATTCTGATAAGTGAATTTGTTGTTCATTTAGCCAATCTTGGTAAGGATTCTTAGCGGCAAAGTCAGACTTGATAGCTTCATCATCAATCAGCTCGCCTTTGTCAAAATCAACCAAGAACATCTTGCCTGGACGTAGGCGTCCTTTGGTTTTAACGTTGTCAGTTTCCACATCAACCACACCCACTTCAGAGGCCATAATCACGCGATCATCATGGGTGATGTAAAAACGCGAAGGTCTCAAACCATTACGATCTAGTACCGCACCGATATAGTGGCCGTCGGTAAAGGCAATCGAAGCTGGACCATCCCAAGGCTCCATCATGTTAGAGAAATACTCATAAAAGGCCTTTTTCTCAGCACTCATGTTGTCATCATTTTGCCAAGCTTCTGGCACCATCATCAGTACCGCTTCTTGTAGAGAACGACCGTTCATCATTAAAAATTCTAAGACGTTGTCAAAACTGCCTGAGTCTGATACTTCGGTCTCGATTACTGGCAAGGTTTTGTTCAGATCATCTTTAAATAAGTCACTTTCTAGCACACCTTCACGCGCACGCATCCAGTTGTAGTTGCCCTGGCGAGTATTAATCTCACCATTGTGCGACATATAACGACAAGGCTGTGCACGATCCCATGATGGGAACGTATTGGTTGAGAAGCGCGAGTGCACCATGGCCAGATAAGTGGCGAATTCTGGATTGGACAAATCGTCAAAGAAATCCAACACCTGAGAACCCATTAACATACCTTTGTAGATAATAATATTGGTTGACAAAGAACATACGTAGAACAACATCGCCTCTGACAAATTGGCATCGGTACGAATCTGATGCGATACGTGTTTGCGAATGATAAATAGTGCGCGCTCAAAAGCTTGTGTGTCAATCCCCGCAGCCTTGGCAATGATTGGTTGTTTAATCACCGGTTGTGATTGGCGGGCAATATTACCCACATCGGCCTTATCGGCATCAACGGGCACATCTCTCCAGCCAATAAAGGTTTGACCTTCGTCAGAGATTACCTTCTCGAACAACGCCATACAATGAGCGCGTTGTGCCTCATCCTGTGGCAAAAACACATTACCCACGCCGTATTCGCCAGCACCCAGCTCAACGCCAAATAAATTTTGCGCCTCTTTGGCAAAAAAGTCGTGTGGAATGTTGGTGAGAATACCTGCACCATCACCGGTATTGGCTTCACTGCCAGTACCACCACGGTGGTCCATTCTGGCTAACATTTCTAAGGCGTCTACAGTGATTTGATGTGAAGGGTCGGCCTGCATGTGTGCAATAAAGCCAACGCCACAATTGTCCTTTTCAAATTTAGGATCGTATAAGCCAGTTTGTTTGGGTAGATGTAATAATTTCGTACTCATTCTTGTGTATCTATTCTAAGAGAAATTTAAATCAAAAAAATCGCTCAATTATAACATAAAGCACCTGTTCTTCACAGGCAATACACACCTTAATAGTGTTTTTAACTGCGTCGCAATACGATAGAATAAAAACTTATTTATTGACTTGATATCCACATCGATGCTAGCTGTTATTTCTCCTTCTAAAACTCAGGATTTCTCTCCCAGTTCCATCACGCAATTTACTCAAACACGACAAGTAGATAAGACGCTAGCCCTGGTTGATATTCTGCGCAATTATTCAGCGGATGATTTGGCTGATTTGATGTCAATTAGCGATAAGTTGTCTGCGCTTAACTTTACGCGTTTTCAGGACTTTGCTCCCGAGTTTACTCTGGACAATGCCAAGCAGGCAATCTTAGCGTTTAAGGGCGATGTTTATAATGGGATTGATGCACCGAGCCTGTCCAGTGACGATTTGGCTTTTGCCCAAGAACACGTGCGTATGTTATCGGGCCTATACGGGGTGATTCGCCCGCTGGATCTGATTCAACCCTATCGTTTGGAGATGGGCACCAAACTCTCTAATGAAAAAGGCAAGAACTTGTATGACTTTTGGGGCAGCGACATCTCTCGCGTACTCAATACTGATGAGAGTGAGGTGTTGATTAATCTGGCCTCTAATGAGTACTTTAAGGGCATTGATAAAAAAGCGCTGAATGCACGCATTATTGATATTGTTTTTAAAGAGAATAAAAAAGGTCAATACAAAGTCATTGGTATTTATGCCAAGCGTGCCCGCGGCCTGATGGTGCGTTATTTGATTGACAATCGCCTAAGCGATCCTGAGCAGCTCAAGACATTTACCATTGAGGATTATGGCTTTAATGCCGAATTCTCAGATGAAAATACGTGGGTGTTTACACGCGGCTAAAACCCAAACAATCCTGCGTATTGTGCGCACAATTGGGGGTATTTTGTATTTGTGATGCTTGTCAGTCCAAGCTGAGTCGCCCGATACATCGTTGTCAATCCTGTGCCAGTGTGCTGAGCGCGGATCTTGATTTTTGTGGCGCTTGCCTAAGGCGAGCACCCGTTTTCTCTCGCGCTTATGCGCTGTATGATTACAATAAAACCTGTGCACGACTAATCAAGTGTTTTAAGTTTGAGCAACAATTATGTGTGGGCGATTTTTTTGCTCAGCAATTGTACGGCTTGTTTCAGACTACCACACAAGATTATGACGCCATTATTCCCTTGCCGTTGAATAAGCAGCGTATCCAACAACGTGGCTATAATCAAACCCAAGAACTCTTAAGAGAGATTGCCAAAAACACCGATATTGTTATTGACATCCAAAGTGTTAGACGCATTAAAGATACGCGACCCTTGTCTCAGCTCAGCGCCAAAGATCGTCAACGAGAGATTCGGGGCGCGTTTGTCTGCAAGTCCTTGGCGTATCGAAAGGTTTTGCTAATGGATGATGTGATGACCACCGGTGCTAGTCTAAATGAACTGAGCCGGACTTTAATACAGACGAGCGCCGTTGAGGTGTGCGATGTGTTGGTGTTGGCGCGTGCTTAAAACGCACTAACCCCGGCAATACCCTGAGCGCCTAATGCGCGCGCTCGATCCAAGTCGGCTAGGGTCATACCGCCTAAAAAATACACCGGAATGTTCAGCCGATCCACCACTTCCTTGGCCGCGTCCCAGCCAATCGGGGTGGTATCCGGGTGGGTTTGTGTGGCCTGAACGGGAGAAATAACCACAAAGTCCGCCCCCATTTCTTGCGCCTGTAAGGCTTCAGAGAGATTGTGAGTTGAGGCGCCCAGTAGCTGTTCATCAGCACAAGGTCGGGCATCCAGGGCCTGCATCTCTGCAGTACTAAGGTGCCAGCCATCACTGATTTCTGTTGCAAAGGTTTTGTTCGGTATATTCAGTAGTAGTTTGACATTTTTTTGTCGACATCTTGCGTAAATATCGGCGATAAATTGACTATCTAGTGGCGATTTGCTTCTAAGTTGAATTAACTCAATATCTGCATCCAACTGCTGTTCAAATCGCTGCAACCAGGCTTTGCTTTGATGCTCAGTGCTGGGCGTGATCCAATATTTATGCGCCAGCGTCATGGTGTTAATAAAGGCGCGCATGGTTGGCAGTAGTGGATAGTGCTGTAATTGTACTAGAGTTGACCAGGCGATTTCCTGGCCTTCAACGCCACGCGGCGCATGTTGATATCGATCAATCTTATAAATATAGAGCTCAACCAGGCGGTCCTCATATTGATGCCCCATGGTTTGATACAAAGACAGTTGGTTAACTTCGATACCCAGCTCTTCACGCAGTTCTCGGGTCAGTGCAGTTTCCTGGGTTTCGCCGTTTTCAATTTTGCCGCCGGGCAATTCCCAATAACCCCCCATAAATTGATGATCTTGGCGTTTGGCAATTAGTATTTTTGCGTCTGCGCTGTGGATGATGCCCACAACTGCCTTGATGGTTTTCATCTGCATGGCTGATGGTAAAATAGCCCTATTTTAGCATTAGGCATATAGTTGAACTTAGCTGATAAAATTCAAATGCTTCAACCCCATGGCGTGCTATTGGCACAAAACTTAATGGGCGTTGAAAAAGAGGGGTTGCGTGTTTCTCGCAAAGGTGGCTTGTCGCAAGCGCCACATCCGCCAGCTCTGGGTTGTGCCTTGACGCATCCCAATATTACCACCGACTTTTCAGAGTCTTTATTAGAGTTGGTAACCCCGCCACTGTGCGGCGCCCAACAAACCTTGGATTTTTTATCCGATACCCAGCATTATCTGTATCTGCATCTGCCTAAAGATCAAAGTTTTTGGCCGGCTTCTATGCCGTGTGTGATCCGTGGTGAGACCTACGTGCCGATTGCTAAATATGGTCATTCGAATCAGGGCAAGATGAAAACCGTGTATCGACAAGGTCTGGCCAATCGCTATGGCAGTGTGATGCAAACCATTGCCGGCATTCATTTTAATTATTCATTTTCTGATGATTTTTGGTGTCAGTATCAAACGCTTTGCGCTGATAAGCAAAGTCTCAAAGCCTTTAAAAATGCACGTTATATGGACCTAACGCGTAACGTGGTGCGTTATGGGTGGTTGGTGCCGTATCTATTTGGCGCCTCTCCGGCGGTGTGTAAATCCTTTTTAAAAGGCTATCATCAACATTCGCTGATTGAGTTTAACGACTCGACCTTGTATGAGCCCTATGCCACCTCACTACGCATGGGCGATATTGGTTATCAAAATTTGGCCGAGGATGAAGCCGGGGTAAAAGCCAACTATAATTCGTTAGAGCATTATGTGCATTCGCTCAAAGCCGCAGTAGAGACGCCATCGGCGCAATACGCCAGCATCGGGGTGAAGCGCGGGGGCGAGTATCAACAGCTCAATAGCAACATCCTACAAATTGAAAACGAGTATTATGCCTCCGTTAGACCCAAACCGGCACCGGGCAGTGGCAAAAAGCCACTAAACGCCCTAAGAGATAATGGTATTGAATATATTGAGCTACGTTCACTAGATATCAATACCCAATTGCCACTGGGTATTGATGCGCAGCAAATCCATTTCTTGGAGGTGTTTTTGTTGTTTTGCCTGTTAGAAGACTCGCCAATTATCTCCACACGTGAGCAATTTGAGATTGATAATAATGATCAATTGGTGGCGCATATGGGGCGTAAGCCTGGTTTGCAACTCAGACACCAGTCCAAGGATATTGATATCAGTCTTTGGGGTGAGCAGTTGTTGGAGCGTATTAAGGCTTGTGCGGTTTTATTTGGTGAGATGCACCAACACTCAGTTGAGCAAATTGCTAAGCGTATTGGCAATCCAGAATTAACCCCTTCGGCCATTGCTTTGAGTCAGATGCGTCATCAAACTCAAGGGTTTTTTGACCATACCAATACCTTTGCCAAGCGTTATCGTCACGCCTTTAAGGATAGGGAGATTAATCAGGCGCATTTTGATTATTTGGACCAACAGGTTAAAATCTCTTGTCAGCAGCAAACGCAAATTGAGCGTGCCGATAGTCTGAGTTTTGATGAGTACCTGCAACGCTATTTTGCCCATGAGTAATGCCAGTACTATTTGCGCTTTAGCAACTGCCATGGGCCAGTCTGGTGTTGGTATTGTGCGTATTTCCGGGCCCAAGGTTCAAGCCATTGCCAAGCAGATGCTGGGGCATTTGCCCGAGCCAAGATATGCTAGTTATGGTGCGTTCTTAGATCAAAGCGGGGATGAGATTGACCAGGGCGTGGCCATTTTCTTCCAGGCGCCACATTCCTTTACTGGTGAAGATGTGTTGGAGTTTCAAGGTCACGGTGGCATGAGCGTGATGCGCTCGCTATTGGAATCAGCACGCGCCTTGGGTGCTGACTATGCCGAGCCCGGTGAGTTTTCTAAGCGTGCCTTTTTAAATGGCAAGATGGATTTGGTACAGGCTGAGGCGGTGGCTGATTTGATTGAAGCCTCTTCTGATCGTGCTTCTCGCAGTGCGCTTAGATCGCTCTCAGGTGCATTCTCTAAACAAGTTAACCAACTCACTCAAGCATTGATTGAGCTTAGAGTTTTTGTGGAGGCAACCATTGACTTTTCTGATGAAGAGATTGATTTTTTAGCCACCGAGAAGGTCCAGGAAAAAACCCAAAGTATCCAGCACCAGGTGCAAGAGATTCTTATTAGCAGCAAACAAGGCTCCATACTACGCGAAGGCCTGAATGTGGCCATTGCTGGCAAGCCCAATGCCGGCAAGTCATCGCTACTCAATGCCCTGACTCAAGATGATAGCGCTATTGTGACCGACGTTGCTGGCACCACGCGCGATGTGCTTAGAGAAACCATCCATATCAATGGCATGCCGCTCAATATTATTGATACGGCAGGCCTACATCATAGTGATGACCGGGTAGAGCAAGAAGGTATTAAGCGTGCACATCAAGAGATACAAAAAGCCGACCTATTGTTATTGGTGTTTGATGCGCAAGAGCACGAACCAGACCTGTCGATTCTGCCCGATGGTTTAGAGCATAAGCCGGTACTATTGGTGAAAAATAAAATAGACTTATTAGGCGAGCAGCCCGGTGTGAGTACGGAACGCTATACACAAATCTCCCTATCGGCAAAATCAGCTCAAGGTATTGATTTATTGCGTGATAAGCTCTCACAAATAGCCGGTTTAGATGAGGTGGGCGAAGGTGTGCACCTGGCCAGGGAACGACACGTGGTTGCACTAGAGTCAGCGCTAGCCTCCATTGAAAGTGCCTTATTACAATTACAGGCGGGTTCAGCCGAGCTAATGGCAGAAGATTTGCGACAAGCGGGGCAGCTGATGGGCTCCATCACCGGTGAATTTAGCTCAGACGATTTACTGGGCGAGATTTTTTCCTCGTTCTGTATTGGTAAATAATAGGTAATATAGCGACATGAGTGTCAAGACAAAATTCTATTTATACCTGGTGATTACCATTGCCTTTTCGCCGGTATTGTTTTTAGAACTACTGAGTTTTTATCATGCGCCTAATGCGGCTGATGCCATGCTCAGTGTGCTGATTGTCTTGATTTTCTTAGGCCTATATCTGTCTATTCGTAAAGATTTCCTTCAACCCTTTAGTGATCTACAGCAATGGGTTAAACGCTATAAAAATGATCAGAGTGCGCGCCTGGACGACACCCATAGAAGCACCTTTCAACCGGTGGCCAGTGCCATTAATCATCTTATTGATGAGAATCAGCACCTTTATGATGACATGGAGAGTATTCTCAATAAGCAAATTCAGCGTCTGAGTAAAAAATCGGCCTCTCTGGAGACCTTATACGGTGTTTCCTCTAAGCTCAATAGTATTCACTCAGCCAATGAGCTGTTTGAGCATTTTTTAGAAGTGTTTGTGAAAATGACCGGTGCTCAGTCGGGTACTGCCCGCGCCCTGCAAGAGGACGGGGATTTGCATTTGATGGCTTCTTACGGGCTGATTGATACCCAAGACCAAGAGGCCGATGTACTCAATAGTGATTGTTTTTGTGGCGAAGTGGCGATGGCCCATGACGCTGGCGTGCAGTTTAGTGTACATTCTTGTGCTCAGTGCATTGGTAAAGCGCCCAGTGAAAAAGCCAAGGTGGGCGCGATTTTTATTCCGCTGAGATATCATGGCAAAACCTTAGGTGTGTTTAATCTGTTTTTTGCCCAAGAGCCGTCGCTGGCTTTTGATGAACGTGCACTATTGGCAGCGATTGCTGATAATATCGCCATCGCTCTGGACAAAGCCAGACTTGATGAACAAACCAAACGTATGGAGCTCTCACAAGAGCGTCTATTGCTCTCACAAGAGATTCACGACTCTTTGGCGCAAACCATCTACAGTCTTAAGTTGCAGGTTAAAGTACTGGGAGACCAGGTGAAAAACCATACGCAGACCGATGTGGCTGCCAAACTGGACGAGTTGCAAACCAACATCACTCAGGCCAACCAAGAGCTCAGAGAACTGATGTGTAATTTCCGTGTGCCGCTTGACCCAAGAGGTATCGCTGTTTCCTTAGAAAATTTGGTGAATCGTTTTAAAACCGAGGAAGCCATTGCTACTTATTTGCACGTAGAAGGCAAGTTGGATCTAACCCCAGAGGTAGAGATGCAAATTATGCGCATCACCCAAGAGGCCTTGGCCAATATCCGCAAGCATGCCAAAGCACGCAACGTGCGCATTTTGCTCTCGGCTGAACCACATTGCCAGCTATTGATTGAGGATGATGGTGTGGGTTTTGAAAAAGACGACAATCAATCTGAGGTAATGGGGAATAATATTGGTATGAATATTATGAGAGAGCGCGCCTTGAGAATTGGTGCTCGTATTGAAATCGAATCAGAAAAAGACGAGGGGACGCGTATTATTGTTAATTTTGCTCAAGAGGCTCAGAATCCGTGAAGATTTATATTGTTGATGATCATGCGCTATTTCGCAATGGTCTGGTATCACTGCTTGAGTCAAAAGATATCTCTGCTACGTCTTGTGCAGCAGCGCAAGAATGCTTAGAAGAAATCCCTAAGTTGGATCTGGATATTATTTTATTGGATTTGCGCATGCCACAAATGTCAGGTCTGGAGGTTTTACAAGCGCTCAAGGCTCGAGGCGTGAGCACACCGATTGTCATGCTCACCACCAGTACCGAGGAATCGGATTTGCGTAACTGCCTAAAACATGGTGCACAGGGTTATCTACTTAAAGATATGGATCCTGATGAATTGGTCGATGCACTTAATGATGCCATGACCGGATCAATCGTGGTGGCACAAGACATGACCTATGTGCTGGCCAAGGTGCTGAAAAACGAACTCTCAGAAGAAGAGTCTTCATTTGAGAACCTTACCCGCAGAGAGCAAGAGGTAGCCTGTCAGGTGGCCAGTGGTCATAGTAATAAAGTCATTGCTCGCGAGCTAGGTATCTCAGATGGCACGGTTAAACTACACGTTAAGTCTATTCTGAAAAAACTCTCTCTGTCTTCTCGAGTCGAGGTGGCGGTGATGGTGACCGAAAAAGGCTATTGCAAATAGCCAATCTTTTAATACTTTATATACTTATATATACAACACGCAAAATACGATGGATGGATATCAGCAATTAGTGGCGCAAGCGCTAGAAACTGTGGATGAAGTGATGCCTTGGGATCTCGAGGAAGAGTTAGAGCAGAATGCGCAATTATTCTTGCTTGATATTCGCGAGGCAGACGAGTTTGAAATGATGCACATTAAGAACTCAGTACACGTACCCAGAGGCGTACTTGAAGGTGCCTGCTGCTGGAACTATGATGATACGGTGCCAGCACTGGCCAGCGCCAGAGATCAAGACGTGGTGGTGATTTGTCGTTCGGGCAATCGGTCGGTGTTGGCAGCCCAGAGTATGCAGCAGTTAGGCTTTACTCGGGTGCGCTCGCTCAAACTCGGTATTAAAGGTTGGAATGATAATGATATTGAAATGGTCGATGGCCAGGGTAATATCGTTGATATTGATGCGGCTGATGAGTGGCTCAATACCCCGGTGCCAGCGGACAAATTAGACCCAAATAATTAATTTTAAAAAAAGTTTAAAAATAGTCTTGACCACCCTGTTTTTCTTTGTATAATTTCGCGCTTTCACTGCGAAGAAAAAGTTGAAAAACTTAACTGCAGAAAAAAGTTGAAAATTAACTTGCAAAGCTCAAAACTTGTATGTATAATTTCCACCTTTCACTGCGTTGGAAAAGCAACTTTAAAAACGCGGTAGCTCTTTAAAAATATATCAAGCAACTTGTGTGGGCACTTGTACAATAAATTGTGCAGTGCACATAAAAAACAAAAGCAATTAAGCTTTTAAAAAAATTGAACGCAAAGCTTACTATTTTATTAGTAAAGCCAATGTTCTAAAAAGTCAAAGATTGAACTGAAGAGTTTGATCCTGGCTCAGAT
>CAZLDG010000001.1:11120-83776 GCA_964558405.1 uncultured Candidatus Thioglobus sp. | reverse complement strand
AACGTTACGCAAGATGCCTAAGAAAATTAAATAAATCTATTAAAAAGGTTTGACTATTGCAGTCAAACCTTTTTCTATATTCCAACAACGGAAAATTCATTACAAAAGGGGAAAGAATAATGAAACAACATAACATCACTTTATCGCTGGCCTTGGCTGCGGTATTTTCATCATCGGTGGCTTTGGCTGAGGCTGAAGTAACTGGTAAGATTGTGCATGAATCTGCACAATTCACAGAGTCTGGCACCACTATTGGTGCAGCATCTGCACATGGAAAGGATACGTTTAAAACTGAAACAGCCGCCAGGATTTACATTGATGGTGATCTGGATGGCGTAAGAGAAGGTGCAACTTACCACATGGAATTACAAGCTTTTACTGACGGTGAAGGTATTGGTAAACATGATAGTAATGAGTCTTATACACAGCGCGATGCACTGCGTGAAGCCTATATTGATACTGAGTATGAAGACTGGTCAATCCGCGCTGGTAAACAGCAAGTAGTTTGGGGTACGGCCGATGGCATGAAGCTGCTGGATATGATTAATCCTACCGATTATTCAGAAATGGCACAGAACCAAATGGAAGATTCACGTATTCCGGTATGGATGCTAAACGCTGAAAAAGAGTTGGAGGATGGTTCTAATGTCCAAGTAGTACTTTCTCAACCAAAAGAAAATGTTTTTGCTGGTCTAGATAGAAGTATTGATACTTCGGTAAGAACATCTTCAACAAATAAGGCGCATAACCAAGGGCATGCTTTCATAATGAAAGGCGTGGATTCTATGACTGGTAAAGAAAATGGTTTTTTAGCGATTGCCCCAGATATGGGTGCGATTGCATCTGGATTCTATAGTATTTTTGGTGCCAACCTGAAAGCGACTACCAATCACAATGTTGCTGGATTTGTTACCTACAATGCAGCTACAGTTGCGGCAATGGGTATTGGTGGTGGTGCTGATGGTGCTGCTACACTTTATAACTATGGTGCAGGCCAAGATACCAACTTGGATAATGCCAGTACTAGTGCTGCGTTTGATACTTCTAATCCAGATAGTATGTTTGAGTACATGGGTAACACCACGTTTGCAACATTTGATTCGTTTGCCGGTATTACTTCCCAATGGAAGTATGAAATGCCATCGGATTCTGATGTAGATTTAGCCTTAAGATATAAAAACAGTACAACAGACGGATTAAACTACTCACTAAATGCATCGTACAACTATGATAAAAACCCTATTGTTGACCTAACCTGGAGAAACTCTTCTGGAGAATTGCTAAAAGTTAATGATGTGAACTCCAACGGAACTAAGTTCACTTTAACTAGCTTGGATGGCAATACAGCGTATGGTGGAGACGCTGGTCAGTACGGTGTTCTAACTTTTGAGCAGAAAGTCAAAAGAGCCACAAACCTTGGCGGATCTGTTGATATGGCAATCGAAACTGAAGAGTTGGGTCCAGTAGTGATTCGCGGTGAGGCACTTTACCAGAAAGATGTATATTCTCCAGTAATGGACAAGACACAGCTTAGTTTTGGTAATTTAACTTCTGCTTTAACCATGCAAAAAGGCGACCGATTTAAGTATGTGTTAGGTGCTGATATTACCGCACTAACTAATATGATGGTGTCGCTGCAGTTTATTCAAGATCGTAACTTGGACTTTATTGATACAACATCAACTATTGGCAGTACAACAATGGCAAGGTATACGTCAGACTATGCGACTATGCACATGACTAACGGCTTTAACAAAGCAGAAGAAAACAAAGAATTCTATTCTTTATTCTTATCTAAGCCATTCGGTGCTTCAGGCGAGCATCGTTGGAACAACATCTTTATGTTTGAAGAAAACGGTGGCAAGTGGAACCGTTTAGATGCTGAGTTCTCAATTGATGATGATACGCAAGTAACAGCTGAGTACAACAAGTATTGGGGTGATGCCAATACGCAGTTTGGTCAGTTAGAAGCTTCGTCTAACGTACAAATTGGCTTTAAATATTCATTCTAAGTCGATTTAAACAAAACTTAAAAGCCTGCATTAGTGCAGGCTTTTTTATCTTCAAAATAAAATAAGAATTTACTAATATAGATAAGTAGATTCAATATCAAAAAAAGAAATTACTTTTTTTTGATATTGAGTTTTGAATAAGTGCTACGGCGCAATAGGAAAAATATGAATAATTTTGCTTCTAGATATGCCGCTTTTGCGGTGCGTAATCGTAATGTGATTCTCGGCATTATGGCAGTGTTTACCTTGGTATCGGCCTACTTTATTAAGGACTTGGATATACGCAACGATCCAGATACCTTGCTGCCTGAGGTGAACCGCTACGTGGCCGCCAATGCCTATGGTGAGCAAAAGTTTGGCTTTGGTAATATTATGGTTACCGGTTTCGTGCTTAAGGATTGTGTGGGTGGTGATAATCCCTATCAAGATGCGGACGAGATCGTGCGTTACAACCCTGAGACCGGTCTAAGGATTCATGAATCTGCCCCAGCAAAAATGACTCAGGCTATTTGTGAGAGTGCTAATGGCACTTGGCAGAGCTCAGGTGATATTTATCAACCATGGTTTGTCAATATGGTGCAAAAAGCCCATAACGACATGGTGGCGCTTGAGCACTCGCGTCCATCAAACTTTATGGACATTGCCGCGCAAAAGATTAAGTACATGGGTACTTCGGATGATGGTGGTCTAAAGTTTGAACGCTTAATTCCAGTTGCCGGAATTAATACCACGGATAAGCAAGTTGCCGATGCACAGCTAGCGCATTTGAAAAAAGGTATTGAAACCAATCCAGTATTGGCACCAATGCTCATGCTTAAGCAAAAGCCAAATGGTGAGCGTTGTATTTTTGGCGAGGATGATTGGTACAATGATGACATCTGTCGCGCCAAAGGTTTCTTTATTGTCGGTGATTATTCCGATACGGTAAAAACTGATTATCTGCCGTGGGTTTCTAGTGTGATTAACATGGTGGATGAGATTAAAGCCACCCATGGCGATCGCGTGGAAGTGCGTATTGCCGGTGAGCCGTATTTCTTGGCCTTTATGCTGCATGACTTGGTGCAGAAATGGTGGCTGTTTGTGATTTCGTTTCTTATTGTGGTGGCGGCGCTTTGGTATCTAAACAAAGGCTGGCGTGGTTCGTTATTCCCGCTGCTCGGTGTGGTTTCTACTATTGTTATTACCTTGGGATTGATGGGCTTTACCCAATATAAGCTCACCACAATGATGGTACTGACACCGATGTTACTGCTGGCCATTGGTACCGGACACGCCGTGCAAGTAGTGCGACGTTATTTAAACGAATTACACAGTGAGAATTGCACACCAATACAGGCTGCAGAAAGTGCGATTGCCCATACAATTGTGCCAGCAACACTGGCGATTGTCACCGATATGGTGGGCTTCTTTACTTTGTCATTTGTGGATATTTCCTTCTACAAGGCTTATGCTTATTTTGGTATGTTTGGCATGATGACCATTCTTATTACCACCACCACCATCTCGCCAATTCTCATGGCGATGTTCTCACCTAAGCAGTTGGAGAAAAATGACGCCATGTGCGAATCTTCTGCCTTTGAGAAGAAAATGGCAGGGGTGCTAACTGGTGTTATCACCGGTCCGGCCAAGGTTATTCCTATTGGTTTGATTGTGTTGTTGATTGGCTGGAGCGCTTATCAGACTAAGATTTTTACGCCGAGTGATAAATCGATTATGCCAGGTGTAGAAGTGGGTATTAACTATGCACGTGCTGCCTTTAAATACGATTCAGATGCCAATATTGATCTGCGTCGTCTCGGCGAGGTAATGCCGGGGGTGATTTCGGTGAATATTCCAGTTAAGGGTAAGCCTGAGCATTTCCCAATGTTAGCACCTTGTGCTTATGATGGTTCTATGCCACCAGGTACACCGTGTTGGGATGAGGATGAAGATGCGCCACAAGGTGCATTTAACAACGCTGAAGTACAAGCGGCAATTGAGAAGACCGAAGACTGGATGCGTGCTCATCCAAACATTGGCTTTACCGGCTCTTACATTCAATTTATGAAAATTGTAAACATGCTGATGATGACCCCGCCAGGTCAAGAGCCTGATCTGAAGTATTTCCATGTGCCAAATGCAGAATTTATTGCCAAGAATCTAGATGTATATGGTGACCCTGAGGATCCGCAGTGGATTCCAGATGCTAATGAGATTGTGACCGGCTTTAATGGCTTATTAGAGGCTAATACCTCTCAAGGCGATCTAGAGTCGTTTGTTTCTAAAGATTGGAACGAGGGTGTGATTATGGGCTTTGTTAACACTATGGATCCAGTGAAGACGCATCAAACGGTGCAAGACATTCAGGCGTTTTTCAAAAAACATGAAAACGATCCTGGCTTTAAAGAAGTAACCTGGGGCTTTAAATCGGGCGATGTAGTGAATATGCCTGAGAGTGGTAAAACCGTGCAAATTGAAGACAGTGGTACCGACACAGTCGCCGTGGGTGGATTCTTGGGTGCAACCGAGGCCACACATGATGTTGCTATGCAAGAATGGTTAACCTCACCACTGATTACCGCATTGGCAATTTTCATTATTGCTGCGCTGATTTTTGGCTCACCACTGGTTGCGGGTATTTTAACCTCAACGCTATTGGTCACATTATTTGCCCAATACGGTTTAGGTGCTTATTTCACCAGTGTAGAAAACTGGTCGGGCAATCTACATTTCGCCACGCTGGTATCACTATCCATTGCCATGGGTCTGGGTGTGGATTATGGTATTTATATGATTTCGCGTCTTAAAGAAGAAATGCAGGCCACGGGCGGTCAGTGGGTAGAGGCACTACGAAATACACTAGAGACTACAGGTGCAGCAGTATTTGCCTCGATTGTAGTACTACTGGCAAGTTTTATTCCACTGCTGATGACACAACTGGCCAATACTTGGGCGTTGGGCGTATTTATCTCTGAGGCGTTGATTATTGATGTGGTGATTGCGTTGACCATTATTCCGCTACTGGTTTACGTGTTTAAGCCGAAGTACGTGTTTGGCAAGAAATAATTACATCATAAAAAACTTTTAAAAACAGCCTGCGCCAGCAGGCTTTTTTATTGCTGAAAAGCAAATCCCTAACGTATAATTTAGCCATTATTTTGATAATGAACAATCAATGGCGTTAATTGTACAAAAATATGGCGGTACTTCAGTAGGTTCGGTAGAGCGTATTCAGGCGGTCGCACAAAAAATCAAAGCGTTTCATGACCAGGGCAACCAGGTAGTGGTGACGGTTTCTGCCATGAGTGGCGAGACCAATCGTCTTACTGCATTGGCCAACGAGATTCAAGACGTGCCATCATTGCGTGAGATGGATGTGCTATTAACCACTGGCGAGCAAGTGACCATTTCACTCTTAGCCATGGCTTTGCAGCAGCTCGGTTGTGGGGCGATTTCTTATACGGGTTCACAAGTGCGCATCACCACGGATAGCTCACATGGTAAGGCGCGTATTAAATCCATTGATGATCATCGCATTCGTAACAGTTTAGATGCGGGCAAGGTTGTGGTTGTAGCCGGCTTCCAAGGCGCAGATGAGAATAGTCATATCACCACACTGGGTCGTGGCGGTTCAGATACCACAGCGGTTGCATTAGCAGCAGCGCTTAAAGCAGATGAGTGTCAGATTTATACCGATGTGGATGGCGTGTATACCACCGATCCACGTATTGAGCCTAAGGCGCGCAAAATGCACGCGGTGAGTTATGAGGAGATGCTAGAGATGGCATCACTAGGCTCGAAAGTTTTGCAAATTCGCTCGGTAGAGTTTGCATCCAAATACAAAGTACCTTTACGCGTTTTATCGTCAATGATTGATAATCCACAAGGCACACTAATTACCAGCGAGGAAAACATTATGGAACAAGCAGTTATTTCAGGTATTGCACACAATAAGGACGAGGCTAAGCTTAGTTTGATTGGTGTGCCGGATGAGCCAGGTGTGGCGTTTAAGATTCTAAAGCCAATCAGTGATGCCAATATTGAAGTGGATATGATTGTACAAAGTGTCTCGGCGCGTGAAGGTTTGACTAACTTTGCCTTTACTGTACACCGCAATGATTATGAAAAGACCAACACCATCTTAGAGGCGGTGCGTCAAGACTTGGACGCCATTGCCGTGCAAAACGATGACAAAGTGGTTAAAGTATCATTGGTGGGTATTGGTATGCGTTCTCATGCGGGTATTGCCGCGCAAATGTTTGAGATTTTGCACAATGAAGGCATTAATATCCAAATGATTTCAACTTCTGAGATTAAGATCTCCGTGGTGATTGATGAGAAGTATTTAGAATTGGCAGTTCGTGCTTTGCACGCTGCATTTGAGCTAGACAAGGAATAAAAGATGAGTGGATTTGACGATAGAGAAGGTTTAATTTGGTACGACGGTCAGTGGGTTGATTGGCGCGATGCCAAAACTCATGTGCTAACCCATACACTGCATTATGGCATGGGTGTGTTTGAAGGCGTGCGTGCTTATCATACGGATCAGGGTCCAGCAATCTTTAGAATTGAAGAGCATACTGATCGCCTGTTTAATTCGGCTAAGATTATGAACATGGACATTGGTTACTCTAAAGCAGAGATTAATCAAGCACAAAAAGATGCGGTGGCTAAAAATGGCCTAGATAGTGCTTATATTCGTCCGATGTGTTTTTATGGTTCAGAAGGTATGGGTCTAAGAGCAGATAATCTAAGCGTACATACCATTATTGCCGCTTGGGAATGGGGTGCTTATTTGGGCGAGGATAATATGAAAAATGGTATTCGTATTCGCACCTCGAGCTATACGCGTCATCACGCCAATATTGCCATGACCAAAGCCAAAGCCAATGGTAACTACATTAATTCAATGCTGGCCTTGCAAGAAGCGCTAACTGACGGTTATGATGAAGCGCTACTACTGGATGTTGATGGTTTTGTGGCTGAAGGCTCAGGCGAGAATATTTTTATTATTCGTGATGGTGTCATCTATACACCAGATCTAACCTCGGCCTTGGCGGGTATTACCCGTGATACCATTTTCACTCTAGCAACCGATTTGGGCTACAAGGTGGTGGAAAAGCGTATTACTCGTGATGAGGTTTATTGTGCCGATGAAGCGTTTTTCACTGGTACGGCTGCCGAAGTAACACCAATTCGTGAGCTGGATAATCGCATAATTGGCAATGGTTCTCGTGGTCCAATTACTGAGCAAATTCAATCACTGTATTTTGATTGTGTTTATGGTCGTAATCAGCAATACAAATCTTGGATTGCCAAGGGTATTTGTCGTTAACGATGAGCGCAGAGCATTCGCAAAAACACGTAAGCTTTTCTCAGGTTGAGAAAAAGGATTTACCGTTTCATTGTCCGCCACCTGAGGCGCAAAAATGGAATATGCATCCGAAGGTGTATTTAAAATTTGACGCCAAAGGTAAGGCAGACTGCCCTTATTGTGGCGCCAGTTATCAGTTGGTAGAGCAGTAATGACTCAGCAAGCGCCTAATGTTGTTTTGGTGGGGCCAATGGGCTCAGGAAAAACATCAGTGGGTCGACGTCTGGCTTGCGTACTCAAGCGCGATTTTTTTGATAGCGATTTTGAAATTGTGGCCAAAACCGGTGTTGCCATTGATCATATTTTTGATGTAGAAGGTGAAGAGGGTTTTCGTATTCGAGAGACACAAATGCTTAAAGATTTGTGCGAGATTCCCAATATCGTTTTAGCCACAGGCGGTGGCATTGTTATTAAGCCTGAGAATCGCGAACTACTCAAACAAAATCACAGTTTTGTGGTGTATCTATCTTCAACCGTTGAGCAACTCTTAAAACGCACAGCCAAATCTAAAACGCGCCCCCTGTTAGAACAATCAAATGATCGAGAAAAGACCATTCGAGATTTACTAGAGGCCAGAGAAGACTGGTATCAAGAGGTGGCTGATGTGGTGATTGACACCACGGGTAAGAAGCTCTACGCTATTATTAACGAAATTAAGAAGTCCATTCCCAAATGAATAAAACCTTAGTATTAATATTAATGAGCAGCACCTCGCTGAATGCTTTAGCACTTAGTACTGAGGAGTTTGTGCAACGACTCACCAATGTGCATCCATTTTTTCAACAGCTAGAGGCAGATGCGCAGATTGCTACACTCAATAAACAGACAACCACCGCTAATCAAGACTGGACATTGTCACTAGATACCAAGTATCAAGATGAAGATTATGGCGAGGTTTCTTCTATTACTACTTATAGCGACTTACAGAGCACTTCGGTTGATGTTAGTGCCAAGAAAAAACTAACCACATTGGGTGGTGATCTAACGCTTAAGCATAATTGGAAGGAGAAATCCAAAGCCACAACGGCTGCGCTTAATACCAATCGTAATAAATTCTCGATTGATTATTCGCAACCCTTATTGAAAAACAGCGGCGGCATTAATGACAGGCTGGGTACTGACTTAGCTGAGATTGATGTGCAAATTAGTCGTATTAACGTCTTGGAGAAACAAGAGAACTTTGTTCTAGGTTATTTACAAAAATTTGTAAATTTGGCTTATTTGCAAGCGCAATTTGACATTAACCAATCTCGCGTTGAGTTGGCGCAACAAGAGTTAGATTTGGTTGAAGATAAGTTTGCACAATCAGTAGTGGATAAGGTTGATGTACTTAATCAAAAAGACGCTTATCAACGTGCTAAAACCCAGCGCTTGCAAGCGCGTCAAGCCTTAGAGCTATTACAACGAGAATTAGCCTTGGCACTCAAACTGGACAAGACACTGATCAAAGCAGAGCTGGATTTGTATCAAGTGTTCGAGGTTGCGATCACCGACTTAGAGCAACTTTTAGATCAAAATGCCAGAACGCTAAAAATTAATAGTCTAGAGCTGGACAAGTTGCAACGACAACTACAAAGCAATAAAAACAAATCTTTGGCCGATTTAAGCCTGAACTTAGGACTCTCGTCTGAAGGTGAGCACCTGGACTATGATCAGTCTATTGATAATCAAGGCACGCATTACTCAGTAGGCTTGTCATTGTCTTATCCGCTGGGTGGTACTGAGTCTAAGATTGCTGTGCAAAAAACCCAAACACAGATTCGTGCTAGCGATAGCGCTAGAGCGGAAAAACTCATTGAATTGCATACCAAAACCCAGTTAAGTCTGGAGAAGATTCAACTGTTATCTGAGATGTTGTTACTGAGTAAAACACAGATACAAATTGCCAGCGATAGAGCACAAGAAGAACAAAAGCGTTATGCCAATGGTAACTCGCAAGCCAGTGTGGTAATCAGTGCACAAGACAATGAGATGAGCGCCAAACTTAGCGCAGCTCAAGTAGCCAAAGATTATCAGCAGGCAGTACTGGAATATAAGGCCAATATTGATACTCTGATTCAATGAGCCTTTCCTATCACCTAGCGGCCAAAGATTCTCACGCGCACCTATTTGCGCTTACCCTTAATATTCCCAACCCCAATCCTTTGGGCCAGGTGCTTTCACTGCCTAATTGGATTGCTGGCAGCTATCTGATTCGTGATTTTTGTAAAAATGTGGTGAGTATTCGCGCCAGTGGCGCTGGCGAAAATCTCTCGGTTAAAAAACTCGATAAGCATCATTGGATTGTACAGCCGCATGAGGGTGAAATCACCCTTGAGTATGAGGTTTACGCCTTTGATCTCTCAGTGCGCTCGGCTTATCTGGATGGTGATCGAGCTTTTTTTAATGGCTCTAGTGTGTTTTTATTGCCTTTGGGGCTCGAGCAAGAGAGTTGCAGGCTAACAATTGAAAAGCCTAATGAGTACTGGCAGATTGCCACGGGGCTTAAGGCGTTATCAGCGCTAGAATTTGAGGCTGAAGACTATCAAGCGCTGATTGACTACCCGGTGGAGATAGCCAATCTTTGTACAGCTGAGTTTGAACTTAAAGGCATTCAACACAGCTTGGCACTAAGTGGTACGCATCAGGCAGACACCAGTCGACTTGAGCGAGATCTGAGTAAGATTTGCCAACACCATTTGGATTTTTTCTCTGAAGCACCCTTTGATGAGTACCACTTTTTAACCCTGGTTCGCACCCAAGGTTATGGCGGTTTGGAGCATCGCAATTCTTGTAGTCTTATTTGTTCTAGAAAGGATCTGCCTGTGGTGGGTGAGAGTGGTGTGCGCCAAGATTATGCCAAGTTTTTGGCGCTATGTTCACATGAATATTTCCATGCTTGGTGGGTGAAAACCATTAAGCCTAGTAGCTTTCATCAGCTGGATTTTTCTCGAGAAAACTATACCGAGCAGTTGTGGATTTATGAGGGCTTTACCTCGTATTATGATGAGTTGTCCCTATTAAGAACCAAGTTGATTAGCCCTGAGGTTTATTTGGATTTACTCGCGCAAACCATGACTCGCGTACAAAAATCTCGCGGACGTCACCTGCAGTCGTTGGCAGAATCTAGTTATGACGCCTGGACACGATTTTATCAACAAGATGAAAATGCACCGAATGCGATTGTCAGTTACTATACCAAGGGTGCATTGCTGGCCTTGGTCTTAGATATAGAAATCAGAAGACGCACCAAAGACCAAAACACTTTGGATGATATTTTGCAATATATTTGGCAGCATTATCAACAGCAAGGCACTGAGAATAGTACGGTACAACAGGTGGTAGAACAACTGACTAAGACGGATTTTTCTGAATTCTTTGCCGATTATCTGTATGACACCAAAGAACTGCCACTAACCCAAGTACTGAGCTATGTGGGTGTTGAGTGTAAATTTAGTCATAAAAAATCAGACCTGTCTAATTTTGGCATTCATAGCAAAGAGCAGGCTGGGCAAATCATTATTACCCAGGTCTTGCACCAAAGTTGCGCTCACCACTCTGGCCTGTATGTAGGGGATAAAATTATCACTGCCAATCAGGTTGCACTTAAACAACAACAGTTCATTGAATTGGTGGACACATTAGAGCCGGGCCAAGTATTAACCCTGGGTGTGTTAAGAGATAAGGTATTAAGAGAAATCAGAGTTGAGTTTTTCTCTAGTGAGCCAACCTATTGTCAGCTAAGTATTGCCAGCGATATGGATGCGGACACACAACAACGACAACAGCAATGGTTCTACAACGCATAAAAATACCCAAACTCTTGGTTAAGCCAGTAGGGCGAGCCATTGCCGATTTCTCTATGATCAGAGATGGAGATCGCGTGTTATTGGCAGTCTCAGGTGGCAAAGATTCTTTGAGTTTGTTTCATATTCTGCGTCATTTTCAACGCCATGCACCCATTAACTTTGATCTGGGCGTGGTGACCATTGACCCAGAAGTTGAGGGCTTTGAGCCACAAGCCTTGGAGAGTTTTTTTCAAAGGTTTGAAACACCTTATTTCTTTGAAGAGTTTCCAATTATGGAGCAGGCCAAGCAGAGTATGAAGGGCGATTCTTATTGCTCATTTTGTGCTCGAATTAAGCGTGGGCTGATGTATCAAGTGGCCAGGCGTGAAAACTACAATGTCTTAGCCCTAGGCCAACACTTGGACGATTTGGCAGAATCGCTGATGATGTCCATGTGTCATAATGGCAAGATTCAAACCATGAAAGCACACTATGTTAATGACGCCAAAGACATTCGCATTATTCGCCCCTCGGTTTATGTGCGTGAAAGACAATTGGCCAGTTTTGCTCAGGAGCTCAAACTACCGGTAATTGCCGATTCTTGTCCGGCTTGTTTTTCCATGCCTACTGAGCGTGAGCATTTTAAGCAGTGGTTATTAAGTGAAGAGCAGCGTACGCCGAATTTATACAAGAACTTGCTCAGCGCTATGAAACCGATGTTGGACGAGGTTAATGATTAAGTTATTACTAAGATTTTTCTCCATCTTACCACTACGCCTTAATCATCTATTAGGCGCTTTAATTGGTCGATTGTTGTTTGTAACGCGTAGTGAATCCAGACGTGTTAGCGAGAAAAATATCACGCTATGCTTTCCTGAGTTAAATGCTGAGCAGCAACAAGGGCTGGTGCGAAAATCTCTGATTGAGGCGGGGAAGTCCCTCACGGAATCTAGCTATATTTGGTATCACAGCTTTAAAGAGAATCAGCGTGACGTGGTGTCAACCCGGGGTATGGAGTTATTAGAGAGTGACAAGCCAACGATTTTATTGGTGCCACATTTTGGCTGTTGGGAGATTACCGGGCGAGTTATCTCACTCACCAAGCCAGTGACATTTTTATACAAGCCACTGCGTAGTAGCACGCAAGAGCGTTTGTTATTCTCCAAGCGCCAACAAGGTGATTTATCAATGGCCAGTGCTGATAAAAAAGGCGTGATTAAGCTGCAAAGAGCCTTGTCTAAACAGCAGGCTTTGGGCATCTTACCTGATCAGTTTCCCGGTGTGGATAGTGGTGTTATTGCCCCGTTTTTCTCTCAAGATGCCTATACCATGACCTTGTTGGCTAAATTAGCTCGAAAAAATGATGCACAAGTACTGCTAACCTGGGCTAAGCGCCTAGACAAGGGTCGGGGCTTTGAACTAAACCTGCAGCCGGTGAATATTCTCTCTGACTCTGCTGAGTTGGTTGATGATCTGACACTGATGAACAAGGCTATTGAGGAGTTGGTACGCAGCTGTCCTGAGCAATATATGTGGAACTATAAGCGCTTTAAGTATATCGTTGATTACTGATATAATAACGCCATGAAATTTATCGAAGACATTCAAAGCGTTTTTGATCGCGATCCTGCTGCCAGAAACACTTTTGAAATTATCACTTGCTACTCAGGCGTACAGGTCATGATGTTTTATCGCCTGGCGCACCGCTTGTGGCTGTTAAAACTTAAATGGCTCTCACGTTTTATTATGATGCTGGCGCGCTGGTTGACCGGTATTGAAATTCATCCAGGTGCTAAGATTGGCAGACGCTTTTTTATTGATCACGGCATGGGCGTGGTGATTGGTGAAACTGCTGAGATTGGCGATGATTGTACTTTGTATCATGGCGTGACTCTGGGTGGTACTTCTTGGGAAAAAGGTAAGCGCCACCCAACCTTAGAGAACAATGTGGTGATTGGTGCGGGCGCTAAGATTTTAGGGCCAATCACGCTAAGTGAGGGTGTAAGAGTGGGCTCTAATTCGGTGGTGGTGAAATCTATTGAGCCGGGTAAAACGGTGGTTGGCGTGCCAGGACGTGTGCTTAAAGATAAACAAACCAAGAGTGATAAGTTCGATGCTTATGCAACGGGTGGTGGTGCGGATGATCCAACGGTTAAGGCTATTAATTCCATCCTTGAACACTTGCATGATGTGGATTCACAGCTGCATAAAGTCTCCCAAGAGCTGAACCTAAAAGACGAGGTGGATGAGCGCTCGGTTGATGACCTAGAGATTGAAAGTAAATAACCTTTAACAATTAAGGTTTTTTGCTTGACTAAATAACTAGGTTAACCGTATAATGATATACAGTTATACAAACTAGGATTAACTATGCAACTGACAACCAAAGGGCGTTATGCCGTAACTGCAATGTTGGACTTGGCTAGCAACGATACTGGCAAGCCAATTACCCTGGACATTATCTCGCAACGACAAAATATTTCTTTGTCTTATCTTGAGCAACTGTTTGCCAAATTAAGACGTGCGGACTTGGTCAAAAGTGTGCGTGGACCTGGTGGTGGTTATCTGCTAGATGCAGCAGCCAAGGATATTACTCTGACACAAATTGTGGAAGCCGTAGATGAGAATATTGATTTGCGTCGCTGTAAGGGCTCAACAGGCTGTCAAAATGGCAGACGTTGTATTTCACATCAGCTTTGGTGTGATGTAAGTGATCAAATTAGAAATTTTCTAAGCAGTAAAACCCTGCAAATGATTATTGACGAGCATAATTTAAACAACTAATTACAAGGACAAATTTAATGTCAATTCCAACGTATATGGACTATTCGGCTACTACACCTGTTGATGAGCGTGTAGCCAAAGAAATGATGAAATACCTAACCATGGAAGGTGATTTTGGTAATCCAGCCTCACGTTCACATTATTATGGTTGGCAAGCAGATGAAGCGGTTACTAAGGCAAGAGCACAAGTAGCAGATTTGGTAGGTGCTGATCCCAAAGAGATTGTTTGGACCTCAGGTGCAACCGAGTCAGATAACCTGGCTATTAAAGGTATTGCGCATTTTTATAAGAAAAAAGGCAATCATATTATTACGCTAAAGACCGAACATAAGGCGGTACTTGATACCTGTCGTCAGCTAGAAAGAGAAGGTTATGAGGTCACTTACTTAGATCCAATGTCTAACGGCATTTTAGATTTGAATGTTTTAAAAGCAGCGATTCGCGAAGACACTATCTTGGTCTCGGTTATGCACGTAAATAACGAGATTGGTGTGATTCAAGACATTGAAGCCATTGGTAATATTTGTCGTGAGCACAAGGTATTTTTCCATGTGGATGCAGCACAATCTGCGGGTAAGGTTGCAATTGATCTCTCTACGTTGCCAGTAGATCTAATGAGTTTCTCAGCACATAAGATTTATGGTCCTAAGGGCATGGGTGCACTCTATGTGCGTCGTAAGCCTCGCGTTCGACTCGAGGCACAAATGCATGGCGGTGGTCATGAGCGTGGTATGCGCTCGGGCACATTGGCCACGCATCAAATCGTTGGTATGGGTGCGGCTTTTGCCATTGCCAAAGACGAGATGGAAGCAGAGAATAAGCGCATCACTGTACTACGTGATCGATTATTAGCCGGTTTTGCTGATATGGAAGAAGTGGTGGTTAATGGTGACTTGGATCAGCGTATTCCGGGCAATCTAAACATTAGCTTTAACTACGTGGAAGGTGAGTCATTAATGATGGCCATTAGTGATATTGCTGTGTCTTCAGGTTCGGCTTGTACTTCAGCTTCACTGGAGCCTTCTTATGTACTGAGAGCATTAGGCTTAAGTGATGAGTTGGCACACTCTTCGATTCGCTTTAGTATTGGTCGTTACACCAGTGAAAAAGACGTGGATGAAGCCATTGAATTGGTACGCGCCAAAGTGGAAAAACTTAGAGCATTATCACCACTATGGGATATGTATAAAGAGGGTATTGATCTCTCAACAGTCCAGTGGTCGGCACATTAATATAGAATAAAACGCAAATAGGAGAATAGAGATGGCATATGGCGATAAAGTAATGGATCATTATGAAAATCCTCGTAACGTGGGGGTGTTAGATAAAGATGCTAAAAATGTTGGTACCGGTATGGTTGGTGCTCCTGCGTGTGGCGATGTAATGCGCTTGCAAATTCAAGTTGATGATGACGGTGTCATTGAACAGGCCAAGTTTAAGACTTACGGCTGTGGCTCAGCCATTGCTTCGAGCTCACTATTAACCGAATGGGTTAAGGGTAAAACCTTAGAAGAAGCAGCGCAGATTAAGAATTCAGACATTGCAGAAGAGTTAGCCTTGCCACCGGTTAAAGTGCATTGCTCAGTTTTGGCTGAAGACGCAATTAAAGCCGCAATTGAAGACATTAAAAACAAAGCATAATAAGTTTAATGGCTGTTACCCTAACTCAAGTTGCTGCTGATCGTATTGTTGATTTTCTCAACAATCGTGGCTCGGGTATTGGTATTCGTTTAGCAGTACAAACCACGGGTTGTTCAGGACTGGGTTATAACATTGAGTTTGTGGATGAGGTCAATGAGGACGACACTACCTTTGAGGATCATGGGGTTAGGGTTATTGTCGATGCCAAGAGTCTGATTTATCTTGATGGTACCGAGGTGGATTTTGTTAAAGAAGGGCTAAACGAAGGCTTTGAATTTAACAATCCAAATGCCAAGGCTGAATGCGGCTGTGGCGAATCTTTCACTGTTTAAATACCCATCATGCAAAACTACTTTCAGCTGTTTGCATTGATGCCAGAGTTTGATATCGATGCGCAACAACTAGAGGCCAGTTACCAGGCGCAAATTGCTCAATATCATCCGGATAAATTTGCCAACGAGGATGAGAAATCGCAACTCCAAGCCGTGCAAAATACCTCACTGATTAATAGCGCTTTTGATACGTTAAAAGATCCGCTGAATCGTGCCACCTATCTACTAGAGCTTAACAACATTCAAGCCTTTGATGAAAAAGACACGAAGATGGATGTGGGTTTTCTCATGGCGCAAATCGAACTCAGAGAATCCCTAGAGGCAATTCAAGCTGAGGCTGATGAATTGGCATTGGATGATTTCATTGAGAATATCGGCGTGAAAATCAAGGATAATATCAGCCAAATAAGCGCCTTGTTTGCCACGGGTGAAATGGTAGAGATTAAGAATCTGGTTAGAGAGTTAAAGTTCTACACACAACTCAATACCCAGGCTCAAGCGCTGATGGATGAATTTTTATAAGAGATTATGGCCTTATTACAGATCGCAGAACCCGGACAATCACAAGCCCCGCATCAGCATAAGCTGGCGGTAGGTATTGATTTGGGTACCACCAATTCTTTGGTGGCTGCGGTTAAAAGCGGTAAAAGCACGGTACTGACTGATGAGAATGATGAGGCTATCCTACCTTCGGTCGTGCATTGTGGCAAAGACAACAAATTAACCGTAGGTTGTGAGGCTTGTCCTTATGCCAAAACTGATCCGACCAATACCATTGTCTCGGTTAAGCGCTTTATGGGCTTAAGTTATCAAGAGGCCAAAAGTTTTAAGAATTGTCCATACCAATTGGTTGAGAATCTGAATAATGTGCTGTTTCATACTGCGATGGGTGATCTTTCTGCGGTGGAGATTTCCTCGAGCATTCTCTCTTCACTCAAACAAAGAGCTGAAGATTCACTCGGTGGTGAGCTCAGTGGCGCGGTTATTACTGTACCGGCTTATTTTAACGATGCTCAACGTCAGGCTACCAAAGATGCAGCCACCTTGGCTGGACTCAAGGTATTAAGGCTGCTTAACGAGCCAACTGCGGCAGCGGTGGCTTATGGTTTAGAGTCAGGTGAAGAGGGTGTGCACGCGGTTTACGATCTCGGTGGTGGTACCTTTGATATTTCTATTCTGAGTTTTTCCAAGGGTGTATTTAAAGTGCTTTCTACCGGTGGTGATTCAGCTCTGGGCGGTGATGACTTTGATCAGCTGATTATTGAGGATTGTATTGAGCAGTTGAGTATTGATGAGCTTAATCCAACACAGATGCAGAAAATTAAGCAATTTGCACGTACTGCTAAGGAAACCCTAAGTCATCAAGATTACGCTGAATTTGATTGCGTAGAGACACCGTATCGCATTACCAAAGATAAATTCAATAGCCTAGCCAAGGCTTTGGTAAAGCGCACTTTGTTACTAAGTAAGCGTGCTTTGCGTGATGCTGAGGTAGATGTTTCTGCGGTAAAAGATGTGATTATGGTCGGCGGTTCAACACGTATGCCGATTGTTCGCGAGATGGTCGGTGAGCTGTTTAACACCGAAGTATTGTGCTCGATTAATCCTGATGAAGTGGTAGCCAAAGGTGCAGCGATTCAGGCCAATATTCTGGCTGGTAATAAATCAGGCGATGACATGTTGCTACTAGATGTACTGCCACTCTCACTCGGTTTAGAGACCATGGGTGGTTTGGTGGAAAAAGTCGTGCATCGCAATACCACCATTCCAATTACTCGCGCCCAAGAATTCACCACTTTTAAAGACGGGCAAACTGCCATGGGGATTCATGTGCTTCAAGGCGAGCGTGAGCTGGTGAGCGATTGTCGATCTCTAGCCAAGTTTGAGTTGCGCGGCATTCCGCCGATGGTCGCAGGTAATGCGCGTATTCGCGTGGAGTTTCAGGTTGATGCCGATGGCCTATTATCGGTTAGTGCCAGTGAGCAAACCTCAGGGGTCAAGGCCGATATTACGGTGAAACCTTCTTATGGTTTGAGTGACGAGCAAATGGAGAAAATGCTAAAAGACTCGATTGTGCACGCACAAGCAGATATCCAAGCACGTCAACTACACGAGATGCAAGTAGAGGCGGACCGAACCTTGGAGGCGATTGATTCGGCTTTAGAAAAAGATAAAGCGATGCTAGATGCTGACATGCTGGATGAGATATTAAAAGCCAGAGAGGAATTATCTGCCGTTGCCAGAGACGATAACGAACAACAAATTAAAGACAAAATTGATAACTTAGAAGCGAGCGCAGCCAAGTTTGTGGAAATGCGTATGAATAAGACCATTGCCAAAGCCATGCAGGGTCATCGCGTTGATGAGTTTGAATCTTAGGAGAGAGAGCATGCCACAAATTATTGTACTACCACACGCGGAATTATGTCCAGAAGGCATCGTGATTGAAACCCAAACAGGCACCAGTGTTTGTGATGCACTATTGGCTAATGATGTGGAGATTGAGCACGCATGCGAGATGTCTAATGCTTGCACCACTTGTCATGTGTATATTCGTGAAGGTTTTGATTCGATTGAAGAATCTGATGAAACTGAAGATGATTTATTGGATAAGGCCTGGGGCTTAGATCCTGACTCTAGGCTTTCTTGTCAGGCTGTGGTTGGTGATGAAGACTTGGTGATTGAGATTCCAAAATACACCATTAACCAGGTGTCAGAAAATCACTAATCTAGAGTTTTAACAGTTTAGAAATAAAACCCGGGTCTTCTTCCTTAGGGCCAAACTCACTCACCACATCCTCAGGCGCAGTTTTTGAGATTAGCCATTTTGGCATCGGTGGGTTTTCACTGCTGCCACAAACCTTGCCTAGATTATTGGGGTGAAACACTTTAACAAAGCTTGGTTGTTTGAGATCATCGGTATAAACAATGCCACAATAGCGCTCTTTATGCTCTTCATCAAGAATGGTTTTGATTTGTTTGATGCTCTGGGCAAATAGTGTTGGTTCTAGCATTTGAGTCGGAACTTCAGCGTCTGTATCGTATAAGTACCAATTATCTGGGTTGTCAATCAGTCGTTGTAACAGCACATCACAATCATCTAATTGCATAATGCCGATAAAACGCGATTGAAACTCTTCGAAATAACTACTCATAATGGATTGACCCGTAAAAAATACTTATTCTAATGATATTCTCCCCATTGTGCAGACGATGGGGAGAATTGTATTATTCGATGGTAATGCTTGGGAAAGAAGCCAGCTCTTTATCTTGTAGAGATAATTTAGCTGCAGTTTTACGTGCAATCTCTTTATAGATTTCTGCGGTTCTGCCCTCAGGGTCTTTCACCACGGTAGGTGTGCCTTCGTCCACATCGGTACGAATATTAATCTCTAGTGGTAGAGCGCCTAGGAAATTAACCCCAGCTTCACTGGCCATAGACTCACCGCCGCCAACGCCAAAGATTGCCTCTTCATGACCACACTTAGAGCAAATATGCAAAGACATATTCTCTACAATGCCCAGAATTGGAATGTTAACTTTCTCAAACATCTTTAAGCCTTTCTTGGCATCTAGTAGGGCGATGTCTTGTGGTGTGGTCACAATTACTGAGCCACTCACTGGAATCTTTTGCGATAGCGTTAATTGCGTGTCACCTGTGCCTGGTGGCAGGTCGATAATCATATAATCCACACCACGCCATAGTGTATCTCTTAGCATTTGCTCTAGCGCTTGAGTAATCATTGGACCACGCCAAATCATTGGCGAATCTTCTTCTACCAAATAACCAATTGACATCGATTGCATACCATGACCTAGAATTGGTAAGAGCTTGCCTTCACCTGATGAATCCGGTTTTAGTGTGCTCACACCCAGCATTCTTGGTTGTGAAGGGCCGTAGATATCTGCATCTAAAATCGCCACTTTGGCGCCTTCAGCTTGCAAGGCTAGTGCTAGGTTTACTGAGGTGGTTGATTTACCCACACCACCTTTGCCTGAGGCAACAGCAATGATGTTTTTCACTTCTGGCAAGGCTTCAACGCCTTTTTGCGTGGAGTATTTTGAAATCTTAGTGTCAATACTCACCTTGGCATTGTTAATGCCAGCAGCGCTAAGTGCTTGGGTGATGTTCTCGCTTAGAGTTGGATGATAGCTTTTGGCTGGATAGTTGAGCACCACTTGAATTTCAACAGCATCACTATCAATATTAATTGCCTCAACAGCATTAGAAGAAACAATGTCTTGCTCAGTGTGTACGTCAATCACGCCAGATAAAATTTCTTCGACTTGATTCTGGGTTAAATCCGCCATAAAACTAGCTCCATTAAGTAAAATACGCTATTTTATCGTATAACCATATAAGCCGTCCTTAATATTAATAGGCCTATTTGTAATATAACCTTTATGACTCAGCGCAAAATCTTAGTAACTTCAGCTCTGCCTTATGCCAATGGTGAAATCCACCTGGGGCATTTGTTGGAATATATTCAAACCGATATTTGGGTGCGCTTTCAACAAATGATGGGTCATGAGTGTCACTACGTCTGTGCTGATGATGCCCATGGTACACCTATTATGCTCAAAGCCAATGAGCTGGGTATTAGTCCAGAAGAGCTAATTGCTGGCGTGAGCGAGCGCCACCAGGCGGATTTTAAAGAATTTTCTATTGGTTTTAGTCAGTACCACTCAACCCATAGTGAAGAAAATCGTGAAATTTCAGCTGGCATTTATAATAAGCTCAATGCGGCAGGCTATATTAAAACGCGCACGATCTCGCAAGCCTTTGACCCTGAAAAGCAAATGTTCTTACCTGATCGTTTTATCAAAGGCGATTGTCCTAAGTGTGGTGCTATCGATCAATACGGTGATAATTGCGAGGCTTGCGGTGCAACCTATTCACCAACTGAGTTAAAAAACGCCAAATCTGCAGTCTCAGGCGCCACCCCAATTACTAAAGACTCGGAGCATTATTTCTTTGACCTGCCTCAGTTTGAGTCTCAGCTTAAAGACTGGACCGCAGCCGGACATTTGCAAGAAGAAATTTCTAACAAGCTGGCCGAATGGTTTGAGCAAGGTCTGCAGCAATGGGATATCTCACGTGATGCGCCATATTTTGGTTTTCAAATTCCCGGCGTTGAGAACAAATATTTCTACGTTTGGTTAGATGCACCGATTGGCTATATGGCCAGTTTCAAAAAACTCTGTAGCGAACAAGGTTTGGATTTTGATGAGTACTTCAACAAAGACTCGAAGACCGAACTCTATCATTTCATTGGTAAGGATATTGTTTATTTCCACGCCTTATTCTGGCCAGCGATGTTGATGGGTTCAGATTATCGCACCCCAAATGCGATTTACTCGCACGGCTTTTTAACGGTTAACGGTCAAAAGATGAGTAAATCGCGTGGCACCTTTATCCAGGCCAGAACTTACTTGGATCATCTAAATCCTGAGTATTTGCGTTATTACTACGCTTATAAGCTTTCACATAAGATTGATGATATCGATCTAAATCTGGAAGATTTTAAGCAGCGTGTTAATTCTGATCTGGTTGGCAAAGTGGTGAATATTGCTTCGCGTAGCGCGGGCTTTGTGGTGAAAAAATTTGACAAGACGCTATCGGCTTATGCGATTGAGTCTGAGTTGTATAACGATTTTGTTGCCAAAGGCGCAGAGATTGCCGCTTTGTACGAGGCGCGTAATTACAACCAAGCCATGCGTGAGATTATGAAACTGGCCGATCGTGCCAATCAATATATCGATGAGCACAAACCTTGGCAGTTAATTAAAGAGCAGGGCATGGAAGCCAAGGTGCACGATGTGGCTTCTTTGGCGCTTAACCTGTTTAGAGTATTGGTGACTTATCTTAAGCCGGTACTACCCGTGATGGCGGACAAAGCACAAGCGTTTTTAAATGTAGACACGCTAAACTGGGATGATTTAAAGCACCCACTTACCAAGCATCAAATTAACAAATTTAAGCCACTAATGGCACGTATTGAAGATGAGCAGATTGCCAATGTGATTGAAGCCTCGAAAGAAGCGATTGCACAAGCCCCTGCGAAAGAACAACCCAAGGAAGAGTCAAACATGATCAGCATCGAAGATTTTGCAAAAGTAGAGCTAAGAGTGGCCAAGATTGTGAAAGCCAATAATGTGGAAGGTGCAGACAAACTCTTGCAGCTAACCCTGGATATTGGTGAAGAGAATACACGCAATGTATTCGCCGGTATCAAAGCGCATTACAAAGCAGAAGATTTGGAAGGACGCCTAACGGTGATGGTGGCTAATCTTGCACCAAGAAAGATGAAATTCGGCATCTCAGAAGGCATGGTGCTAGCGGCCGGCGATGGCAAGTCCTTGCATATTCTATCCCCAGATTCAGGCGCTAAGCCGGGGATGAAAATCAGTTAAACAGTTTCGGAGAGATGTCAGAGCGGCCGAATGAGCACGCTTGGAAAGCGTGTGTACGGTAACGTACCGAGGGTTCGAATCCCTCTCTCTCCACCATATTTTTTTTTAAATTAAATCTGCTTGTGCTTTAGGCGCTTCAGTTTTGGTTTTTTCAGCTGATTTGGCGGCAGGTTTAGCTTTGGCTGCGGTGCTATTAACCGGTGTTGATTTGACCTTGTTCTCCACCATAGAAATACCACCCTTAAAGTAAGAGCCATCTTTCAGTACCACTTTAGGGGCAACCATATCACCGGTAACCTTGCCAGTGTCGTTAATCACAATCTTTTCAATCGCCTCGATATTGCCCACCACATTGCCGTTGATATTAACGTGTTTGGCAGAAATATTGGCATTCACCTGAGCCGATTCTTCCACACTAAAGGTGTTGCCATTTAAAGACACCGAGCCTTCGATAGTGCCTAGTACTTCTATGTCGTTATCACCTGAGACTTCTCCGCGAATCACACAACCTTTAGAGATGACAGTTTTGCTTTGTCGCTCTTGCTCTTTTTGTTTGTTTTGCTCGAAGATAGATTCGGGTAATTTTTGCTCGTCGGTATCAGCAGGCTGATTACTGGCTTGATTTTTGGAATTGATATTAAACATGGCAAATCACTAAAGGTTGGGAAAAATCCTCATTCTACTTGTCTCTCTGGGGTTTTGTCAAATGAAGCGAGCAAGCGCAGACGTTAATTTTGCAACATGAGCATATAAGCTGCCGTACCCACAAAGGTGCTAAGCAACGCATTGCCACGCCATAGGTGCAATACTACGGTGAGCGCAATAGCGATGACAACTGGCAAAATAGCACCTATTTGAGGCACAGTGTCTTTAATGCTATAGATTACCAAGATACTCATAATGGCTGGTGGTGCATAGCGTGCAATTTCTTCTAGCAGTGGATGATTGCTATGATTGTGCAATAGTAAAAAAGGAATCACGCGTGTGGCAAAGGTAGCCAGAGCCATTGCAGCAATCAGAATCAGTAAGCCTTGTTCATTCATGCGTTGTCCTTGGGTAAGCGGTGCAAAATGGCCAAAATACTTAGGGTAAGTAAAATAGAGCCAGTGAGCATATGCTCTGGCAAAACGATGATAATCAGCAAAGAAGACAGCGCTGCTACCAGTAGCGGTGTACTTTCTTTGAGGCGCTGATATTGTTCAATCAGTAGCACGGTAAACAGCGCAGTCATCACAAATTCCATGCCTTGCGTATCAAAAGGCAGTGCCGCTCCTAATAGCGCGCCCAGAGTGCAGCCTAATACCCAGTAACTTTGATTAAACAAAGTAATCCAAAAGTATTTTTTTTCACTTTGAGAAGGGTCTGTGACAGCCATCGAGCTAATCAGTGCATAAGTCTCATCGGTCAGTCCAAAGATTAAATACAGTTTTCTTAAGCCCCATTGTCCATAGCGTTTTAGCATGGACAGCCCATAAAACAAGTGACGTGCGTTGAGTAGGAAGGTAGATAAAAATACCTCAACCCAACCAGCACCAGCAGCAATCAGGCCAACAGCTAAGAATTGTGCACTACCAGCAAAAATTACCAAGCCCATTAGGGTAGCGTACCACCAAGGATGGCCCAAATCTTGAAATAACACACCAAAGGCCATGCCCATAGGTACATAGCCGAAAAATACAGGGCTGGTGGTTTGTAATAGTGAACGAATCATAGGGGTATTTTACGCACTTGTATCTTTGTCTTGTTCATGCTTTTAAGTCGTTAAAATACCTCACTACATTATTTAATGATTAATCCATTATGAGTCTTAGCCCTAATTTTCAAGCCACAGATAATCTAGTTGAAGATATTCAAGCCTTAATTAAAGAAGGTTATCAAGCCTTGGCACTTTCCAAGCAAGGCAGTGATTGGCAGAGTGTTTATAGCCCTTGGGACGCGTTTGAGTTTAAATTTAATCAGCAAAGCAGCGTGAACTCGCATCTTAACTCAGTTATGTTTAGTGAAGAGTTCAATGCTGAATATGAAAAAACCTTGCCACTGATTAGTAATTTTTATGCCGATATTGCCTCAGATAAATCGTTTTATCAAGCCTATGAGCAGCTGCAAAATCAAACACTAAATCCAGAACAACAACATATTTTAAAAAACACCCTAGATGGTTTCAAGCTCTCGGGTGTTACGCTAGAAGGTGAGGCGCTTGCGCGTTTTAAGCAAATTCAAGAGCAACTTAGTGTGCTGAGTAATGCCTTTTCAAAAAACGCCTTGCAAGCTACTAATGAGTGGAAAAAAAGCGTTACTCAAGAGGATTTATCCGGCTATCCGGCCTCAGCTCTGGCTAAGGTAGCGGTAGATGATCACTACGAGCTTAACTTGCAAATGCCGGTGTATTTGGATGTGATGACTTATGCTGAGAATGAGGCGCTGAGAGAAGAAGTTTATAGGGCTTATATCTCGCGCGCTTCCGAGGTGGGTATTACCAGCAAAGGGTATGATAATCGCACCACCATGGATGAAATTCTCACGCTTAGAGCGGAGATGGCTCAATTACTGGGTTTTGAGCACTATGCACAACTCTCATTAGAGTCAAAGATGGTGGACTCTACTGAGATGGTATTGGATTTTCTTTGGGATTTGGTAGATAAGGCCAAAGTGCAAGCCTTAGAGGAATTGGCAGAATTAGAAGCCTTTGCACAAAAGTCTTTAAAGCCTTGGGACTTGATGTTTTATTCAGAGCAGTTAAAAGAGCAGAAATTTGGTTTTTCCAAGTCTGATCTCACGCCGTATTTTCCAGAGTCTGGTGTGTTAAAAGGCTTGTTTAGCACTATTGAAAAACTCTACGGGATTCGACTCAGTCGAGTTAACGAGGTGAGTTATCACCCCGATGTGCGTATTTTAAATGTTGAGCGCGAGTCAGAGGTAGTTGGGCGAATTTATCTGGATTTGTATGCACGTAAAGACAAACGTGGTGGCGCTTGGATGGCGGATTATCAAGGACTAATGGATGATGAAAAGCCAGTGGCTTTTGTGGTGTGTAATCTTAATTCTCCTAGTGCGGATAAACCTGCGCTATTTGAGTTTGATGAGATTGTGACCATTTTCCACGAGTTTGGTCATGCGCTGCATCATGTGCTGACCACGGTTAAACATCCTTCAGTGGCCGGTATCTCTGGCGTACCTTGGGATGGGGTAGAGCTGCCGAGTCAGTACATGGAGTTCTTTTGTTATGAAAAAGACACGGTTAAGCTTATGTCTGCGCATTACCAGACTGGTGAAACACTGCCAGATGAGTTGTACGAAAAACTCATTGCCGCTAAGAATTTTCAATCGGCAATGGGCATGTTGCGCCAATGTGAGTTTTCACTTTGGGATTTGTTAACCCATATGGGTAATCAAGATACTTATAAGGTGCTATCCCAGGTTAGAGAAAAAACTGCACTACTGCCTGTGATTGATGAGAATCGTTTTCTTAATACCTTTGGTCATATTTTTGGTGGCGGTTATGCTGCGGGTTATTTCTCTTATAAGTGGGCAGAGGTTTTAGCGGCAGATGCTTATGATTATGTCAATAGTCAAGGCGGTGCCGGTTCTCAGGCTTCACTATCTTTTTTGCAAAACATCTTAGAAGTTGGTGGGTCGCTGGATTTTATGGCGCAATATGTGAAGTTTCGAGGCAAGAAGCCCCAGGTGCAGGCACTATTAAAAGCCAATGGTATTGTGAATTACTAGGTAAAATAAGCCTATTTTTATATTCTCGGAGATCTAAATGATTAAATTTATTTTTGCTGTAGTGGTAATTCTGGCGCTAATTGGTGGTGCGATTCAATTCAAATCAACAGATGCAGAATGGGCTTTGGTAGTTAACAAAGAGGCAGCGCTTAGCAGCGTGCAAAATGGTGCGGTTAAAACTTATGATTTTGCTAGAGAGTTAATTGCTGATGCCGACAAAATCCAAGGTGTAGACTTATCAGCACCTGCTAAGTAGATTTAAATCTTAGACAGTACAATACTGCCGTTGGTACCACCAAAGCCAAATGAATTAGAGATGGCGTGATCGATCTTCATCTCTCTGGCTTCACCGGCGGCATAATCTAAATCACAGCCCTCATCTTGATTAAAGATATTAATCGTTGGTGGGGCCACTTGATGTTTAACCGCTAAAGCCGTAAAGATAGCTTCAATACCGCCTGCTGCACCCAGAAGATGGCCAGTCATTGACTTGGTTGAACTCATAACAATATTATAAGCGTGATCGCCTAGGGCCAGTTTGGCCGCATCGGTTTCTGCCTGATCACCCGCTGGTGTTGAAGTACCGTGTGCGTTGATGTAGTTAATTTGCTCAGCATTGACTCCGGCATTATTCATGGCATTTTTCATGCAGCGCGCCGCACCTTCACCACCCTTAGAAGGTAGCGTCATGTGATAAGCATCACCACTCATGCCATAACCTGAAACCTCAGCATAAATCTTCGCACCACGTGCTTTGGCGTGTTCGTATTCTTCTAACACCACCACACCTGCGCCATCGCCCAGTACAAAACCATCACGATCTTTATCCCAAGGACGTGAGGCAGTTTGTGGGTCATCATTGCGTGTCGATAGAGCACGGGCTGCAGCAAAACCGCCTAGGCCACAATTGGTAGTCGACATTTCAGCGCCACCTGCCACCATGACATCAGCATCGCCATATTCAATTAGACGCGCGGCATCACCGACATTATGCGTACCTGTGGTACAAGCAGTAACAATGGCGAAATTTGGACCTTTCATGCCGTATTTAATCGACAGATTGCCTGAGACCATATTGATGATAGAAGAGGGTACAAAAAATGGCGAGATACGTTTGGCGCCTTTTTCTCGATAAAGATCGGCAGTTTTCTCAATCGTGCCTAAGCCGCCAATGCCAGCACCAATGGCTACACCAATGCGTTCAGCGTTTTGTTCGGTAATTTCAATGCCAGAGTCTTCAATGGCTTGAATACCGGCTGCCATGCCGTAATGAATAAAAGGATCCATCTTTTTCGCATCTTTAGGCGAGATGTATTCACCAATATCAAAGTCTTTAACCGAACCGCCAAACTTCACCGTTTGTCCTTCGGTGTCTAGATTGGTTAGTGTGGTAATGCCTGATTGACCATTGAGAATATTCTCCCAAGATCCGCTAACGTTTAAACCCACAGGGCAAACCATGCCCAAACCGGTAATCACCACTCTTCTTTTGCTCATAACATCACTAAATTAAAGGTAAAAAAAAGGCGCTTAATTAAATGAAAAAGCGCCTTGGGTATTGATACTAGTCAATACGGAAATTACAAATTGTTGTTCACGTAGTCGATTGCTTGTTGAACAGTTGTAATGTTTTCTGCTTCATCATCAGGAATTTCGCAGTCAAACTCTTCTTCAAGAGACATTACTAGCTCAACTGTGTCTAAAGAATCTGCACCTAAATCATCAATAAAAGAAGCGTTGTTATCGATATCACCGCTTACATCTAGTTGCTCAGCTACTACATCTTTAACTCTTTGTTCAATACTCATTTGTTATTTCCTTAATCGTTGTAAAAAATTATTATTTTATCTTTAATTGCGCACTATACAAGAGAAAATTTAAAAAAAGTTATGGGCTTTTTTGATACCTAGTTGGATCACAAATTCCCGCTTGTTTAAAGCCCAGTTTTCGATAAGTGCAAGCATCACAAATCCCACAAGCCTCACCCTGATCATTGGCTTGATAACAGGTAGTGGTCTTGGAATAATCCACCCCTAAATCAATACCGCTTTGGATAATTTTGGCTTTGTCTAAATCGATCAGTGGTGTATGAATCGTTAGCTTTTGTCCTTCAACGGCTTGTTTGGTGGCCAAATTAGCCATGGCTTCAAATGCTTGAATAAACTCTGGACGGCAATCTGGATAACCTGAATAATCCAGCGCATTCACACCAATAAAGATATCTTGTACGTCTAAAACTTCGGCCCAGGCCATGGCAAATGATAAAAAGATGGTATTGCGTGCAGGCACATAAGTCACTGGAATCTCATCGCTTTGCTCAAACTTGGGCACATCAATATTATCATCGGTTAGTGCTGAGCCACCAATATCGCCCAGCGAAATAGACATCACTCGGTGCTCTATAGCACCAAAGGCTTTGGCAATATTGGCTGCTGAGTTCAGTTCGGCTTTTTGTTTTTGTCCATAATCAAAACTCAGTGCATAGCACTCGAACCCTTGAGACTTGGCAATAGCCAGAACCGTAGTTGAATCGAGTCCGCCAGAGAGCAGAACAACCGCCTTTTTAGACATTGGCAAGATTGCCTTTTTCTTCTAGCCAGCGCTTGCGATCGGCAGCACGTTTTTTGCTGAGCAACATATCCATGGTTTGTGCAACCTGCAACGGATTATCCAGTGTGAGTTGAATCAGGCGCCTAGTATCAGGCAACATAGTGGTTTCTCTAAGTTGAGAAGGGTTCATCTCGCCCAGTCCTTTAAAGCGCTGTACTTGAATCTTAACCCGCTTGTTTTCTTTTTCAATCTTGTTAACAATTGCGTCGCGTTCGCTATCATCTAAGGCGTAGTGCACTTGTTTGCCGGCATCGATACGATATAGTGGCGGCATGGCCACAAACACATGACCCTCTTTGATTAGTCTTGGGAAATGCTTAACAAATAGGGTGCAAATTAAAGTAGCAATATGTGCGCCATCAGAATCCGCATCAGCCAAGATACAAATCTTGCCATATCTTAAGCCTGATAGGTCATCACTATTAGGCTCTAAGCCAATGGCCACACTAATGTCATGAATCTCGTTACTAGAAAGCACTTGGTCAGATTCAACCTCCCAAGTATTGAGAATTTTGCCTCGTAGCGGCAAGATGGCTTGGTACTCTTTATCACGTGCTTGCTTGGCAGAACCACCCGCCGAGTCACCCTCGACCAAGAACACTTCGGTTTGATCCAAATCATTACTAGTGCAATCAGAAAGCTTTCCGGGCAGGGCGGGACCGCTTACAACTTTTTTACGTACAACTTTTTTACGGGTTTTTAGTCGATTTTGCGCATTGGCAATTGCCAATTCTGCAATTTTCTCGGCTACTGAGGTATGCTGGTTTAGCCACAAGCTAAAGGCATCCTTAACCACATTAGAGACAAAGCCAGCACATTCTCTGGAAGAAAGGCGCTCTTTGGTTTGGCCCGAGAATTGTGGATCCATAATTTTAATAGAAAGCACGTAGGCGATTTTTTGCCAGACATCATCTGGAGTTAGCTTAATATTTTTAGGTAGTAAATTTCTAAATTCACAAAACTCTTTTAAGGCATCAGTTAATCCTGAACGTAGACCATTTACATGGGTACCACCCTGAGAAGTTGGAATCAGATTGACATAGCTTTCAGCCACCACACCGGTGTTGTACTCAGTCCAAGATAGGGCGCAGTGCAATTCTTGTTCTTCGCTTTCATAATTGACCACAAATGGATCTGCAGGTAAGCAATCTAGAGCGTCCAGTGAGGCAGAAAGATAATCCTTTAAACCTTCTTGATAAAGCCATTGGTCTTTAGTATCGTCAATCTGGTTATGAAAGTGAATCTCCAGACCTGGACAAAGTACCGCTTTGGATCTGAGATTATGTCTGAGTTTTTTAGCAGAGAATTTCTCACTGTCAAAAAAAGTACCATCGGGCTTGAATTTAACCTTGGTACCAGTATTGCGTTTGCCTACTGTGCCAATCACCTCAAGATCGGTTTTTTTCCCGCCATCGGCAAAGGACATATAATGCTCTTTGCCATCGCGTTTAATCCAGACTTCTACTAAAGAGGATAGGGCGTTTACCACCGAGATACCTACACCGTGTAAACCACCAGAGAATTGATAAGAATCATTAGAGAATTTACCACCAGCGTGTAGTTTGGTGAGAATCACCTCGACACCAGGCTTGTTTTCTTTAGGGTGTATATCAGTAGGCATGCCGCGACCATTGTCTTCAACGCTAAGCGAGCCATCCTCGTAGAGCACCACTTGAATCTTGCTGCCAAAACCAGCAACGGCTTCATCCACACTATTATCGATTACCTCTTGGGCTAGGTGATTAGGACGCTCGGTTTCGGTGTACATGCCAGGGCGTTTACGCACTGGTTCTAAACCTGATAATACCTCAATTGAAGAGGAGTCGTAATTACCCATACAATGTTAATCCAAGAATTTATTTTGCAAAGTATCATACCAAAAAAAAGCCCCATTAAATGGGGCTTTTTTACGATGGTTTGGGTTTGGAATTACATCATTCCACCCATGCCACCACCCATACCAGCTGCTGCAGCTGCAGGATCTGTTGCATCATCTTGTGGGATGTCTGTAATCATCGCTTCAGTAGTAATCATTAGACCTGAGATACTGGCTGCGTGTTGTAAGGCAGCACGTGTTACTTTGGTTGGATCCAAAATACCCATCTCTAGCATATCACCATAGGTTTCGTTACCAGCGTTATAACCATGATTACCTTCGCTATTGGCAACTGCATTTAGTACCACAGAAGCCTCACCGCCACCATTGGTAACGATTTGACGTAGTGGCGCTTCCATCGCGCGCTTGGTCAGTGCAATACCAATGTCTTGGTCGTGGTTGTCACCACTTAGGCCATCTAGGGCAGCAATGGCACGAACCAGAGCAACGCCACCACCTGGTACCACGCCTTCTTCTACTGCAGCGCGTGTTGCATGTAGTGCATCATCTACGCGATCTTTTTTCTCTTTCATCGCTACTTCAGTTGCTGCACCAACTTTAATCACTGCAACACCACCTGATAGCTTAGCCAGACGCTCTTGTAGTTTTTCTTGGTCGTATTCCGAAGTGGTTACTTCCATTTGTGTAGTAATCTGAGTGATACGCGCGTTGATTGAGTCTTTAGAGCCAGCACCATCAACCACAACCGTGTTTTCTTTACCAACTTCAACACGCTTAGCGCCACCTAGAGACTCTTCAGTTACCGCTTCTAGTGACAGACCAACTTCTTCAGAAATGACAGTACCGCCCGTTAGAATGGCTAGGTCTTGCAAGATAGCCTTACGACGCTCACCAAAACCTGGTGCTTTTACTGCCGCTACTTTAACAATACCACGCATGTTGTTTACCACTAGCGTTGCCAAGGCTTCACCTTCGATATCCTCGGCAATAATGAGTAGTGGACGACCACCTTTTTGTGCAATCTCCAGTGCAGGTAGTAAATCACGAATGTTGGAAATCTTTGAATCATGTAATAAGATATAAGGCGTGTCTAAATCTGCCGACATGGTGTCTTGGTTATTAACAAAATATGGTGATAGGTAACCACGATCAAACTGCATGCCTTCTACCACGTCTAGTTCATTTTCCAGACCTGAGCCTTCTTCAACAGTGATAACACCTTGCTGACCTACACGATCCATGGCTTCAGCAATAATATCGCCTACGCTGTTATCAGAGTTAGCTGAAATAGTGCCTACTTGCGCAATGGCAGTAGAATCATTACACGGCTGAGACAGATCTCTTAAGGCTTCAACAGCGGCTGCAGTGGCTTTATCGATACCACGTTTCAGATCCATTGGATTCATACCTGCTGCAACTGATTTCACGCCTTCAGCAACCAGGGCTTGGGCCAATACGGTTGCTGTGGTCGTACCATCACCAGCCACATCATTGGTTTTAGAGGCCACTTCTTTAACCATTTGTGCACCCATGTTCTCGAACTTGTTCTCCAGTTCGATTTCTTGAGCGACTGATACACCATCCTTAGTAATATTTGGCGCACCAAATGATTTATCCAATACCACATTACGACCCTTAGGGCCCAAGGTTACTTTAACGGCGTTTGCTAGGATGTTTACACCATCTAGCATTAGGCTTCTAGCGTCAGAACCAAATTTTACGTCTTTTGCACTCATCTCAATCTCCTTTAGTCAATTACCGCAACAATGTCGCTTTCGTTCATTACCAATAGCGGCTCACCATCGGCTTTAATTTCTGTGCCTGCAAATTGGCCAAATAAAACCGTGTCACCCACCTTAACATCCATGGCAATTACTTCGCCATTGTCATTTTTTCTACCATTGCCAACAGCAACAACTTCACCACGAGAGGGCTTCTCAGTAGCTGAATCTGGAATGATTAGACCACTGGCTGTGGTTTTTTCTTCTTCTGTTCTACGAACGATTACACGATCATGAAGCGGACGGATATTCATTTTTTCTCCTAATTAGTCAATTATATTATTGTAGATGCGACGACTAAAACAACTCTTAAGAAGCGCTAGCTTCAAGACTTTCTTTTAGTTTTTGCATGGCTTTTTTCTCAAGCTGACGTACTCGTTCAGCAGAAACACCATACTTGTCTGCTAGAGTATGTAGGGTCGATTTTTCTTCTTTCAAGTATCTGGATTGCAAAATATCCAAACTTCTTTCATCCAAAGAAGAAAGTGCCTGATAAAGGCTTTGTTGTTGATTTTTTTGACTGTCATCTGTCAGTAGTAATTGTTCTGGCGTTTGTGTGTTGTTATCGGTGAGATACAACTCTGGCGCATTAGAATCTTCTTCACTACTGCTCTCAAAGGCCACGTCATTAAATTGTAGGCGTGATTCCATCTCCAGCACGTCTTTGCGTCTAACGCCTAAATCATTGGCAATCTCATCAGCTTGTTCGTTGGTGAGTGATTGATAGATGTGTGCTTTGGCTTGTTTGAGTTTGAAAAATAATTTGCGTTGAGCCTTGGTGGTGGCAACTTTAACAATCTTCCAGTTTTTAAAGATAAATTCGTGAATCTCAGCACGAATCCAATATACGGCAAAAGAGGCTAAGCGTACTTTTTTGTGGGGATTGAATTTCTTTACTGCCTTCATCAGGCCAATCGTGCCTTCTTGAATCAAATCAGATTGCTCCAAACCATAGCCTTTGTAACCATGAGCAATAAACGCCACAAAGCGCATGTGTGAAAGCACCAGCTTTCTTGCTGCTTCTAAATCATGGTTTTCATATAGTCTAAGTGCTAGCTCGTATTCCTCTTCTTTGGAAAGAATTGGCGGGTATTTTTGTAGCTCCAGGCTACTGGCATGCGTACTAACAGGTAGGGCGAATTCGTTACTCATTGGCCGATATTCATCTCTGAATATTAAAACAAAGTAATATTATAGGTTAAATCAAGGATTTAAGCAAACTTTGATGTTGGATGCTTTGAGTTTTAAGGTTGAGTTTTTGTGTGTTGATAATATTGATCAAATCCTGTAACGCTACCTCAAATTTGTCATTGATTACTAAATAATCAAACTCATTATAATGCTGCATTTCACTGACCGCATCTTGCATACGTCTATCGATGATTTCCTCGCTGTCTTGACCACGGTCATTTAAACGCTCTCGCAAAGCCTGCTCACTGGGTGGTAGGATAAAAATACCAATGGCATCACCAAAGATGGTTTTTACTTGACGCGCACCTTGCCAGTCAATCTCTAGAATCACATCGGTACCTGTTGCCAGCAAGTCCACCACGGTTTGTTTGGCAGTGCCGTAGAAATTATCAAACACTTGAGCAGATTCTAAAAATCCATTGGCTTGCTGAATTTGATCAAATTCTGCCTTAGAAACAAAGAAGTAATTCTTACCATTGACTTCACCAGGCCTAGCCTGACGCGTAGTATGTGAAGTAGAGACGCAAATATTTGACTGTTGCTCTAGCAGAGCCTTAACTAAAGAGGTTTTGCCACAGCCCGAAGGGGCAGCAATAATAAATAAATTGGCCATTAGTTCTGCGGAGTGTAACCTTGGATTTTATCGGCACCTTCTGACGAGAAAAAGAATTTCTCCATTTGTTCCTTAAGGTAGCTTTGTGCGCTGGAATCCATCATCGATAGATTGTTTTCGTTAATCAGCATAGTCTGGTGATCCAACCAAAGTTGCCAGGCCTCTTTGGAAACATTGGCCAGAATTCTTTGTCCCAACTCTCCTGGATAAGGAGCGCGATCCAGTGCTTCGAGCTCTTGGTTAAGTTTGATGCATTTTACGGTATTCATAATTTGTTAGTGCGTACGCCCAATATGCCCAGCATGATAAAGTAAATAAGAGCCGAAACCCCTATAGTACTGGCAATATTTAAGACTCTGCTGCTCACGTCAGCACTTAAATAAAACTCCACGCCAGGATTGGTACTTAAAATAAAAACCATCATTATAAAGCTTGCGACTAAGGCTTTTATAAAAATTTTGACCACGCTGTTATCAAAGCTAAAGATTTGGTATTTCTTTAAAAAATAATACAAACCCAGTGCGTTAATCGCGGCTGAGATTGAGGTAGCTATCGCTAAGCCCACATGGGCATAATAATAAGCCAAAATCACGTTGAGAACCACATTACTAAACATAGCGACCACGCCAACTTTAACCGGGGTTTTGGTATCACCTCTGGAGAGAAAAACCGGTGAGAGTATTTTTACCAAAATAAATGCAATCAGTCCCGAGCCGTAAGCCATCAGGCTCAGTGCTGAGTTATGTGCAGCCAATGCACTAAAGGCTTGATATTGAAACAGGGTAATCATTAGCTCTTCAGCCAATAGAACCAGACCAAATAGTGCGGGCATGCCCAGCAGTAGGCCAACTTTGAGCGCGTAGTTAACCGTGGCTTTAAAACTGTCTTCATCGTTGTTGGCAAAGTGCGCGCTGAGTTTTGCTAAGGCCACCGTCGCCAGAGCAATGCCAATTAGCGCCAAGGGTAATTCTAATAATCGATCTGAATAATAAAGATAGGACACACTGCCACTAACCAAAAGTGAGGCAATCATGGTGTCAATCAATAGGTTGATTTGTGAGACGGAGACGCCAAATAGTGCCGGTAGCATACGTTTTTTTAACACGCCAACACTGGGGTGATCGCCACGAGTGAGTTGTGGCATTTTTTTGAGTTTAATGAGAAAGGGTATTTGGAATCCAAGTTGGACCACGCCGCCAATCAGCACACCCCAGGCCAGCGCCATAATTGGTTGTTCTAAGTATTCTGATAGATAAACTGCACTAAGAATCATGCAGATATTAAGCAGAACCGGGGTAAAAGCCGGTACAGCAAAACGATTATAGGTATTTAAAATCGCACCGGAAAAAGCCGTTAAAGAGATAAGTAGCAAATAAGGAAAAGTAATGCGCAGCATGTCTGAGGCCAAATAAAATTGAGTTTGATCCTCGTTGAAATAAAAACCCCAGGCAAATAAAAAGATGACCACTGGCGCTGCCAAGACTGCAATCAAGGTAATAACAACTAGTACACTTAAGAATTTGGTACCAATATGATTAATAACCGCCTGTATTTCTTGCTCATCATCTTTAGCTTTGGCGTCAGCTAAGATAGGTACAAAGGCTTGAGAGAAAGCGCCTTCGCCAAATAGGCGCCTTAGAAAATTGGGAATTTTAAAAGCAACCAGAAAGGCGTCGGTGGCTGCGTTAGCACCAAAATAACGCGCAATAAAATAATCGCGTACCAGGCCCAAAATCCTTGAGAGGAAAGTCATGCCTGTGACCACAGAGCTAGACTTTAAAAAGGATTTGTCCATAGGGTGTGTAGTTAGTCTTCAGTCGGTCCGCGCATAATACCCACTTTAGAGCTGCGGATGCATTTGATAAATTGCATAACCTCAGGTGAATCAGTCTCTGATTTAACCAAATCATTAAGCGCGTGATCCAGTAGACCACCTTGCGCTTCTCGATACACCACTTTAAAAGCACGCTTGATTGAGGCGATGGCGCTTGAGGAAAAACCACGTCTGCGCATGCCTTCGGCGTTAATACTTCTGACTCGAGTTGGAATGCCAGAGGCCACCAAGTAAGCCGGAATGTCTTTGTTAATCTGACAACCCATGCCAATATAAGTATGCATGCCAATCATACAAAATTGTTTGACCAGGGTAAAGCCGCCTAGAATTGCCCAATCGTGCACTTTAACGTGTCCAGCCAGCGAAGCGTTATTAGACATAATCACATGATTACCCACTTCACAGTCATGGGCAATATGTACATAAGCCATTAGCATGTTGTTTGAACCTACACGAGTGATGGATTTTTCTTTTTCTGTGCCACGGTTAATGGTGCAAAACTCACGAATTAGATTATCATCGCCAATGACCAGGTTTGATTCTTGGCCTTCTTCATAAGTAATGTCTTGTGGGTCGCCACCAATAGAGGCAAATGAGTAAATGTGATTGTTCTTGCCAATTTTGGTCGGACCTTGAATTACTGCGTGCGATTCAACAATGGTGCCTGCATCAATCTCAACGTTAGCACCGATAACAGCATAGGCGCAAATTTCAGCATTTTTATGAATTTTTGCACTGGGGTCAATAACTGCACTGGGATCAATGGCCACGTGATTCTCCTCAAGAATTTATTGGGTTTACTCGGCTGCTTTTTGGGTGCACATTAGCTCTGCAGCGGTCACCACTTTGTCATCAACTAAGGCCTTACAAGCAAATTTCCACATGCCGCGTTTTACCGTTATTACTTCAACTTCCAATCGCAGCTGATCACCTGGCTCAACCATGCGTTTAAAGCGTACTTTATCCACGCCAACCAGCATGTAGATTTGCCCATCCTTAGGCTTGCCCACCTCAGATTTAAAGGCCAGGATTCCAGTGGCTTGTGCTAAGGCTTCAACAATTAGCACACCTGGCATAATTGGTTGAGATGGGAAATGACCGGTAAATTGTGGTTCATTAAAGGTGATATTTTTAATGGCAACCAGCGATTTACCTACTTCCAACTCTAGTACTCTATCAACCAATAAGAAAGGGTAACGGTGAGGTAAGTAGTTTTTAACTTCGTTGATGTTCATTTCCATAATGCTTAGTTTTCCTTTAAATTTTTGAGCTTAATATTGAGATGTTTAACGATTTTATCAAGTTTTGTTAACCAAATTCCGATATTCTGCCATCTCTTGTGCGACATTAGTGGAAAAATCCCGGTATAAACACCAGGTTTGTTAATGTCTTTGTCAACCGTACTGGTGGCATTGACAACCACATCATCACAAATCTTAAGATGACCAACAATACCAACCATGCCGCCAATCATGCAGCGCTTACCTAGGGTGGTTGAGCCAGCAATACCCGTACAAGCGGCAATGGCCGAATCCTCGCCAATGCTAACATTATGAGCAATGTGCACCAGATTATCAATACGCACTCCATTGTCAATTTCGGTATTCTCAAGCGTGCCACGATCAATGGTAGTATTGGCGCCAATACTGACTTGATTGCCAATAATTACACTGCCTAGATGGGCGATTTTATGCCATTTGCCTTTTTGATCGCGTGCATTGCCAAAGCCATCAGCACCAATGACTGCACCTGGGTGGATTTCCACTTCGTTGCCAATGGTGACATTGTGCATGATGCAGACGTTGCTATGAATGAGCGTATCATCACCAATGGTGGTGTTATCACCAATGGTAGTGTTAGCGCCAATAATGCAATTATTACCCAGTACAACATGCTCACCAATGGCAACATTACTGCCAATTTTTGCATTGGCGATGTTTGCACTTGAACTAATACCATCTAGCGCACTAGGCCGGATATCAAACAGATGTGATATTTTGGCAAAAGCCAGATAAGGGTTACCAGTCACTAGAGCATTGGTAGGGCAAAGTGTTAGATGATCTTTACGCAGAATAACCACACCTGCTTGGGTATTTTTTAGCGCTGATAGGTGTTTTTCACCATTTAAATAACTGAGCTCTTGGCTATTGGCCGAACCAAGACTATTAATACCAGAGACTTGTAGGGATGCATCACCAACAAGCTTGGCATCAAGTAGTATAGCAATTTCACTCAAGCTAGGCATTATTTAAACATCTCCCTAAGCTTTTGACTGACTTGTGAACTGATATTAACCTTGTCGCTGGCATAAGCCACTTCTTGATAAAGAATAAGATCGTATTGTTTGTCAGTCGCGATTTGTTGAATGGCTTGATTGATTAAGTCTTGGATTTTTTTCAGCTCGTATGTGTTGCGCTGCTGCAAGGCTTTTTTAATGCGTCCAGCTTTGGCTTTTAACTCCTTTTCCAGGCGGGCAATCTTCTTAAGCTGTTGATTAAGTTCGCCTTTATCTAATGTGTCTTTATTTTGATTAAACTCTACCACTTGAGTCTGAATATCGCTAGCTAATTGTTTAAGTTGATTTTCTTGCGGCTGAAACTCTTTAATCACCAATTGATTTGCTTGAATAAATTGTGGTGAGCTGCTAATGATGTGATCGATATTAAGGTAACCAATTTTGAGCTCTTGAGCTAAAGAAAGGCTATTAACACTTAGCAACAAAAAAAACGATATGAAGCGCAGCATAATTTTAGCCTAGAAGCTGGTTCCTAGAGTGAATTCAACCGATTTGGTTTGATCGCCAGATTTTTTAATTAGTGGAGTGGCTGCATAAATACCAAGTGGACCCACTGGCGTTAACCAAGAAAAGGCCACACCGGTTGACATGCGTATTTCATCAAAACTTAAGTTAGAGGCTTTTTCTTCAACTGATCCAGCATCAATAAAAGCGCTGATACGCATATTATCACTATCTTTAACAAAATTTAGCGGTGAGATAACTGCAGTACTGGCTAGCATAGAAAGCTCACCACCTTTGGCTTTATCGTTGGCGTATGTAGCGCCTAAAGAGTTGAAATCAAAACCGCGTACCGAAGAAGAGCCACCACCATAATAACGTTTAAAAAATGGTAGGTCTTTGTCGCCGTAGCCTTGTGCCAAACCCAGAGAGCCTTTAAGTGCCAGAGTTAGATCACTACCCATAGGGTGGTAGCTTTTGTGCGAAACATCGGTCTTATAATAACGAAAATCAGCAATCGGCAGTGCTAAATCAAAGCTGAGGCTATTTCTAGCACCTTCGGTTGGGTAATTGTGATCATTAAGCGTATTGTTTGACCAGTTAAGGTTAAGCTTTACTTCGGTTTTATCATTACTGGCACATTGGGCCTGTTCATAACCAGCGCCAGCAAAAGTGGTACCACAAGTAATATCTCGAGAAGAAGCGCGCATCTCTGCACCAATACGAGTAGCATCTGAGATTGGAATACCGTAGCCTAGATTAAGGCCGGTTTCATCAATTTTGTACGAGGCAACATCCAATTCGGCACCATCTAGTGACTTAGAGAAAATACCATAGCTAATTGAATGCTTGTCTTCAGTAAAGTACGGGTCAGAGAAATAAAAGCTGGTTTCTTGTACCGCACTAGAGTTAGAGAAGGCAGCGTTTAGTGTATTACCCGTGCCTAAGAAGTTATTTTCTTTGATGCCCATATTAAAGGCCGCACCGGTACTATTCGAGTGAGAAAGGCCAATTGAGAAGGTGCCAGTTTTGGTTTCTTCAACGCTAAAGTGTAGGTTGATCTTGTCTTTAAAATTTTTTAGACGAGTAACATCCATCTTCACATCAGAGAAGAATCCTAGGCGCTTAATACGCTTAATCGATTCATCTAGCTCGGTATTGGAATACAACCCACCTTCAACAATGCCAATCTCACGACGAATGACTTCATCTTGAGTGCGCGTATTGCCAACAATGGTAATGCGATTAACATAAACACGTTTATTCAGTTCAATATTGATACTTAGCTCAATTTCATGCGTGGCTTTATTTTCACGGGTAATTGGATCAATTTTGGCAAAGGCATAACCCTGATCAGCAAACACATCGGTAATGGCTTGAATACTATCGATAATTTCTTTACGCTTAAATACATCGCCAGTTTTCATACTAAGTTTGCTATTCAGATCTTCAATAGATTGATTAAGTAAATCTCCTGTAAAGTTAATCTTACCGACCTTGTATTGAGCGCCTTCACTGATCGCAATATCAATGGTAATATTTTGTTTATCATCAGAAAGCTCAGTCTTAATTTTCTCAATACTAATATCCAGATAGCCATCATCAATATATTCAGATTTAATCGCCTCGATACCCGCATCCAACGCCGCTTTGGAAAAGTGATCTTTTTCAGTGAAATAGTTCAGCAGGAAAAAATCAGCTTCGCCAATCTCAAACATATCTAGCAGATCATCACTATCTTTAACCTGAGCACCACTAATACGCATAGCGCTAATTCTGGCTACTTCGCCTTCATCAATATCGAGCTCAATACCAATACGGTTTTGTACGTCAACTTCAATTTTTTGACTAATCTTGGCGTTGTAATAACCCTTGGAAATATAAGAAGCTTCAAGTTGTGCAATCAGCTTATCTAATTGACGCTTATTAAAGATTTGACCTTGGGATAGGCCTTTGTCTTTTAGTACGCGACCCAATGCTTCTTCCTCTAATACCGCGTCTGAATAATTTAGTACATCTACGTATTTGATGTGTGGATTTTCTTGTAATTTAATCTTAAGAATCGCACCTTCTTGTGAGACTTCAATATCTTTAAAGAAACTGGTTTGATGCAGAGATTTAATGATCTGATTGGAGATTTGGGTGTTGTAAGTGTCACCAACTTCCACCGGAAGATAACTCAGAACCGTACCTCTTGAGATGGCGTTTAGACCTAAAATTTCAATACTTTTAATGGTATTAGCTAGGGTGCTAAGTGGTAATAATAGAGCGAAAATCAGCGTGGTTTTCGTAATGGTTTTTCTCATAAGTCTAGTGGAATTAAAACAAACGCAAGACATCATTATACAGCGCGACAAAGGTTAATGACAAAATAACCAAAATGCCAAATTTAAATGCTAATTGCTGGGTGTTTTGGCTGACTTTAGAGCCTTTGATAATTTCAATGAGATAAAACAGCAAATGCCCACCATCAAGCAGAGGAATTGGTAATAGGTTAATCAAACCCAGACCCACACTAATCAGCGCTAAGAATGATAAGAATGATACCAGTCCCACTTGTGCACTTTTGCCGGCAAAACTGGCAATGCTTAAAGGCCCACTTAATTGCTCAACCGAAGCACTACCCAGCAGCATCTTTTTAATCATGGTTAGATTCAGCAGACTAAGCTGATAAACCTTGTTGACTGCTAGTGGTAGTGCCTCTAACCAATGGTACTGAATATTAACCAAATGCCCGTCCAAGTGATTCTCCGGCACAAACACACTAACACCAACCTTGGCCTGACCCCCAACCAACTCAGGTGTGAGACTCAAGGATAGCTCTTGCCCGTCTCTTTGAATATTAAGTTGTAATACTTTCCCAGCGTTAGGCTTAATAAGCGCAACAAACTCAGCCCAATTGTGAATAGGTTGGCCATTGATGGCAATTACTTCATCCATAGAGCGCAACCCGGCTCGATCAGCGGCTGTGCCCGGCATCACCTGATTAATAATAGCTGCTAACTCAGGTAATTGATAAGCAAAGCCTAAATACTGCTCAACCCGCTGATTAGGATTGTTAAGATAAGTATCATCAATATCTAGATATACGTCTTTAAGCTCTGAGGTGTTGGACCGCGCCTTAATATGCATGGGTTGCCGGTCCAGTGATTCAACAAAGGCACTAGAAAATTCACCAATACTGCGAACCTCCACTTGATTAAGACTGAGTAATTGATCACCAGTATTCAGCCCAGATTGCTGGGCAATAGATTCAGGTTCTACCATGCCAACAATAGGTTTCACACCTTGTGTGCCAATAACAAAAACCAGGCTATAAAGCACTATTGCCAACAAGAAATTGGCCAAAGGTCCAGCGCTAACTATGGCAATGCGCGTATACACGCTTTGTCGATTAAAGGCGCGGTGTTGCTCAGACTTGTCAACCTCTGTTTCTGTCTCGTCCAGCATTTTGACAAAACCACCTAAGGGAATCGCGCATAGCGTGTAAGTGGTTTCTCCTCGCTGGTAGGATTTAAGAATCTTGCCAAAGCCAATCGAAAAGCGCAATACCTTGACACCAGATTTCCTAGCCACCCAAAAATGCCCAAACTCGTGCACCGTCACCAGCAGACCAATGGCGACGATAAAAGCTGCTGTTGAGACTAGCAACTCCATAGGGCTAATCAGTGTTGCGAATGGGTATGACCTGCGTCTTTAAGTTTTTGCAAATAAGCTGGCCATAGCTGCTCGTAACCGGTGGCCAATTTGTGTAGATGCGACCAAGAGTAAATACCGCTATCATGCTCATCGCTAAAGAACAAAACAATGGCATAGTTGCCAGTTGGCTGAATGCGTTTAATAGTGACATTTTCTTTGTCTACTTGCAGGGTTTCTTGACCTGGGCCATGACCAACCACCTCGGCTGAGGGTGAGTAAACTCTAAGATATTCTGAGCTCATTGGGTAGTCAACACCGTCAAAGGTAACGGTTAATAGGTTTTTATCCTTGTTTAGGGTAATGTTGCTGGGTGTTTTCATGCTTTGCTGATTAAAAATACAAATATCTCTATTTTATCAGAAGCGCATTATTCATTAACCTTGAGACTTATAAGTGGATAAAATATTAACCATGCAAATTAATTTTACAAAAATGCACGGCTTGGGCAATGATTTTATGGTGGTTGACAACACCAAGCAGAATCTTGTTTTTTCTGCTGAACAGGTAAGGCGTCTAGCTGATCGTCATTTTGGCGTGGGTTTTGATCAACTACTGGTGGTGGAGCGTAGCCATACGCCTCAAGTGGATTTTCGCTATGTTATTTTTAACGCTGATGGATCAGAGGTGGAGCAGTGCGGTAACGGCGCGCGTTGTTTTGCACGTTTTGTGCAAGACAAAGGCTTAACCAATAGCAACCCTGTGGTGGTTGAAACTCGCTCAGGAATTATCTCTTTGATGGTGAATGACGATCAGAGTGTGCGTGTTGATATGGGTATACCTATGTTTAATCCTGAGCAAGTACCACTACTGTTGGCACCAAGTGAGCAATATGAAATTGAAGGCTATACACTGGGCGTACTATCGATGGGTAATCCACATTGTGTACTGCTGGTGGATGAGCTTGATTCTATGGAGATTGAGCCAATTGCTCAGCGTATTCAACAAAGTGAGCTACTGCCTAATCAGGCCAATATCGGCTTTATGCAAGTGTTAAATTCATCCGAGGTAAAGCTGCGCGTTTATGAGCGCGGTGCTGGCGAAACCTTAGCTTGTGGTAGCGGAGCGTGTGCAGCCGTGGTATTTGGTGTTAACCAAGGCTTGCTGGATAGTCATGTGACCACCCATCTGCGAGGTGGTGATGCTAGGATTGAGTACCAAGTAGGTGATAGTGTGTTTTTATCTGGTCCTGCTGAGTTTGTTTTTGAGGGTCAGGTTAGCATTGACTAGAGAATACTTGTTTGTCTTCTAGACGAATAGCGCTGAGTTCCCCACCCCAAATACAACCATGATCCATTGGGTAGATATGCGCAACATCCACACCTCTTAGCGTTGACCAATGACCAAAAAAGATATCAGCATCTCTCAGTACTCGATTGGGGTGCATAAACCAGGCCTGATAGCCTTCAGGCGCTTGATCAAAATTACCTTTGTGCCCAAACTCTAGTACCGAGTCTTGCGTACAAAAACGCATACGCATACAGGCGTTAATCGTGTAACGACAAGCTTGCTCTTGGTTATGGGTATCAGACCATTGGTTGGGGTAGTTGTCATACATCAGCGCTAAAAACTCAGATACCTGTTCCTGCTGCAATTGCACCTGTACTTGTTGTGATTGCTCAAGTGCGGTCTTTTTGCCCCAAGTTGGTGGAATGCCGGCATGTACCAATAAAGCACCTTGATGCTCAATCACTAAGGGTTGTTGCAGTAAAAAGTCAATCAACGAGTTTTTGTCTTTGGCATCTAAGATATCGATGAAACTGTCTTTTTTATTGGGTGATTTCCCGCCTAAAGCACAGGCTAATAGATGAAAGTCGTGATTACCTAGTACCATAGAGGCGTTATCAGTATTGGCCTGAATAAAACGCAGTGTTTGTAGTGACTGAGGCCCTCGATTAATCACATCGCCTAAGAAAAACAGGCGATCTTTGTCTTGGGAGAAATCAATCTTATTGAGCAGACGTTTGAGCGCATCAAAACACCCTTGAACATCACCAATTAGATAATCTGCCATTAGTGTAGTGTATAGGGCTCACTCAAAATAAACTCTGGAATCTCCACCTCAAACCGAGAACCATCATCCCCTAGCATAGAGTACGAGCCTTTCATGGTGCCAGTTGGGGTTTTAATCACTGCGCCCGAGGAGTATTCAAAACTCTCTCCAGGGGAGATATGTGGCTGTTGACCGACCACACCTTCGCCAATCACCGTCTCCACATGACCCATTTCATCTTGAATATGCCAGTGACGCGCTAATAGTTGGGCGCCAATATCTGAATGATTAGTAATATTAATGGTATAGCTGTGCGCGAATTGCTGGCGCTCAGTATCAGATTGCTCTTGCAAGTAAGTGGTTTGTACGCTTATTTCAATGGGATTTTTCATAATCATTGGCCAGGACCACAAAATCTTGCACGCTTAGCGCCTCCGCTCTTTGTGAGAGGTCTATTTGTGTTTGTTGGTTGTTTAAATAGGATTTTAAATTGTTTTTCAAGGTTTTTCTGCGTTGTGCAAAGGCAGCCTTAACAATCTTAGAAAAACTCTCGAGTTGTTCAACCATAGGTTGTGCCAGCGGCTTTAAATAAACAATGGCAGAGTCTACCTTGGGTGCTGGATCAAAGGATTCTGGCGGTACGATAAATACTAATTCGCAATGAAAAAACGCTTGTATCATCACGCTAAGACGTCCGTAAGTCTTACTACCTGGTGCAGCCACCATACGCTCTACCACTTCTTTTTGCAGCATAAAGGTCATGTCTTGGATGTGTTCTCTATGCTCAAGTAGGTGAAACAAAATAGGCGAGGAGATGTTATAAGGTAGGTTGCCCACCACTCTTAAGGGCTGTGGCAATTGGTCAATATCAAACTTAAGTGCATCGCCTTGATGAATCACTAATTTGTCATTGCCAAAGGCTTTAAGTAGTGCAATCAAATCTCGATCAATCTCGATGACGTTTAAATGTTCTACCTTGTCTAATAGCGGTAGGGTCATCGCACCTTTTCCTGGACCAATTTCTAGTAGATTGTCATCCATCTTAGGGGCAATGGTTGCCACAATGCGATCGATAATTTGTGTGTCAGTTAGGAAGTTTTGTCCAAAGCGTTTTCGAGCCTTATGCATGGATTTTGCGCTGAATAAATTGATTGGCATAGTATAAGGCAGTCTCTAGACTTCCTAGGGAAATATTTCCCGTACCTGCCAAACTCAGTGCAGTGCCGTGATCAACCGAAGTGCGAATAAATGGCAGTCCTAAAGTGATGTTAACTGCTTTTTTAAAGCCTAAGGTTTTAAGCACAGGCAAACCTTGATCGTGATACATGGATAGTACACAATCCACACCTTCTAGCGCATCTGGGGTAAAGGCAGTGTCAGCTGGTACGCTGCCTTTTAAGTGATAACCAGTTTGATTCAATTGTTGAATCAGTGGGTTGATAATCTCAATTTCTTCCATACCTAGATAGCCATCCTCGCCTGCATGTGGGTTTAACCCACAAACACTAATACAAGGCTGCTCGATTCCTTGAGCTATAAAGCTTTTGTGAATAATCTCAAGTGTACGCGTTAAACTAGCGGTGGTGATGTGCGCGGGCACTTCAGACAAAGGAATGTGTGTGGTTGCTAAAGCCACGTTAAGCCCCTTAGTAGCTAGCATCATCACGGTTTTGTCCACCTTTGAGAGCTGTTGAAGATATTCAGTATGACCGCTAAAAACAATACCAGTTTCATTAATCACGCCTTTGTGAATGGGTCCAGTAACCAAAGCTTGTGTTGTCTTATCTAGACAAAACTCGGTCGCTGTTTTGATGGTTTTTAAGACGTATTCGCTGTTGTTTTTATCCAAGATTCCTGGCTGAGAAGGGGCGCCAGATTTAATCGGATAGACGCAAATCTCACCTGGATTTTTAACCGCCTCAGATTCGATGATTTTCAGTGGTAAATTAAGGATTTTTGCACGCTGTAATAACAGCTCCGGATCAGCAAATGTTAAGAGATTTTCCCGCTGGTTTTTTTGTGCGTAAATAATGGCCAAATCCAGTCCAATTCCGGCCGGGTCTCCAGGGGTAAAAGCAATGCTCATTTGTGGTGAAAAAAAGTGGAAAAATTAACTATATTATAATAGCAATATATAACTAAAAAATTATATACAGACAATAAAAAAAATACTTAAAAAAATCTTTAAAAAACAATGGCTTATATTTTTGAAAAAAACCTAAAACAAAATAGTTTTAAAATAGTCAAACAGCGCTTGAGCATATAATATAAAATTCTTGCTAAAGTTTTACTTATTAACTATGCAAAACACCCCAAATATGAGAACCACATTTATTCCATTTGTCAGCTCGATTTTTCTAGCATTTTCATTGCCTTTACAAGCGCAAGGAATCCAACAAAATTCTGAGAGTTTTGACTCAGTTTATAACATTCAAAAAGTCACCGGTATGTCACTGGACAAACGTGCTATTTTGGGTGGCTCGGTAATCTCTTCTTCTCAGGTTAATTTAACTGCACAAGTACCGGGCGATATTTTAAGTGTGAGCGGTCAAGAGGGTGACATGTTCAAACAAGGTGCAGTATTGGTTACCTTGGAGCAAGAATCTATTCAAGCGCAAAGAGATTCGGCCTATGCTGAGATTGCCTCAGCCAATGAAGCTCTAAGAAATGCGGGCGTGCAATATTCACAATCTATTGTCTCACCAAACTCATCACCGATGCTGGGTTCGATTCCAGGCATGTTCTCGATGTTTACTGATCCTATGTTAAAAATCTCAGGTCAGGGCAATCCCGAGTTTGATAAGTTTGCCAATAGAACTTCGCGCTACACTCAGTACCAGCAAGCTAAAAACAAACTAACACAGGCTGAAAACAATCTAAAACAGATTGAAGAAAAACTAAAAGACGCCAATGTGAGCGCGCCATTTGATGGTGTGATTGTGGCCAAGAGTGTTAACAAGGGTGATATTGTTAATCCAGGTCAAACCCTGATTAAGTTTGCCAATATTAAAGATTTGCAGGTTGAGGTTAACATTCCGTCAAGATTGGTTCGCAGTCTTAAGATGGAAAAAGCTTATCGCATTAAGCTTGATATTGCCAATATTGTGGTGGATGCTAAGTTGTCGCAAATCTATCCTATTGCCGATAATGCCAAGCATAGTGTTAAAGTAAAGTTTGATTTACCACCTAATACACCGGTACTGCCAGGTGCTTATGCTGAGGTGGAAATCTTTGAGACCGATTCTGGCATCCTAACGCCGGTTATTGCTGAAAATGCTATTATGTGGCGTTCATCGCTACCAAGTGTGTTTGTGGTCAATCCACAAACCAATAAAACCGAGTTGAGATTTATCCGCTTGGGTGAGCAAGTAGGCAAGGACAAAAAGAGTGTCTTATCAGGCTTAAAGGTAGGTGAGCGCATTGTGACCAATCCAAATATTTTGATGGTTTCAGGAATGAATATCTAAGACTGAACTATGTCAAGTAATAATATGGATCAAAATCAAGCCAACTCGGCGAGCGAAGCACACGACTTAGGTGTTGCGGGCAAGCTGACCAAGGCTTTTATTACCTCGCCACTGTCGATTATTATCTTCTTCGCCATGCTGGGCGCCGGTATTATCGGTCTAATCTCCACACCAAGACAAGAAGATCCACAGATCTCAGTACCACTGATTGATCTGTTTGTAGAATATCCAGGCGCCTCTTCAGAAGAGGTCTCTAACATTGTTATTAAGCCGCTTGAGCGCTTAATGTCACATATTCTGGGTGTAAAACACGTTTATTCGGTTAGTGATAAGGGGCAGGGCATTATCACTGTTGAGTTTGACGTAGGCCAGGAGATGAATGCCTCCATTATTAAGGTGCGCGATAAGATGCTGGCTAATCTGGACTTTATGCCGCCAGGGGCGAAAAAGCCACTGATTAAGCCTAAGGAAATTGATGACGTACCAATTATCAACCTAACCCTATGGTCAAAATCACTAGATGACGGACAGCTACGCTCTTTGGGTTTAGAGCTGCTGCAACAATTAGAAAAGGTTAAAGATACCAATAACGGCTTTGTCGTTGGTGGTCGTAAAGAGATTTTCCACGTCGATCTTTATCCAGGGCGTTTGGCAGGTTATAACGTCTCAGTACAACAAATTGCTGGCACGATTGGCTCAGCTAATGTGCGTGAACACACGGGTAATATTGAGCTAAATGGCTATCAAATGGAAGTTTACTCGGGTGACTTCTTTACCAAGGTTGAAGATATTGAAAACCTAGTAGTTTCTATTAATGATGGCAAACCGGTCTATATTCGTGATGTGGCCGATGTGTATTACGCGCCAGAAGATACCAAGCACATGGTTAATTACTACACCGGCAAGGCCAACACCACTGAGCAAAAAGCCACAGGTGAGCAGGCAGTTACTGTGGCGGTGGCGAAGAAATATGGTACCAATGGTGTTAAGGTGGCCAATGATATTTTGGCCAAAGTAGAAGAATTAAAAGGACGCTTAATTCCAGATAATGTGGAAGTTAGTGTTACTCGAGACTATGGAAAATCTGCCAAAGATAAAGTTAATGCGCTGATTAAAAAGCTCTTTATTGCTACCGGTGCGGTGACTATTCTGGTTTGGTTTGCATTGGGTGTGCGTCCAGCGATTGTGGTCACACTGGTAATTCCAGTCGTACTACTAATGACTATTTTCTCTGCCTGGATTCTGGGTATGACCATTGATAGGGTGAGTCTATTTGCGCTGATTTTCTCTATTGGTATCTTAGTAGATGATGCAATTGTGGTCACGGAAAATATTTATCGACGCTGGCTCATTGACAACAAAATTACCATTAAAACGGCAATTGATGCGGTAAGAGAAGTGGGCAATCCAACCATTTTGGCAACCTTTACCGTGGTTGCAGCCCTGGTACCAATGGCAGCAGTAAGTGGAATGATGGGTCCATATATGGCGCCAATTCCAATTCTGGGTTCGGTAGCGATGATGTTCTCACTATTTGCCGCCTTTGTTTTCACCCCGTACTTTATTATGAAGATTGTGCCACCGCTTAACGTGTTGCACAAGATGCATGCCAAAGAAGAAAAAGAACAAAAGGTCATGCACAAGTTCTACCATGCAACCATCTCTAAGTTATTTAACGTTAGAGTGTATGGCTATGGATTCTTAATAGGTCTGGTTGTAGCGTTCTTTGCTTCAATGACCATGTTCTACAATACTTCGGTGCCGGTGAAGATGTTGCCACTGGACAATAAGTCGGAGTTTGGTGTGGTACTAGATATGCCTGATGGTTCGGCCCTGGCAGATACCGCAACGACTTTGCACGCCATGGCACAAGAGCTGAGAAATATTCCGGAAGTAGTGGCCATTCAAACCTATAGTGGTACCGCCAAACCGTTTGACTTTAACGGTCTGGTACGACACTATTATCTAAGACATATGCCTTCTGAAGGCGAGCTGCAGATTCAACTGGCAGAAAAAGCAGATCGTAAGCGTACTTCGCATGAGATTGCGCTAGAAGCACGTGAGCTGGTCAAACAAATTGCAGCCGATGCTGGCGCTAACTACGCTGTGGTCGAGATGCCACCAGGTCCACCAGTATTGCGCCCAGTGGTGGCCGAGGTTTATGGCCCTGATCGTGCTACGCGTAAGCAATTGGCCAACGACCTGACTGAGCTCTTTAAAGAGTCAGGCACCATGACCGACATTGACAATCTAATGCGCGATGAATACCCAGTGATTGACTTTGAGGTAAATACTGAAAAAGCTTCACGCTTTGGTGTGAGTGTACAAACCATTAAAGAAACCTTGGCCATGGCCATGAGTAGCTTTAATGTGGGTACTATTCGTCTTAAAAATGCATTAGAGCCTTCACGTATTTGTATTCAAGTGCCATTGTCTAAGCGTTCGCAATTGTCATATCTAACCCAATTGCCAGTGCAGTCACAATATGGCGGCATGATTCCAATCTCTGAGCTAGGTTCGTTTGTCTACAAAAAACAAGACGAGCTAATCTTCCATAAAGACTTGGCTGATGTGGAATATGTACTGGGTGAGCCTGTAGGTCGCTTAAGTGCGCCAATCTACGCCATGTTTGCAGTGGATGATTTATTACTACGCTATCAAACCATTGATGGTAAACAACTCCAAGGTGAATACCTGGGTCCGCCTGAGAATCAAACGGTACCAGGCTTTGAATGGGGTGGTGAGTGGACCGTTACCTATGAAACCTTCCGCGACATGGGCATGGCCTTTGGTGTAGCGCTGGTGGTGATTTATATGCTGGTGGTCTGGCAGTTTGGTAACTTTATTATTCCGGCGGTTATTATGGCGCCGATTCCGCTAACACTACTGGGCATTGTGCCGGGTCATTGGATGTTGGGTGCTGAGTTTACCGCGACTTCGATGATTGGCTGGATTGCGCTAGCCGGTATTATCGTACGTAACTCTATCCTATTGGTAGACTTCACCGTGCAAGAATACGCCAAAGGCACGCCGTTCTTTGATGCAGTAATCAACTCTTGTTCTTCACGTACACGACCAATTCTAATCACTGCCTTCGCTCTAGTAGGTGGTTCTAGTGTGATTTTGTCTGATCCAATTTTCCAAGGCATGGCGATTTCACTGCTATTTGGTGTATTGGTTTCAACGGTGCTGACTTTGATTGTTATTCCGCTGGGTACACTCTCTGCTGGCGAAGCCTCTTGTCGCAATATTGCGGTTAATATGGGCTTGCTACCGGGTGATAGTGATACCGATGCCAAGTACAACGTGGAAAAACCAGTCAAAGAAAAGAGTGAGAAAAAAGCACCAGATGCAAAAAAATGGATTAAGTCAGCTCTTAAGAAAAACACGGAGAAAAAGGCTGAGCAGAGCTCTGAGACTCAAGAAGATGATAAAAAGATTGATACCAACGGCCTGCTGAAAAAAGAAGATAAGAACGACGTATAGGTTTAAGTCATCAGTATCAAAAAAAAGGCTTCAAATATGAAGCCTTTTTTATTGGGTTTTTATAGGCAGTTAGCTAATTTCTTGCCCAGCGGCTTGCAGATCTGCGTGATAAGAAGAGCGTACCATTGGGCCACTGGCTACCTGTTTAAAGCCTAATTCAAGTGCAATCTCTTTATAGCGCTCAAATTGCTCAGGGGTAATGTATTGCTCTACAGCCAAGTGGTGCTTAGAAGGTTGTAAGTATTGGCCCAGTGTGAGCATATCCACATCATGGGTTCTTAAATCTTTTAACACGTTAATCACTTGTTTTTCATGCTCACCCACACCCAACATCAGTCCCGATTTGCTGCTTACCTCAGGATGTTGTGCTTTAAAAGCTTTAAGCAGTTGTAATGAGTAAGCATAATCAGCGCCTGGACGTACCTGTGGGTATAGGCTAGGTACCGTCTCTAGATTGTGATTAAACACATCAGGCGGGCAAGATTTAAAGATCTCTAGGGCCTTATCCATTCTGCCTCTAAAATCAGGGGTAAGAATCTCAATCTGAACGGCTGGCGTTCGAGCTCGAATGGCATCGATGCATTGCTTAAAGTGCTGGGCACCACCATCACGCAAATCATCACGATCCACTGAGGTAATCACCACGTATTTCAGCGCCATTTTTTCAATGGTTTGTGCCAGGTGTTCAGGCTCGCTTTTGTCCAGTGGTTTAGGCTTACCATGCGCTACATCGCAAAAAGGACAGCGCCTGGTACAAATCTGGCCCATGATCATAAACGTAGCGGTGCCGTGATTAAAGCACTCGCCCAGATTTGGACATTGTGCCTCTTCGCACACGGTAAAGAGTTTTTGCCCTCTAAGTGTGTCTTTAAGTTTTTCGACCTTGTTACCGGCAGGGCGTTTAATGCGAATCCATTCTGGCTTGCGCAATGCTTTGCGATTGGCATCAGGCTTGATTTTTAAGCGCGAAACCTTGGATTCACCTTTTAGTGCTTTAATATCAATCTCTTGTGACATTATTTTGTAGTATTTGGCACAGTTCGTTGGCCACGGTTAAAAAGTTAACATTATCCGTTAAATCCGCCATTTGTGTAACCTCTAACCCAGGATAACCGCAAGGGTTAATCTGAGAAAAGGGCGAGAGGTCCATGTCAATATTCAGACTCAGGCCATGATAGGTTTTGCCGTTTTTAACTTTTAGCCCTAGGGCAGATATTTTCTGATTATTAACATACACACCGGGCGCACCATCTTTTAAGTGCGTATCGATTTGATAGCGACTTAATAATTCTTGCACGCTAGCCTCTAAAATACCAACGGTTTGCTTTACACCTAGTCCTAAACGCTTTAAGTCAAACAAACAGTAAATAACCAACTGTCCTGGACCATGATAAGTGATTTGTCCACCGCGATCGCTTTGCACAATGGGGATATCACTCGTGCTTAACACGTGCTTTTTGGTGCCTGAAATGCCTTGGGTAAAGACCGGCGGATGCTCGACGATCCACAGCTCATCAGCGCTTTGTGCATCGCGATTCTGAGTAAAGGTAATCATCTGCTCCCAAGTGGGTTGATAATCTTGGCGCCCTAGGTTTTTAATATGCATGGGCAAAGAGATAGGAATAAATCCTACAATACGTAGGCAACCAGCTCACAGTCTTGTAGGTCTTGATTAATGGCATCAAGTTGCGTGCGAGAAGTGGCAATAATGCGTACTGTAAAAGAAATATAACTGCCTTTAGAGCTGCGCTTGGTGCTAATTTGATTAGGATGTAGCTTATCGGTATGACGCTCAATAATGGTGCAAATCGTTGTGTGCAATTCCACACAATCCTTGCCAAAAACCTTGACAGGATAGTCGCAAGGGAAGTTGAAAATTTCTTCTGAGCTCAGATTAGTATTGTTCATAGCAAGTGATTTTATCTTCTATTACGGTAGAATATGGCCAATTTTATTATTTTCAAGTCCCTAGAAAATCCATGAGACCACAACAAGTTAGTCAAATCCTAGATAAAGAGCTCAACTCGGTATTGGCAGGACATCATACCCCGGTAATGCTTTGGGGTGCACCAGGCATTGGTAAGTCGCAAATTATTGCACAAATTGCCAATAAGCACCAAGTGCCGGTGATTGATGTTCGCCTCTCACAAATGGAGCCTAGTGATTTGCGCGGTATTCCTTTTAAAAATGGTGAATTGGTTGATTGGTCTATTCCCTCACTGCTACCCGATGCTGCGCGTCATGGTGAGCGAGGTGTGTTATTTTTAGATGAGATTACCTCGGCACCGCCTACAGTATCAGCTGCTGCTTATCAGCTGATTTTGGATCGACGCTTGGGTGATTACGTGGTGCCTGAGGGCTGGGTAATTTTTGCCGCAGGTAACCGTCAGGGTGATCGTGGTGTAACCTATTCGATGCCAGCGCCACTGGCGAATCGTTTCTCGCATTACGAATTAGATGTGCATTTGGACGATTGGGTCAGCTGGGCCTATGCCAATGATATTGACGAAGGGATTATCGGCTTTTTACGTTATCGACCAGAACACTTGTTTGCTTTTGACGCTGCACACAATCCAGTTAGTTTTCCTTCGCCTAGAACCTGGGAGTTTACCCATCGAGCTTTGAGAAAATTTAGCCAGGATTTGACACTGTTTAGACAGGCCGCTACCGCTTGTGTGGGTGAAGTGGCTGGCGTTGAAGTAACCACCTTTATTGAGCATTTAAAAGATTTGCCAGATTTGGATGCTATTGTGCGCGGTGAGTCGGTCAATATTCCTAAAAAAGTTGATCTTCAATACGCGATTTGTGCTGCGTTAGTGGGTAGGGCGATTGCGGTTAAAGATCAGGATGATGCTGAACAAATCTGGGGAAATATTCTTGACTTTGCCAGTAATTTCCCGCAAAAAGAATTGGGTGTCATGCTGGTCTCTGACATGCAAAGAGCAGTTGGCACAGAGATTTTTAACATCCCAGAATTTGCCAATTGGGCCGATAAAGTGGCCGCGGTTATGTTTGACTAGTTGTTATGATTAACTTAAATCAAGAGAGCAATTATCCGACACCGCCTTTATTAAGATTAGGCTTTAGGGCTTTCTTTTTTGCAGCCGGTATCATCGGCATCACTAGTATGCTAGTTTGGATTTTGCTCTATCAAGGCTTAATAAATAGCAGCTACGTATTGCCACAATATTGGCATGCACATGAGATGGTATTTGCCTATGCCAGTGCAACCATTGTGGGGTTTTTACTGACCGCCAGTCGTAATTGGACCGGTGTGCAAACCCTATATGGCAAACCACTACTGGCCCTGTTGATTCTATGGGTGTTGGGTCGATTTTCTCCTTGGATTAGTGCTGAGCTCTTGTGGTATCAAATGCTACTAGACAGTGGATTCTTACTACTTTCTACGGTGGCTATTGCTTATCCTATTATTAAGGCTAAGAACTGGAACAATGTCTCTATTATTGCCAAATTAGCACTACTATTTGCTGCACATATTGCCTATTACCTGGGTCTGATGGGGTTGTTAGATAATGGTATCTATATAGGCATTTATGCCGGTTTTTATCTGGTAATTAGCCTGCTATTTATGATGTCCAGACGACTCTTGCCGTTTTTTATTGAGCGCGGTTTGGGTTTGGAAACGCAGTTGAAAAATTCAAAATTTCTAGATATCTCTAGCCTAGTATTGTTCTTATTGTTCTTACTATTAGAGGTATTTTTCCCTAGCAGTAATCCACTATTTGCTCTTTTGCCATTGGCGTTGTTTTTGATTCACGCCAAACGCCTAATCAACTGGTTTAATGTTGGTATTTGGCGCAAATCTCTACTTTGGAGTATTTATTTGGCCTATGGGTTGTTCGTGCTTGGATTTTTACTCAATACACTGAGCTATTTCTTGGTATTGCCACCGCACCTAGATCTGCATAGCTTTGCCTTTGGTATTGCGCTGATGACACTGAGTATGATGTGTAGAGTCTCACTTGGACACACGGGACGCAATGTATTTGACCCGCCTAAAGTACTGAATCTGATGTTTGTTTTGTTGGTACTGTCTTTTGTCTTTAGGGTAGTATTTCCATCGGTATTAGTGGCTTATTACGAAAGCTGGATTCTGGTCTCACAACTATTATGGATTGGTGCGTTTTCTTATTTTTCTATTGTTTATACACCGATGTTTTTCAAGCCAAGAACCGATGGTCAATTTGGATAAATGAAAATAGCCGACGAACTCTTAATTCTCACCAAAGAGCATCACTTGGCACTGTCCTTGGCCAATCATTGTAAAAACACCTTTAAGCGCAATAATATTGATGAGATAAGCGCTTTGTGCACTACCATCTCTACAAAGTTTGCTCAGGAGTTTAAGCCGCATTTTGACACCGAGGAACAAACCCTATTAAAGTTTTTATCGACGTGTTCAAACGAGTTAGAACAATTGTGCACGCAGTTAATTGCTGAGCATCAACAACTCTATCAATTGGCTAAAGATCTGGTTAATGATCCGCAATTATTGCCCGAATTTGCCAGCTTATTGGCAGCGCATGCACGTCTTGAAGATCGTCAGGTTTTTCCCAATATTTCGCTACTATCAGAGACGCAAAAGCAGCAAGTACTAGAGGCTAGTCGTCAACATCCTCAGGCACAAAAACTATGGTAGATGAGTATAAATTTTGGCAAGAGGAAGATCACAAGGTTGTCGATGGAGAATTGCTTCAAGACCCAGCGCCAGAGATTGATTTAAAAAGCGTTGAAGACAAGCTCACCAAGGCCAGAACACAACTGATTCTAGATCGACCGTTTTTGGGCAATCTGGTGCTTAGATTGCAACTCAAAGCTGCAGGCTCTTGGTGCAAAACCAGTGCGACCGATGCCAAATGTTTTTATTACAATCCTGAGTTTATTGACAATTGTGACAATTCGCAAATCAAATTTGTTTTAATTCATGAAGCGCTACATTGTGCGCTGACGCATTTTGCGCGTCGTGGTAATCGCGACAAACACAAATGGGATTTGGCCTGTGATTTTGCCATTAATCCTCTATTGGTGAAGGAAGGCTTTACCCCGCCATTGAATCTGCCAATTTTTCATAAATACAAGGGCATGATTGCAGAAGAAATCTACCCAATGATTGATGACAATATTGACGAAGAGCCCTTTGATCAGCACCTATATGATGACAATCCTGAGGATGAGCAGGAGAGCTCGGACGGCGGTATGGCTGAAGATGCCTTAGAGGGTGAATCCTCTAACGACAGTAGTTCAGGCTCTGGTGCTTCATCTGCCAATCAACAAAGCGAGCAGCTGGCTGAAAAGCCTCAACCACTGACTCCAGATGAGATTAACAGCTTGGCCAGTCAATGGCAAAAAAATCTAGCTTCCAGTGCACAACTTGCACACCAGGCGGGAAAGTTAGATGAAACCTTTGCTAAGCTGGTGGATTTCTTTTTGCAGCCACAAGTGTCTTGGCAATCGTTGTTGGCGCAATACATGTCTAATTTGGCTCGAGATGATTTTTCTTATAATCGTCCTTCCAGACGTCAAGGCAACGCCATTCTCCCAACACTGCGTTCAGCGCAAATTGATCTAAGTATTGCCATTGATACCTCAGGCTCCATTACTCAGGGGGAGATTGATGAGTTTGTCTCTGAGGTAGACGCAATTAAGGGCAATATTCGTGCCAGCATTACGCTGATGGCCTGCGATGAGCAATTAAAACCACAGCATATTTGGCGCTTTGAGGCCTGGGAGCAGCTAGAGTTTCCAGCAAGTTTGGGCGGTGGTAAAGGCACCAATTTCAACCCGGTGTTTGATTATTTAAATACACAAGATAACCATGAAAAGCTACTGATTTATTTTACCGATGCCAAGGGTGTATTTCCCAAGTATGAGCCAAATTATCCGGTGTTGTGGCTGGTTAAAGGCAAAGAGGCTGTGCCTTGGGGTCAGCGAATTCAACTGAATTAACTCATGCAAAATCTTAGCGCTACTGAGCTACAACAACACTTAAAAAGCCATCAGCCACTACTACTGGACGTGCGTGAGCCTTGGGAATGGGAAAAATGTCATTTGGAAAATTCACTGCTAATACCAATGAGAGAGGTCTCACAACAACTGGATCGTTTGGACAAGACCCAGGAGATAGTGATTATTTGTCACCACGGCATTCGTTCAATGCAAGTGGCTCGATACTTAGAATTATCAGGCTTTGAGCAAGTGATTAACCTTCAAGGCGGTATTGATGCTTGGGCCAAACAAGTGGATCAAAGCGTGGCGCTTTATTAAGATGATCTTTGTCGCGTCGCCTCAAACAGACTGATACCGGTAGCCACAGACACGTTAAGACTCTCAACATTGCCCTGCATAGGGATTTTGACCAGTTGATCGCAAGTTTTTTTGGTTAGTGTCCGTAGACCTGAACCCTCAGCGCCCATAACAATAGCCACAGAGCTGGTTAAATCAACCTGGTAAATGGAATCCTCAGTGTGCCCGTCTAAACCCACAATCCACACACCATTCTCTTGCAAGGCTTTTAGCGTGCGCGCAAGATTGGTAACTTGGAAAATTTTCAATTGATTCAAGGCGCCAGCCGAAGTTTTGTGTACCAAGGCATTCATGGGTGCTGAGCCATCTTTATTCACAATCACGCAATCCACACCAGCGGCATTGGCTGAACGTAGGCAAGCGCCGAGATTTCTAGGGTCTTGTATGGAATCCAGTACCAAAATTAATTTGTGTTTGTCTAGTTTGTCCAGATAAGGGATTAGTTCTGCTTGATTGGGTAGGGTAGGCAGTAATATTTCGGCTACCACGCCTTGATGTGAGCCTTGTTTGGCCAGCTTATCCAGTTGTTGCTTATGGGTTGATTGCCAATGGATGCCCAATTGGTGTAATTGCTCAGTGATTTGACCAAGACGCTTATCTTTGCGATTATCCAGTGCAAAAACACGGACAATGCATTCTGGATTTGATTCTAGCTGCGCTTGTAGGGCATGAAAACCAAAGATATAGATGGATTTGGACATTAGAGCTTATGTTCAAAGATTTCTATATAAGCCTTGTCCCTGAGTTTTTGTGTCCAGCTATTAAAGTAATCATTTTGCTTTTGACGCACCAGGGTTGCCTTAATGACGTCTAAATGCTTATCCACTTGACGACTGTCAGCGAGTTTAATCAAGCGCCAAGCCTGACCTATTTTAAAAGGCTCTGAGACTTGGTCAGCCTCTAGAGCATCTAGTACCTGGGTAAATTCAAGTGGTAGTTTTTTAGGGTCTAGCCAGGCAGAAACTCCGCCATCTTTATACGAAGGATCTTGAGAATGTAACTTGGCCAGCTTGGCAAAAGACTCACCCGCATCCAACTGCGCCTTAAAGCCTAGTAATTTTTCTTTAATCAGTGCATCTTGTGACTGCAAAAGGGCATCGGTTTGATCAATGGAAGAGATAACAATTTGTGCCACTTTAATTTGTCGCTCTAGAGTGCCATCGCCCGGGTTATTTTTAAGCGCTGCATCAATCTCAATCTGCGTTAGCGCTACTTTAGCTTCTTTGGCAATAATTTGCTTTAGACCTCTTAGTGTTAGGCTGTTTTCAATACTCTCTACCAAGGGCTCAAACTCATCCAGTGCACGTAATTGCGTCAGGCTAATGTTGTTTTGCTTGGCAACACCGTTTAGTGTAGCGGTGATAGATTCAGGCTTGGGCTGAATGCCCATTTTTTTGGCAGCAGCGAGTTGTAGCATAATATCAATATGCTGGTTCACCACCTCGCGCTTTTGCTCAGTGTTAAAACCTGGTTTAATATCTGCTTTAATGGTCTCTAGTGTAATAATTTCATCATCTACCAGGGCGATAATGCTGTTAGCCGCCAATGCATTAAAGGTGGTAAAAACTGTTAAGAATAGGGCTTTAATCATCATTAGTAATTATCTAAATCGGCCAGGTAATTTGGAATCTCGGCCTCTAGTTTTCTACGCAAGCTAGGCGAGGTGGAAGCCAGGCCTTTAAGGACCAACTCAAAGTTGGTGACGTGATCATAATCAGCACCACTGATATGTCCTTTAAAGTGTGCAAGACGCAACGCCCAGCAACAAGACTCATAGGCAATACCGCCAGTCTGTTTATTGGTAATGGCATCAGTCAAAGAGCGATTAACACCGGCAAATACATGCACTTTATCAGTCAAAGGATAAACCACGTAGGCTTCTGCTGACTCTTGTGAACCATCGTCATGATGTGCTAGAGTTACAAATTTACGTTTGCCCAGGCGATAAGTAAGTGCGCTATCGGTTTTATCCACCTGCTTGCTTTGTGGATCGTATTGGAGCTCGGTATTGATTACTAGGTCGCCCAGTTTAAAGTCCATGCCCGCAGCAATATCAGAATAGTCTCTGTCAGTGCCATTATCACCATATAAGGCTTGTGCCATTTTTAAGCTGAGATAGGTATCGCCACTATCAGCATCGATAAACTCTGACTCTAAGCCCCAGACGATGTCATTAGCCTTAGCGACGCGATCAAGCCCGGTGTATTTTTCGCCTGAGAACAGGTTGGTATATGAATCACTTTTAAGCTCAGAATCATAATAAACGCCTAAGTCTTTTTCATCACTGTAGTGATAAGCAAATCTTGGGGTTAGGGTTTGTACTAGGTTTTTACCAGAGAGGGATAATTCTCTTTCTAAGAACCATTTACCTTCCAAGGCAAATCTGGCCATCGATTTAGACTGATCGGCTTGATTATCTAGTGCGTAGTCCGTATTAGAGAGTATTAGTTTCGGACTCAGCTGGTAAGCATGGGTATTAATACTTTGACTCAGTACAGCTTGAGCATGGGTACGCACGCCAGTGTCAGTTGCCGTATCATGCTTGAATTGCGTACTCACCAAAGATAAGTCTAAATGGCGATTCTCTAGACCGCTAAAGCTCTTGCTAATAGAGAACTCTGGTGCACGGGTATACTCAGCACTACCGCCATTAACCAATTGTTCATCCTCAGAGAATAGGCCAATATTAAGATTCTGCTCACGATCAATATGTGCCAGTTTGATTTGTGAACTCAAGCGTGAGATAGAGGTATTATCGTGGGCAATTTCTTTAAAGTAGTTGGTATCGGATACTCGGTGGGTATTAAGACTTAATTGCGTCTTGGCATTTAAGCTTAAATCAACATCAGATTTTGCCAACCAACGCTTAGCGCTTGTAATGTCATCTTCGGCCAAATAATGCGCTTCTAATTCAAAGCGCCCTTGATCCCAATACTGATTTGGTTCAATCAGCTGTCGATATTTGCCCTCAACCACACTACCTCTGGAAGAGAGCTGGTTAAGTGTGAGTAAAAAGTCACGATTAGGGGCGATATTAAAATAATAAGGAATACGAACCTGGTAGCTATTGTCCTCGCCCGCTACCGATTCATTGTAGCTAGAAAACGATGGTGCTAAAAAGCCCGAGCCACGTCCTTCTAACACCCAAGAGTGAAACGGCGAATAAAAGATTGGAACGCCTAAAAATTCAATACTCACATCCTCGGCCTGGCCGCGATTAGTGTTGGTATTAAGGGTAATTTTATCTGCATTCATGCGCCAATCGCTATTACCAACAGGACATAGACTGTAGTTAGCTGCGTCAAAGACCTGCACGCCACCACTACTCACAATCTGCTGCGCCTGGCCGTTGATACGCGAATCGGGATAATGGAAGTTAACCTGCTCTAGGGTGGTATGGGTGTCGCCATTTTGTTTTTTAATAATAGCGCGCTCACCAGTGAGCATAATCTCAGCATCTTGGAATTTAACCTGGCCATTGGCGGTTGAAGTTTTGTTGGATTTTTGAATATCAACACGATCAGCTGCCAAATAATATTCGCTTGAATTTAGCGACACATTGCCACTGAGTGAATAATGATCCTTGCTACTAATCTGACTATGATCAGCCAATACATCTAGAGTGTCATGACTAGTAGATAAGACTTGTTTGGGAAATAACAAAGACTCTTGCTGGCAATTGAGTACCACCTGAGCATAAGAAGAAATAGAGAATAAAACCAGAGAGCTAACAACTAAAGGTTTTTTCATAGCCTTGAAATTCACCATATAAAAGCACTCATTTTAACACCATAAACTCAGTTTGTATTAGTTGCATTATTCAAAGGACTTCTTGGTTTTATTTTGGGTAAAATGATTCAGGTTATTAATTCAATTATTAGGTTTAAAGCAACATGGCTTGGAACGACAACAACAATCAAAACCCCTGGGGTGGCAACAATCAAAACCCACCTGAACTCGACGAAGTAATTAAAGATTTTAAAAACAAATTTGACGGCATGTTTGGCGGCAAAGGCACTGGACCTAGCGAGGTAAAAACCCCGTCTATGCCCTCTGCTGGCGGCTTGAAATACCTGGTTATTCTGGCTTTCTTGCTATGGATGGTTTCCGGTGTTTATATTATCGACCCGGCAGAAAAAGGCGTGGTACTACGTTTTGGCGCCTTCCAAGAAGAAACTTCTCAAGGTCCGCATTGGCACCTACCATATCCAATTGAAACCCTAAATCGTGTAAATGTTGAACAAATTCGAACTGCCGAGATTGGTTATCGTAATGTCAACGCTTCTTCGCGTCGTTTTGGCGGTAATGTTTCTAGCGAATCCATTATGTTAACCAAAGATGAAAACATGATTGATGCCAAGTTTGCGGTGCAATATAAGATTAATGATGCACAAGCTTATTTGTTTAACGTGGCTGGCCCAGAGATGACTTTGCGTCATGTGGTAGAAAGCGCCATTCGTGAAGTAGTGGGTAAAAACACCATGGATTACATCTTAACTGCAGGTCGTTCTAATGTGGCAGACAGTGTGAAAGAGAAATCACAAGAGCTACTAGATATGTATCAAACCGGCTTGGTGATTACCACCGTTAACATGCAAGATGCACAACCGCCTGAGCAAGTACAGGCAGCTTTTTCTGATGCAGTAAAGGCCCGTGAGGATAAGCAGCGTTTGATTAATGAGGCACAAACCTATTCAAATGACATTCTGCCAAAAGCCCGTGGTAAGGCAGCGCGTATGCTAGAAGAGGCCAAGGCTTACAAATCTGAAGTGGTGTCTAAATCTGTGGGTGAGGCTGAGCGTTTCAAGCAAATCCTCGGCGAATATGAAAAAGCCCCTGAGGTAACCAAGGAGCGCCTATATCGTGAGACTATGGAAGGCGTACTATCAAGCACTTCTAAGGTTGTAGTGGATTCAAACGCGAATTCAATGATGTATCTACCGGTTGATAAACTGATTGAAAACAGAACAACCAATACCGAGATTGTTATTAAAGATGCGTCAACACAAAATAGCGCACCGGCTAAAAATGCCAGAGGTGTTTTCCGCACTAGGGAGGTAAGATAATGCAAAAAGTAATACTGGCCTTAGGCGCAATTATTGTCTTTGTACTAGGCTCTTCACTGTATACCGTGAACGAGACCCAAACCGCTATCAAGCTACGCTTGGGTGAGATTGTACAAGTAGAAAGAACACCAGGACTTAAATTTAAAATGCCGTTTGTCAACAACGTGGTGAAGTTTGATGATCGTATTCAAACACTGGACGCACCAGCGGAGCGTTTTCTAACCGGTGAGAAGAAAAACGTGATTGTGGACTCTTATGTAAAGTGGCGTATTACCGATGCTGAGCAGTTCTATAAATCAACTGGTGGTAATATCGCCAGAACCAATAACCGTTTGGCGCAAATTATTAAAACTGGACTCAAGAGTGAGTTTTCTAAGCGTACCATTGCTGAAGTGGTTTCAGGTGAGCGTAGTGAGATCATGAACAACATTACCCGCCTGGCGAAAAAAGATGTCACCGAATTTGGTATTGAAGTGCTAGATGTGCGTATTAAGCGTATCGACCTATCACAAGAGGTATCTAACTCGGTTTATCGTCGTATGCAAGCCGAGCGTGAGCGTGTTGCCAAAGACTTCAGATCAAAGGGCGCGGAAGAGGCTGAAAAGATTCGAGCCAATGCTGATCGTGAGCGTACGATTATTGTGGCAGATGCTTATAGTAATAGTGAGAAAATTCGTGGTGAGGGTGATGCAATTAGTGCCAATAACTATGCAAAAGCCTATAACAACAACCCAGACTTCTACTCATTCTATCGTTCATTGGAATCGTATAAAAAGTCATTTGACAAACAAAATGATATTTTAGTACTCAATCCAAATACCGAGTTCTTCCGTCACTTTAATCCAGAGGCCAAATAGTTTTAATGAGTAGCTGGCAATTACCTGAGGGTATCGACGAGTTAACGGGTGAGAATGCTGCCAAGTTTGAGCGCATTCGTCGACAACTCATTGATTTATATAGTGAAAATGGCTATGAATTGGTGATTCCGCCAATGGTGGAAAATGTTGATTCCATGCTACTAAACAGTAGCGAAGTTAACGAAAAGACTTTTAAGTTTTTAGATCCGGCCAGTGGAAAAATGTTGGGTGTACATGCCGATATTACTCCGCAAATTGCGCGTATTGATGCCAAACGTGGTAGTGATACACAGCAAAAATATTGCTACGTAAATGCCATTTTACAAACGCGTGCTGATGATTTTTACGCATCTCGCTCACCAATCCAAGCAGGTGCTGAGCTTTACGGCTCTAATGATACTGCCAGTGATCTTGAAGCGATTGATTTGATGCTACAAAGCATGGCGGTGTTAGAGATTTCTCCAGTAGTACTTAGCATTGGTCATGTGGCCATCTTTAATACGCTACTCGAGGGTGAGGATATTAGCCCTGAGCAGGCCAGCCAACTTAGACAAATCTTTGTTAAACGTTCAACGCCAGATTTAAACGTCTTTATTGCCAATAACACTTTGACAAATGCCAAAAAGTTTATCAAATTGATGGAGTTAGAAGGGGGTGCGGAAATCCTAGAAGAGGCTTTGTCAGTATTTACAGGCTTTGAACCCATTCAAAACGCCATCTCTGAGTTGCAAAATATGCATACGCACCTGGAAAAAACCGGTGTTGAAGTAGTCTATGATTTGGCAGAAATTAAGGCCTATGGTTATCATAATGGCGTTATTTTCTCGGCTTACAACCAAAACTACTCTAAAGCCTTGGCACAAGGTGGACGTTACAATGGTATTGGTGAATCTTTTGGTCAATCACGAGCGGCGACTGGCTTCTCATTCGACCTTAAATTTCTCTCACAAAATAAATAATTAACTTAAGCAACAAACAGTAAAAAACACTTAGGAATCAGTATGTCAAAAAATGTCGTAATCATTGGTACCCAATGGGGTGATGAAGGTAAAGGAAAGGTGGTTGATTTAATTACCGATCGCGTCGCTAGTGTGGTGCGTTTTCAGGGCGGTCATAATGCCGGCCACACCTTGGTAATTGATGGTCAAAAAACCGTTCTACATCTTATTCCTTCAGGTATCTTGCGTGATAACGTCCAGTGTTTAATTGGTCATGGTGTGGTGTTATCTATGTCAGCACTGATGAAAGAATTGGGTGAGCTAAAGGCTGCTGGTCTAGATGCAGCCAAGCGTATTAAGATTGCCCCGGGTTGTCCTTTGATTATGCCTTATCATGTGGCATTGGATAATGCGCGTGAGCTAAAGCGTGGCAAGGCTGCTATTGGTACTACCGGTAATGGCATTGGTCCAGCCTATGAAGACAAGGTCTCACGCCGAGGCTTGCGTGTTGGCGATTTATTAGATGAAACAACCTTTGCACAAAAACTTAAAGAGGTGATGGAATATCATAACTTTGCGCTTACTAACTATTATGGTGCTGAGGCGCTAGATTATGACGCGGTACTTGCTGAAGCATTAGAACAAGCCAAGGTTGTGCGTCCGATGATTACCGATGTTACTGAGCAAATTCACCAACATATTGCCAAGGGTGAAAATGTTTTATTTGAAGGTGCACAAGGCGCACTACTGGACATTGACCAAGGTACCTATCCTTTTGTAACCTCTTCTAATACCACCTCAGGTGGTGCGGTTACTGGCTCAGGCGTTGGTGTGACTGATATTGATTATGTGATTGGTATTGTAAAAGCTTATACCACTCGCGTTGGTGGCGGCCCATTCCCAACCGAACTAATCTATGATGTATCAACCGATGAAGGTGATGAAATTGGTAAGATTCTTGGTACAGTAGGCCATGAATTTGGTGCCACTACTGGTCGTCAACGTCGTTGTGGCTGGTTAGATATGGTTACCCTTAATCGTTCATTTAAACTCAATGCAGTAACCGGCATTTGTCTAACCAAATTAGACGTACTAGACTCACTAGAATCTATTAAGATTTGTGTGGCCTACGAGCTAGATGGTCAACAAGTTGATACGCCACCTTATGATGCTGAAGGTTATGCTAATGCTAAACCCGTCTATATTGAGATGGCTGGTTGGCAAAAATCAACCATTGGTACTAAGTCATTCGATGACTTGCCACAAGCGGCACAGAACTATATTCGTAAAATTGAAGAACTTTCAGGTCTGCCTGTTGATATTCTTTCAACGGGTCCAGATCGTGACGAAACTTTAATTTTAAACCACCCATTTGATGAGTAAAGATCCCTATAAAAAAAGAGAAGCGGAAAAGTATGAAAACCCGATCCCTTCTAGAGAGTACATCCTAGAATTTATTCAGGAAAAACCCCGAAATAAATACGATTTATTTGACCTACTCGAACTTAACGATAAACAGAAAAAACCCTTAACGCACCGCCTCAAGGCCATGGTACGTGACCAGCAACTTAGTTGCAATAAAAAGGGTATCTATCGCGTATTTTCAGCAGATGACCTACTGATTGGTACCGTCATTGCCAACCCTAAAGGTTTTGGCTTTCTGGCGCTAGAAAAAGGCGGCAAAGACCTGCGTCTTAGCGCCAAACAAATGCAATTGGTTTTTCATGGTGATCGCGTACAAGCACGTCTATTAAACAGCAGAGGCGATGCACAAGTTGTTAAGGTTATCGAAACGGTTAAAACCCTGGTAGGACGCTTGCATATTGAAGAGCAAGGGGCTTATGTGGTGGTAGATGATAGACGTATCAAGCACACCATTGATATTCCTGTTTATGATGCTGCGCATCAAGACGAGCAAATTGTGGTGTTGGAAATTACCAAGTCCCCAACACTCACCAGTAATGCACAAGCCAAGATTGTCGAGGTGATTGGTCAGTTTATGGATGAAGGTGTTGAGACTGACTCGGCTCTATATCGCTACAACATTCCGGTAGACTTCTCTGAAGAAGCCTTAGAGCAAACCGCTGGCCTACCAACTCAGGTTACTGAACAGGACAAACAAGATCGTCGCGACATTAGTCATATTAAGCTAATTACCATTGATGGCGAGGACTCGCGCGATTTTGATGATGCTGTGTATGCACAACCGACCGATACAGGCTGGAAGCTCTACGTAGCAATTGCCGATGTAGCACATTATGTTAAGCCAGGTACCGCCCTGGATAAGGATGCCTTTGATCGCGGTAATTCGGTGTATTTCCCGCATCGTGTGGTACCAATGTTGCCAGAGGCACTTTCTAATGGCCTGTGTTCAATCAACCCGCAAGTTGAGCGCCTGTGCATGACTTGTGAGATGAATATTGGTGTGGATGGTGAACTACTGGATTATCAGTTCTATCCAGCCACCATGTACTCACATGCACGTATGACCTATACTGAGGTAGGCAAGATTCTAGAAGACAAAGATGCAGCGCTTAGCGAGCAATATGCGCATGTGATGGACAATCTAGATGCACTATATGGTCTATACAAAACCCTACACGCAGCGCGTATTAAACGCGGGGTGATGGATTTTGATCGTATTGAGTCGCAAATTCTATTTAATGATAACGGCAAGATTGACAACATCATTGCGCGCAAGCGTAACGATGCACACAAACTGATTGAAGAATGTATGCTCATGGCTAACCAAGCCACAGCGAAGTTCTTGGCCCATCACGATGAGGACTTTTTGTATCGTATTCACCCTAAGCCAACACAGGAGAAAATTGACACCACCAGACAGTTTTTATCGGCCGTAGGACTGACACTAGAGAGTAGCTCAGAAGAACCAGAATCGCGTGATTTTGCCAAGGTTTTGAGAGAGGCCAAAGGTCGTGACGATGAAAATGTAATCAAAACCGTGGTGCTAAGAACCATGAAGCAAGCCATCTATACGCCAGCCAACGAAGGGCACTTTGGTTTAGCCTTTGATGACTATACGCATTTCACCTCACCTATTCGTCGCTATCCAGACTTATTGGTACACCGCGCGATTTACCGTGTGCTGGCCAAGAAAAAACACAAGCCAAGTCAAAAAATGGCGGAGTTTGGCGAGCATCTGTCCATTACCGAGCGCCGTGCCGATGATGCTACGCGTGATGTAGAACAATGGCTTAAATGCGAGTATATGCGTGATAGAGTTGGGGAAACTTTCGAGGGAGTTATCTCTGGCGTAGCAGGCTTTGGTTTGTTTATCGAGCTTACCGATGTGTTTGTCGAAGGTATGATCTCGATTCGCGACTTGGATGATGATTATTATATTTTTGATGACATTCATCATCAACTCAAAGGTGAGCGTACTGGCAAGAGCTATCAATTGGGTGATCACATCAAGATTCAGATTGCCTCGGTTAATCTAGATGACAGGCAAATGGTGTTTGCACCAGCCAATTAGTACAAGCAGCCAGAGACAAAAAAGGCGGTTATAACAACCGCCTTTTTTATTGCTGATTTTTTAACTTAGTCCCAATCAGTCTTAAGCACCGCGCCAGAGCTGGCGTTGGTTACCAATAAGCGGTATTGTTGCAACCACTTAGAGGTTAAGGTTTTCTTCAGTGGTTTAAACGCAGCACGACGCTTAGCAATCTCATCATCACTGAGATCTACATTGAGAATGTATTGATCTACATCGATATGAATCTCATCACCATCTTTTAATAGGCCAATCATACCGCCTTCAGCCGCCTCTGGAGAAACGTGACCAATCGAGGCGCCACGAGTCGCACCAGAGAAACGTCCATCGGTAATCAAGGCAACCTTATCACCCAAGCCCATACCCATGATTAGTGAGGTTGGTGCCAACATCTCTTGCATGCCTGGACCACCTTTAGGGCCTTCATAGCGAATCACCACCACATCACCAGCTTTTACCTTGCCGCCTTTAATGCCAGCAATGGCCTCATCTTGAGAATCAAAACACACAGCACTACCGGTAAAGACGCGATCGCCCGTGATACCTGCGGTTTTAATCACCGAACCCTGTTCAGCCAGATTGCCATACAACACGGCCAAGCCACCCACCTCTGAATACGGATTGTCAATGGTGTGAATAATATTGGTATCTAGAATCTTTGCATCTTTGATCTTTTCGTAGATTGTCTCGCCAGTTACGGTAGGGTTATCTAGAAGAATATCCTCGCCACGTTTGCTCATCTCGTGCATCACTGCACTTACACCACCAGCTCGGTTAATATCTTCCATATGAACGGTTGATAGCGATGGTGAAATCTTAGCGATATGCGACACACGCTGCGAAGTCTTATTAATGTCTTCCATGTTGAAATCCACTTCGGCTTCTTTGGCAATCGCCAACATATGCAACACGGTATTTGAGCTACCACCCATGGCCATATCCACGGCAAAAGCATTGCGCACAGCATTCTCGTTGAGGATGTTACGCATATTAAACTTCTCGCGATCCTCGGCTTTTTCCATCAAGGCAATCTCACATACGCGTCTGGCTGCTTGACGATACAGCTGCTCACGTTCAGGCGTTAGTGCCAAAATCGTACCATTGCCTGGTAGGGCGATACCCATGGCCTCCATCAAAGTGTTCATGGAATTGGCGGTAAACATACCTGAACAACTACCACCACCTGGACAGGCATTGCACTCAATATCTTTGAGTTCAGCATCACTCATCTCACCAGTCTCATGCTTACCCACTGCTTCAAAGGCTGTGGCTAAATCAATGGCGGTACCATCCTTGGTATGACCTTTTTGCATTGGACCACCAGAGACAAATACCGTCGGCACATTAACGCGTAGCCCACCCATAATCATGCCTGGAACAATTTTGTCGCAATTGGGAATGGCAATCATAGCGTCAAGCTTATGCGCATTCATTACCGTTTCAATCGAAGAGGCAATAATCTCTCGTGAAGGCAGTGAGAACAACATGCCGTCATGACCCATGGCAATACCATCATCCACGCCAATGGTGTTAAATTCAAACGGTACACAACCGGCATCACGAATCTCTTGCTTGATGATTTCAGAAACTTTGTCTAGAAAAAAGTGCCCTGGAATAATCTCAATAAATGAGTTGGCAACGCCAATAAATGGCTTGTTGAAATCCTCATCTTCTAGACCTGTGGCTCTTAACAAAGAACGGTGTGGGGTTTTATCAAATCCTTTTTTTACGGTATCGCTGCGCATTTTCTTATATCAAATAAATAAAAATTTAAATTTTAGACTAAAATATTGGCTTTTACCCATATTTATATAACGCAATTGGATAAAGTTAGCCAAATTTTTACGCTGATTCAACCCTTTGTTGAGCAGGGAAAAATTCTTGCCAGAGATAAACAGACGATTGAGAAAAATCTGGATGACTACGTGCTGATTTTCTCAGGCGATGAGTTGGTGGCTTGTGCTGGGCTTAAAGACTGCCAAGAAGGCTTAATGGGTGAGATTTATTCTCTAGCGGTTAAGCAGAGCCAACAAAACACTGGACTTTCGGTTAAATTATTGGAAAAACTCCTGGATAAGGCAAAGGCCCAAGGCTTTTCCAAAGTGTTTGCCCTGACCAAACACGGCACTAATTGGTTTACCAAACACGGTTTTGTAAAGATGAACATTAGTGATCTGCCGCAAAATCGACAGCGTTATTTTGACCATCAACGCAATTCTTCTATTTTTTTTAAAGATGTTAATTAAGGATCGAATTCGTGGCTATTTGCCCGTGGTGATTGATATTGAAACCGCGGGTTTTAATGCCAATACCGATGCTATGTTAGAGATCTGCGCCATTAGCTTGGATATAGATGAGATGGGGCGTTTCATACAACAAGAACCACAGCATTTTCATGTTGAGCCCTTTGTCGGCGCCAATCTAGAAGAGGCGGCCTTGAAGTTCAATGGTATTGATGTGGATAATCCGCTACGTGGCGCGGTGAGTGAAAAACAAGCGCTAAACACCATCTTTAAACACGTGCGTGAACAGATGAAAGACAAGGGTTGTAATCGCGCCATCTTAGTCGGACACAATGCTTTTTTTGATCTGGGTTTTTTATACGCAGCCAGCGAGCGCTGTAAGCTTAAAAATCCATTCCATCAGTTTTCAACCTTGGATACGGTGAGTCTGTCTGCCTTGTATTATGGTGAGACTGTCTTGGCCAAATCTATGGATAAGGCAGGCATTGAGTTTGACAATGCACAAGCACATTCAGCCCTATACGACACGCAAAAAACTGCAGAGCTTTTCTGTCAGATTTTTAACGCTCAACAATATTAAAAAACCGATTAAATTTAGCGCGCTGGGTTTGTGCGTCAGCAATACTCATTGGCGCAAAGCGCACTTTGGTTGTTGGTTGTTTTTGTGCCAGTAGTGCTAAATCTAGCGAGAACACCGTGCCAATTTTGGGATAGCCGCCAATACTGGGTGCATCCTTTAACAAGATAATGGGCAGACCATCAGTGGCAATCTCTACCGCACCGTAGGCCATGCCTTCTGAGATCATGCATTTGTGTTTTAGTGCAATCGGCGCACCTTCTAGGCGACAACCGCTACGATCACTGGCATTGGCAATCCGATAGCTTTGATTAAAAAACAGCTCGTGCTGATCAGCACTAAACTCATTAAATTGATAGCTGGGCAGCAGTCTAAGTGAGACTTCAGCATTGTAATTAGGTAGATAACTCGGCGTGATAAAACGATCAATCGCCTCATCTGAGGCTTGGCAGTCGAGCACCTCATTATCTCTCAGTTGTCTGCCAATATGCTCACGCAGATTAACCGAACGTGAACCAAAGAACTTAGGCGTCTCAAAACCACCTTTAACGGCCAAATAAGTGCGAATACCACTCTTAGGCATACCCCAGGTTAGTTTATCGCCTGCGCGCACTTGTAGGCTATGCCATAGCGCTGCCGGTTTGTCATTGACTCTAAAGTCTAAATCCGCACCGGTGATAACAATTAGCATGTCATCCAGCGCCTTGAGCTCTAAGCCTCCAAAAGTAATTTCTAGTACTGCAGCGTCAAAGGCGTTATCCAGCAGATGATTGGCCCAGCAATAAGCTTGTTCATCCATTGCCCCGCAACGACTCATACCATGCGCACCATGACCAGAGCGTCCATAATCTTGCACCGTGGTGAGAAAGCCAGATTTAATTACCTGAAAGCTCATAATTGACCTCCGTTTTTGAGATACTCATCACGGCTAATGGGGTAGAACTGTACATAGTCTCCAACCTTAAATCGATCGATGTTTTTAGGATTATTGAGCGATAAATCTAACAGGGTTCTGCCAATGATATTCCAACCGCCTGAGGACTGCGTAGGATAGATGGCAGTCTGGCTATCGGCAATGCCAACACTGCCAGGGGGGATGCTAATCCTAGGTGTTGGTAGACGCGGCGCCTGAATGCGCGGATCAACCTCACCTAAAAAGGCAAAACCCGGAGCAAAGCCAATAGCATAAATCAAATAGGCTTTGGCACTATGAATCTCAACCAGCTGCTCCAATGTTAGATTTCTCTGAACCAGCAATTGTTCTAAGTCTAAACCCGTCTCCGGCGAGTAATACACTGGTATATGTACTGTCTGAGGCTGATGAGTTTGATTATCAGGACGATAGGCCTCTAATAGCTGCTCAATCCTTATGCGCATGGCTTTGTAATCAATCAGAGACAAATCATAACGCACCAACAAAGAAGTATAGGACGGGGTTAAATCAATAATCAGTTCATCCAGGGTGTTTTGCAGCTGTTGAGAAAATCCCGCAATCGTTCTAACCAATTCTGGATCAATTTGTTGGCCAAAATAAATCAGCAGTGAATCTTCTGAGGCTGGCGTGATCTTATACATGCTTGAGTTGTTTAAGCGCCTCTACTGAGGCGGGATTGTCGCTATGAAAACAAATGGTGTCAATGGGCGTTTGTTGATTGTTAGAGAATTGCTTAAATTGGCTGATAATTTTCTCTGGATCATCCAGTACCGAACCGGGCGCACTGCGCGGCAACATTTGCCACCCTTGATAAGCACGATCAGCAAATGCTTCGCGCAAAAATATCAAGCCACTGGTTTTCTCAATACTGGAGAAATGCGTCTCATTGCCAGCTTGAACCACTAAGGATAATTTATTATCAACATCTT
>CAZLDG010000001.1:9273-11020 GCA_964558405.1 uncultured Candidatus Thioglobus sp. | reverse complement strand
AAATGCGTCTCATTGCCAGCTTGAACCACTAAGGATAATTTATTATCAACATCTTGGATAACCTGACAAATAACCTCCAACACTTGTCGATTCTGCGTCATGTCATGATACAGCGCGCCGTGAGGTTTAACATAGCTCAGCTGTGCACCTAATTGCTCGCAGAGTTGCTGAAAATCCTTAATTTGTTGATAAAGCAAATCATACAATTCTGTTAGAGAAAGTGCTTGGGTAACTCTGCCAAAATTCTCTCTATCCTTGTAGCTGGGATGCACGCCAATACTCACCTGATGCTTAAGTGCTAAACGCAGGGTTTTACTCATGCTCTGTTTATCACCTACGTGCCCGCCACAAGCGATATTGGCCATGTCAATCAAAGGCATGACCTCAGCGTCTGGATCGGGGCTTAAACACTCACCCAAATCACAATTAATTAGAGCTTTATTCACAGGTTGCTAGACTATAATTATTGGATAAAAATTCACATTATTATAGGTTTTATTCATGAATCAAATTCAACAAATGTTTGCATTGCAAAAAGAGCTAAACGACAACACCAATGGCGAGATTTGGACCGAAGGTGCTACCAAGGAAGGGCGTATCATTTCTTGGCATCGTTGCATTTATATGGAAGCAGCCGAGGCGATTGATTCATTCAATTGGAAACATTGGAAAAATATTGAAGGCGAGCACGATTGGGACAATGCCCGTGTTGAGCTGGTAGACATTTGGCACTTTATTATGTCTGAAGGTATTCATATTGGTGATACACGTTATGCCGAGGCCTTTTTAGAAATGGAGCCTGACAAAGAAGCAGATGGTGAAAAACTCGTTGAAATCTTTGAGAAAATTGTGGCGGCTTCCGCGCAGTCTTGCGTGGATCATACCGAGAATAAATTCCACTTAGTGGTCAATTTGTTCTTTGAAGCGCTCAAAACTATTGGTATGGATGTAGAAGAACTCTACAAACGCTACGTGGTTAAAAACCAGCTAAATCGTTTCCGTCAGGATCACGGCTATAAAGACGGCTCATACATCAAGATATGGGATGCAGTAGAAGACAACGTGGTGGCCTTTAATCTGATGGAAGAGCATCCTGATCTTACTCCTGATCAACTCTACCAACGCTTAGAGAAAGAATACGAACACCTAACTTAATCACTCTAATTCCCGTGAATTATTCATCGCCTATTCGTATGACGCAATACAGTCATGGCCAAGGCTGTGGTTGTAAGATATCACCGAAAGTTTTAGACACCATTCTCAGCTCATCACTTGAGGAGGTAGTCGACCCCAACTTGTTGGTGGGTAATTCCTCGCGTGATGACGCGGCAGTTTATGACCTAGGCAATGGCGAGGCCATTATCTCCACCACCGATTTCTTTATGCCCATTGTTGACGACCCATTTACCTTTGGGCGTATTGCTGCCACCAATGCCATTAGTGATATTTACGCCATGGGTGGTTCACCAATGATGGCCATCGCCATTTTTGGTTGGCCACTGGATAAATTACCAGCTGAGGTAGGCCAACAGGTAATTGAAGGTGGACGTAGCGTTTGTCAGGCAGCGGGCATGAGTCTAGCAGGCGGTCATAGTATTGATTCTCCTGAGCCAATTTTTGGTTTGGCAGTAACCGGCAGAGTAAAAATTCAGCATCTTAAAGAAAACTCCAAGGCTCAGGCAGGGGATAAAATTTACCTAACCAAGCCTTTGGGTATTGGCATTTTAACCACGGCGCAAAAACAGGG
>CAZLDG010000001.1:0-9173 GCA_964558405.1 uncultured Candidatus Thioglobus sp. | reverse complement strand
TTTACCTAACCAAGCCTTTGGGTATTGGCATTTTAACCACGGCGCAAAAACAGGGAAAAATCTCTAAATCTGACGAACAAATGGCTATTGACACCATGTGTCAGCTCAATGATATTGGTGCTCAGTTGGCCAGTATTGAGGGTATTAATGCCATTACCGATGTCACTGGGTTTGGCTTAGGTGGTCACCTCTGTGAGGTTTGTTTAGGTTCAAACGTCTCGGCCAGTATTGACTATTCAAACGTTCCAGTTTTAGACAATGTGAAAAACTATTTGGCCGATGGTTGCTCACCCGGAGGTGCGACGCGTAACTTTGAAAGCTATGGTCATCATCTATCAAAAATGAGTGCTGAAGTGCAATCCATTATTTGCGACCCACAAACCAGTGGCGGCCTATTGGTGATGGTCTCCGAACAAGCCGAAGCCGAATTCCAACAAATGACCCAAGCTGCTGGTCTTAACCTGGTCGCAATTGGCGAGATGCACGCAACACAAGCCAATAGGCCATTGGTGCAAATCCATGAGTAAAGAGCTCACGCTGATTGAGGATTTCACTCAACTCTTTACCAGCGACACGCCACTGATAGATACTCGTGCACCGATTGAATTTTCCCAAGGCGCTTTTCCGCATACCGATTCTTTGCCACTGATGAGCGATCAAGAACGTGAAGCTGTGGGCACTTGCTATAAGCAAAAAGGTCAAGAAAAAGCCATTGAACTGGGTCACGAACTGGTCAGTGGTGAGATTAAATCCGCGCGAGTTCAGGCCTGGCTAGATTTTATTCAGTCCCATCCTCAAGGGGCACTATATTGTTTTCGTGGCGGTCTTCGCTCACAAATTACCCAGCGTTGGATTTATGAAGCCTCAGGCATTGATTATCCACGCATCAAAGGTGGCTACAAAGCCCTGCGTCGCTTCTTGATTGATGAAACCGATCGTATTATGGGGCAAATCACCCCGCTGGTGATTGGTGGACAAACCGGTTGTGGCAAGACCTTGTTGCTGGATAAAATCACAAAAAAAATTGACCTAGAAGGGCTGGCTAATCATCGTGGTTCGGCCTTTGGTAATACCACTACCGCTCAGCCCACACAAATCAATTTTGAAAACGCTTTGGCCATTGAGCTGATTAAAAAACAACAGTTTTTACACTTGGTATTTGAAGACGAGGGCGCTAATATTGGCACAGTACACGTGCCTGATGCACTCAAAAGTCGAACCCAACAAGCCGATTTGATTCTGCTTAAAGCCAGTGTCGAGCGCCGCATTCAGGTGAGTATGGATGCTTATGTACACAACATGTATCAAGACTTTGTTGATCAAGACGCAGAACAAGCTTGGCAGCGGTTTTCGCATTACTGGTTACTAAGTCTAGAAAAGATTCAAAAACGCCTAGGCTTAGAGCGCTACCAAGCGCTTAAAACCCAAGTAGAAGAAGCGCTACAACATTTCGAACGTAGCAATAGCTTTGAGCAGTTTGTCCCCGTGGTCAAAACCCTATTGCTAGATTATTACGATCCGATGTATGATTATCAAATCAGTAAAAAATCTGCACGCGTGGTTTTTGAAGGTGATGAGTCAGAAGTACTGGATTATTTGCAAAGCCTATCCGTCTCTTGAGCGAATTTTAATGTCGCTAATAGGCGTGGCTCGACAGGCCAGAATCTCCCCTTGAGATAGGGGAACTAAGCAGTCTTGATGATGTACCTCACCAGAGACTAACTCTAGCACACAAGCACCACAATGTCCTTGTCGACAAGCATAATTCACCAATACATTGTGTTCTTCGAGCTCGGTTAGAATTGAGTGCTCGCCATAGACAAACAATGACTCATTCTTGCCGCCAATGTTTTCAACATCAATTCTAAACATGGATTACTTTAGAGTTTAAAGTCTCCAAAGTCATCATCAGCCTCTTCCAATGAGTTGTCAATCGCACTCACCAAGTAAGAGGTGATTTCAGTCTCTTGTGGCGCTACCTGTACATTATCAGAATCCAGCCAGTGGTTAATCCATGGCAATGGATTAGAAATCTCATCAAAGATTGGTGGCAAGTTCAGCGCTTTCATGCGCACATTGGTGATGTATTCCAAATACTGTTTTAGAATCTCAGCATTTAGACCAATCATTGAGCCATCTCTAAAGAGATAATCTGCCCAATCTTTTTCTTGCTGACACGCCTCTTTAAACATTTCAGTGACCTCAGACTCGCACTCTTTAGCAATCTTGGCCATATCCGGATCGTCCTTACCCTCACGCATTAAGTTCAGCATATACTGGGTTGAGGTTAAGTGTAGAGCCTCATCACGGGCAATCATCTTAATAATCTTAGCATTACCTTCCATCACCTTGCGCTCGGCAAAAGCAAACGAGCAGGCAAAAGACACATAAAAACGAATCGCCTCTAGGATATTAACTGAGAATAGGGTGAGATAGAGTTGGCGCTTAAGACAATACAAATCCACATTCACCTCTTCACCATTGATCACATGCTTGCCTGGACCATGTGTGAGATAAACTTGAGAGCATTTAATCAGCTCATCATAGTGTCTAGAGACACTCTCAGCACGCTGAATAATCTCATCGGTTTTCATAATATCGTCAAATACCGCGCCTGGTTCATTGACAATGGCGCGAATAATATGAGTATAAGAGCGCGAATGAATGGTTTCTGAGAACGACCAGGTTTCAATCCAGTTCTCCACCTCAGGTAGAGAAACAATCGGCAATAAGGCGATATTTGGGCTTCGACCTTGTACCGAGTCTAGCAAGATTTGATATTGCAAATTAGACAAGAAGATATGCTTCTCATTAGGCAGGAGCTTGGCAAAGTCCATCTTATCCTTAGAAACATCAATCTCTTCAGGGCGCCAGAAAAATGACAACTGCTTCTCGGTGAGTTTTTCAAACATCTCAAACTTTTGCTTATCAAAACGCGCTACGTTAACCGTATTACCAAAGAACATTGGCTGAGTGAGTGTGTCACTAATGGTCTTACTAAAAATTGAATATGACATAATTAAATCCTTTAATAGTTAGAGCTTACACACACCATCAGCACAGGCGTTGTCGTCTTGTTTGTCTTCTAAATCGTCTGAGGCACCATCACGCGTTGTATGGTAGTACAGGGTCTTAACACCATACTTATAAGCTTTAAGCATGTCCATTAAGAACAGCTTCATCGGTACGCGGTTACCTTCAAACTGTGAAGGGTCATAGTGGGTATTGGTTGAGATCGACTGATCCACAAACTTTTGCATAATCGCGCAAAGCTGCAGATAGCCTTCGTTGTCTTTAATATCCCATAATAACTCGTATTGATTTTTCAGTCTTTCGTACTCCGGCACAATTTGCTTCAAAATGCCGTCCTTAGACTGTTTAACCGAGACAAAACCGCGTGGTGGTTCAATACCATTGGTAGAGTTAGAAATCTGTGAGGAGCTTTCACACGGCATTAGTGCGGTTAGGGTCGAGTTACGCAAGCCGGTGTTTTGAATATCAGCGCGCAGACTTTCCCAATCCAGTTCTAAAGCGCAATTACAAAACTCATCAATGTCTTTTTTGTAGGTGTCAATTGGCAAAATACCCTTGGCGTATTGGGTCTCAGAAAATGATGGGCAAGCGCCTTTCTCATTGGCCAGAATGTTAGACGCTTTAAGCGCGTAGTATTGTAAGGCTTCGAAAGTTTGGTGAATCAGATTATTACCCGATCCATTTGAGTATTTGGCGTCATTTTTGGCTAGGTAATAAGCCAGATTGGTCACGCCAATACCCAGTGTGCGTCGATTCATACTGGCCAACTCAGCCGCTTTAATTGGATAATCTTGATAATCCAGCAGTGAGTCCAAGGCACGCACAATAATATCGGTAATATCTTCTAGCTCATCTAATGAGTCTAGTGCGCCCAAATTAACCGCTGAGAGCGTACATAACGCCACCTCGCCATTTTCATCTTGTACCGAATACAAAGGTTTGGTTGGCAGGGTAATCTCCATACATAGGTTTGATTGACGCACGGGCGCCACTTTTGGATCAAAGGCGCCATGCGTATTGGTGTGATCCACATTTTGCAGATAAATACGACCGGTATTAGCACGCTCTTGCATAAATTTGGCAAATAGCTCACGCGCACTAATGGTTTCTTTGCGCACCGAATCATCTTGCTCATATTGTTCATACAAACGCTCAAACTCCGCCTGGTCCTCAAAAAAAGCATCGTATAGACCCGGAGCATCATGTGGCGAGAACAAGGTAATATCACCATCAGCCAAAAAGCGCTGATACATCAAACCATTAAATTGCACACCATAGTCTAGGTGACGGATACGATTCTCATCGGTACCGGCATTGTTTTTGAGCACCAACAATTCTTTCACTTCCAGGTGCCAAATTGGATAGAAAAGGGTGGCGGCACCACCGCGCACACCACCTTGAGAACAAGATTTAACCGCCGTATGGAAATGCTTGAAAAAAGGAATACAGCCCGTATGTGTGGCTTCACCACCGCGAATTGGACTGCCTAAAGCGCGAATCTTACCGCCATTAATACCAATACCCGCGCGTTGTGAAACGTATTTCACAATGGCGCCAGCTGCTGCGCTGATTGAATCTAGATCATCATCGGTTTCAATCAGTACACAGGAAGAGAATTGTCGCGTTGGGGTACGAACACCGGCCATAATTGGCGTTGGTAGAGAGATCTTGAAGTTGGACACCGCGTCATAAAAACGCTTGACAATTCTCATACGCGCTTCGGCTTCATATTCTTGGAACAAGCACATGCCCACCAAAATATAGAGCTGCTGCGGCGATTCGTAAATCTCACCAGTCACACGATTTTGTACTAAGTATTTACCCTCTAGCTGTTTAACCGCGGCATATGAGAACTTCATATCACGCCAGTGATCAATATAACCATCAAGCTCTTCAATCTCTGCTTGAGTATATTTCTTTAAGATATCTGCATCATAAATCCCCAAATCCGTATATTTTTGAATGTGTTCATATAGCGGTGGTGGGGTGAAATTCTTAAAGGCTTTTTTACGCAAGTGGAAGATGGCCAGACGCGCTGCCAAATATTGATAATCGGGATTATCAGTTGAGATTAAATCTGCAGCAGATTTAATAATGGTCTCGTGAATATCTTCGGTCTTAATACCATCGAAAAATGCCAGTTGTGCATTGATCTCTACCTGTGATACGCTGACGCCATTTAAATCTTGCGAAGCCCAGTGCACGACACGATGGATTTTCTCCATATCGATGGCTTCTTGCTTGCCATCGCGCTTGGTGACTTTAATGTCTTGATTCATTCTCTCTCCTCAAACGAGAAACACTAGATATAGTGTTAACAAATTAAAATTGCAACTAAATATAGTGTATTCGGCTTTTTTTTGCAAGTGCCAATTTTTAACAAAACCGTGTCAAAATCGCGCAAATTATTGCCACAAAAGGGCTGTAGAGATTTGAAAAAAAATAAAAAAAATTTACCTCATTTTTCTCCAAAATATGACGAATTTATGATGTGTTAATATAAGCTTTTTTTAATAAAAACCCACAAGCCTTTTACCACTTGATTTATTAAAAAAACCTAATATAAATTTAAAGAATTTTGACTAAATAGGTGCGCCAATTAGTTGCGATTCATCCAAACCATTTTCTAGTAGCAACTCGGATAAGTGAATCAAAATCTCAGCCGGTGCTGAAATATAAACCTCGCTCTGATTAAGATCCTCAGGCTCTAAAGATTGATAGATTTGTTTGGCTACCTGCTGGCAATCATTTTGATGATTACGCTCAAACGTACAAGGCAGTTGATGATATTGATATTGATCAAATAGAGTTTGCCAAGATTGCGCATGCTGGTGCAGATAAGGCGTCCCATCGGTTTGTGGATAAGCCCAATAAAAACTAATGCTGTTAGGCATCTCTAGAGAAAAAGCATGCTCTACCAAGCTTCTAATCGGCGCAAACCCCCCGTCCCAAGCAATAAATACCATAGGTCTGCTACTTTGTTCTTTTAAAACAAACACACCCTTAGGGCCACTGAGATCGATTTTGGCTTTGGCTTTAATCTCACCAGAGAAAATTGCCTGAGCAAACAAATCATCTTCTAGGTGGCGAATATGGAATTCTAATTCCATGCCCTGACAAGGACAAGAAGCAAGCGGGTAGCGTGAGATATGCTCACTAAAGCGTAGCTCCACATCTTGCCCGGCCATAAATTGCAGGGTTTGCGAGCGTGGTGTGCGCAATACGACAATCGCCATATCCTCAATAAACTCAATACGCTTAATTTTGGTCTCAATATGCTGCAAGGGAATTGAGCGTACATCACCAATCAAATCCATCTCTAGTACAACATCAGACTTAGGCGCATGACAACAGCTTAACAACTCGCCTGCTGCGATTGATTCACTAGATAAGTGATAGTCATGATGTTGAATCTGCTGAGTACTGCCTGAGATCAATTTAGCCTTACAGGCGCCACAAGTGCCATTATTACACTCGTAGCGCATTGATAGGCCGTGACGCAGTCCTGCTTCTAATAAAGAATCTGTACTTGAGCATTCATAGTCTTTCTCTTGCGCCTGCAGATGAACGTTGAAAAAATCAATAGACATGGATCGAACTTAAGGTCGCTCTGGCTTGTAATAATCTTGACGATACTGCTCTAGAGCGCTTTCAATCTCTGCGTCTTCTGAGCCGAAATACAGCAGCGCTTCACGTGCCAACTCGGCACTGGACTCAAAGGTTTCTGAAACAGTGAAACGCGCACCCAACTCACTAAGCTCTCGACATTTGGCAATGTCGTGCCCACGCGCAAAGATTGGCACCTCTGGAAAGGCTGAATGAATCGAAGAAACAATTTTCTCAGTAGCTTCAATACCACCGGTAGAGACAATAATCAATGGCGCCTCAGCCGCGCCTGCTGCGCGCAGAACCTCGGGACGAGAGGCATCGCCAAAATACACCGATTTGGCGTTATTACGCTCATATTCCACTACCGAGGTATTGTTATCAACCGCCACATAAGGAACACCCATGGATTCTAGAATATGACCAATGCGATGACCCATACGCCCAAAACCAGCCAGAATAATCGCCTTAGAGTCTTGCAAATCTGTCTCTATGGTAGGCAGACCAACCTCATGTCCCGACTTTTTGCTAAATAGACGGTGCGCAATGTTCTCCAAAATTGGCGTGGCAATCATACTAATCAGCACCAATACCAATAATTGCTGGAATAGCACTTCATCAAGCACCGATAAGTCCTTAGCCAAGGCAAATAACACCAAGGCGAACTCACCACTTTGTGCTAATAATATGGCGCTGGAGAGTGCGGCCTTGGATTTAATACCAAACAAGCGTGATAGCGGCCACAATACTAAGAATTTCACCGTAATCAACCCTAATACTAACAGCAAGAATATTTGCGGATCCTGCAAGAAGTAATCCAGATTAAGCGACATACCCATGGCCATGAAAAATAGCGCCAACAATAACCCTCTAAAGGGTTGAATCTCAGCCACAATTTGATGTCGATAAGAAGAATCAGCAATCAATAGTCCAGCAACAAACGCACCCATGGCCATCGACAGACCAATACGCTCCATCGCCAGTGAAGCGCCTAGTACCAATAATAGGGTGAGCGCCGTAAAAATTTCGGGGGTTTCGTAACGCACCAGGGCGTTAAACAGCGGGGTGAGTACGTATCTGGCAATCACCACAATACAGACCAGAATAACCACCGCCTCTGTTAACGCTAAGTAAATATCCTGAGCAAAGCTCAGCTCAGGCGTGGCAATCAGAGAAACCAGAATCAGCAGGGGAACCACCGCCAAGTCTTGCATCAGCAGGACTGCTACCGAGGGCTTTCCATAGGCGGAATACAAGGTCTTTCTTTTTTGCAAAAGCTGTAAGACAAATGCAGTTGAAGAGAGTGATAATGCCAGACCAATCAGCAGGGCCACTTCCCAGGAAATAGACAATAACTGATGGGCAATTAGAGTAATTAAAACACCAGTGAGCAGAATTTGTAAAGAGCCCATCCCCAGCACCAAAGACTTCATGCGCCATAATCGAGTGGGGTTGATTTCAATGCCGATAATAAACAGTAGAAACACCACGCCCAGCTCAGCCAAATGCGCTACTTCGTCGTAGTTCTGAATATAACCCAGGCCCGAAGGTCCTAAAATAACACCAGCAATCACAAAGGCAGGAATACTACCCAGATGCAAGAATTGAAATACTGGCACTGCAATCACAGCTGCCAATAGTAAAACAATAATATCGGTTAAATACTCTACGCCCATAAATCTGGATCAATCGTTACCGGGTAAATATCATCATTATCCCCGAACTATAAGATATCAACCCAAACAAATAAGTATCAATTACCCTTATCTCGTATTAAAAACGCAAAAAATCAACCCTGAGTTAAAATCAATGTGCTTATAATGGTTCAAAAAGATACCTATTTATAAACGGGAGATTTAGATGAAAATAAGCAATAGCGAAAGACTGTCTTTATTGATATTAAGTGAAATTCACCAGCAGCTAAATATTAACCATGGTGAAATTAACACCCAACTGATTAGCGATGCCATTATCTATGACCAAACCTGGGCTATTGACTGGGAGTATTCCATGCTATTTGGTGAACGTGTCGATCCAACGCCTGACAAGGTTAGCTGGACGGTAGATGTGCTAGACATGTGGGATCTGATTGAAAATTCCTACCAACAGCTTGATGCCAAGCAACAAGCAACAATGCTGAACAAACTACCGTCTTATGTCGGAAAAAACCCAATGTTTCGCGGTTTTGATGGCAATCAAGAAGGGGAGTATTATGCAATCATTCGGTTTTTAGTTCACCACATGGGTCGATTTGAATGGCTTAAAGAGCGCAATCTAAATACTCATATGCCTATGAGCGCTCGCTACAACCACATGCTTATGACTTTTAAGCCTATTCGCAGAACGCTTAGCATCGAAACCACGCTGCATTTGTCTTTGGATCAATTGGAAACGGTCTTAAAAGAGTACTGATAAAGTAGCAACAATAGAAGGGGGGTTGATACTGATTGAAATCGGTTTTTTTTGCTACTTACTTGTATAATTTAACATAATATAAATTATGCGAATAATTATAAATACTGTGAAAGGCGTGC